>DASPOJ010000172.1:0-27180 GCA_035626055.1 Candidatus Methylomirabilota bacterium | reverse complement strand
GCGGCCGGCGGTAGAGCCCGGCATGGCGCGATTGCGCGGTGCCGTGGCGCTGGTGCTGCACAAACATTTTGGCTCGACCGCGCGGAGCGAACAGGACGTGATCGCGATCGAACCGATGCAGAAGACCGGCTGAGCGCGAAGTTTAACGATATCTCGCCGGCAGGTTCCCCTAACCGACTACGGGATGCTGCAACGGGAGTCGCCAACATCCGTAAGCGCCGATGACCGACGCCTGACCGAGGTTTCGCCTCCGGCACGGCTCGTTGCGCAGGCGCGCGCTGGTGCAGAGCACGCCAATTCTTGGGGGAGCAGCGGCACGCGCCAGATGCGGTCAACCTTCGCTATTCGGACTCCTGCAGCGTCTTGACGTGGGCTTCCAGCGCCGCGGAGTATTGGCGCTCGGCTTCCAGCCCGGCCTGGAGCTTTTTCACCAACATCTCGAGCCGTGCAATCTCGCGCTTCAATCTTTGCGTTTCGTGGGAGAGGGCCTCTGCGCAGGCCGCTTGAGGCGCGCTTTCCAACTGCGCATTCGCTCGGGCGCTTGTCACAGAGACGGCCTTGCGCGCTTCGCTTGGAACCGCTGAGGAATTGCCGTGGGGAGTTGCGCCCCGTGAGATCGACGAGTCCGGCGCGCCGGCAAAGATATTCGTCAGCGGATTCGCTGCGGGGGTGGTTGCACCGGCCGGGGCGGCCTGCTCGATATGCAGGAGATTCTTCACCCGGGCGATCAATTCCTGCGGCTGAAATGGCTTCCGAATCAGTTCGTCGGCTTTTACCTCCATCGCCTTCTCAGCGACAGCTCGATTCACGATCCCGGACATTAGAATCACCGGCTTCAGGTTGAATTGCGGGTGCTGCTTGACGAACTGGCAGACCTCGTAGCCATCCTTGTCCGGCATGATGACGTCCGTGATGACGGCGTCGGGCGGATCCTGTTCGAACTGCGTCAGTGCCGTGGCCGCGTCCGCGCAGGCGATGATCTTGAAATTTTCCCTGCGGAACGCGATGCGGATCACTTCGCGCATCGTCGCGCTGTCATCGATGAAGTAGACCGTCGGAATGTGGCTCACCGCGACCTCGGTCGTCGAACTCATTTCGACTGCCCTCCCGCAGGTTCGCGCTGCTCTTCGTCGTACTCGCGCATTGCGTCCAGAATGAGATCGGCTGCGGACCGAAGCACGGATCGCGTCGTGGCTCTCGATCCGTAAACAAATTTGTAAACGCCTTCGCTGGCTCCGTAGCAATTCTTCACGATTTGCAGTACGGCTTCGTCGCCAAAAAGACTCCCGCACTCCGCGTGTGAAAGCGTTCCGCCATCAAAGAAGATGATGCCGTCGATTTCACCGGCGTTGACGTGCAGCGCGCCCGTCTGGCTCGCCTGTCCAAGCATTTGGATGACCGTCGCCAGATCCATGTGCGATAGGTCGCCGCTCAGAGCCGTATCCGGCGCGGCCACCATTTGCGTCGGTTGAAAGCCGTCCGTTCGGCTCGTGAGAAACGCTCGAACGTGCGCCGCGATGTCCGCGGGACTTTGCCGACGGTCCACGTAATCGGCGCAGCCCGCGCTGAAAGCCTCGAGCAACGCCTGCTCACCCCCACTCCCGATCGCGATGACCGGGATGGCGGCCGTCTTGGCGTCCGCATGCAGGATCGGGGCAATCTTCATCGCGTCCAGTTCGCGCAAGTTTGTGGCGCATAGAATCGCCGCCGGCGTATTCCACTCCAGCATCGTCAAAGCGTAGACGGCCTGCGTGCTGGCGATGACCTCAAACCCTTCGTTCTTCAGCGCGTCCGTCAGCCGCTTGGAGAAATACACGTTGCTGTCAACCAGGAGAATCTTGGGAGCAGCGCCAGGCGAGCTCACGGTCGCGCCTCCACTAACGAATCGTCCACAACTCCCGTTCCAAACACACCGTCGAGATCGAGGATCGGCACTTGCTCTTCGCCCAGATGCACCGCGCCGGTGATGTAGGCCGGGGCGCCTTCCTCGCACGCCTCCGGCGTCGCGCTGATCAGCTCGCAATCCCCCATTACGGGAATCGCACACCACTCGCGCGCCCCGCCGAAATGCCGCGTCCCAATCAAATAAAACTTCCGATTCTGCGTCGCCGATCCAGCCACGACCTGCGCTATGTCCGCCACCGGCACCACCTGCCCCCGCCGCACGAGCACGCCGAGCAACAGCGGACTCGTATGCGGAAAGCTCTGCAGGCTGCCCGGCACGACGAGCTCGATGACGGTTTCCGCAGGTAGCGCGAAACGCCGCGTTCTCAGCCTCAAGAGCACAAACGATCGGCCGCCTACTGGAACTGTGGCGCTCATTGGGCGGCTGCTCCTTCCGTTGTGGCCGCATCGGCCGACGCCGCGGCCGCGGCCCGCGCAGCATCGAGCAACGAAATCTCCCGGGGCGTTAGGAACCCCGAAGGATGCACGACTGGAATCACACTATCCCCGATCAACGCCAATCCGCGGTACCAGCGCCGTTCCTCTCCCGAAAACGCACGTGGAAGCGAACGAACCTCTGCGATTTCGAGCATCTCTTCGATGCGATCCACCAATGCGCAAGCGCGCGATTTCCGCAGGACGAGCACAAGCGTCGGCCGCGTAACCGGCAGTCCAAAGTGCTGGCACGCATTCACGACGTAGTACGTCCTGCCCTTGCGCTCGAGTTTGTGGCGCACTTTCTTCAAGTTCGTCTGCACCAGTTCCGTTGCCGCGCCGGCCAGGCTGTCCGCGCTTCGGATCTCCTGCACGGCGTCCAACGCGATCGCAAATCGCTGCGAGGCCACCGAAAACACGATGACCTGTTCGCTGCGCTGGGTGCGCCGGCTCACTTTCGGTTTTGCCCCCGCCGGACTCATCGCACACCCACCGGATATGCGTGCGCGAGGCTGAGCACGCGGTTCTCCAGCGCAGGATAGATATCGTCGAGCGGCAGAACTTGGGCCACCGATCCCGTCTTGATCGCTTCCAACGGCATTCCGAAAATCACGGCCGTGGACTCGTCCTCGGCGATCACCAGCCCGCCCGCGGATTTGATGGCCTTCGCACCTTCGGCCCCATCGTTGCCCATGCCGGTCAGGATCACTCCGATCGCCAAGTTTCCCGCGGCTGCGGCCACGCTCTGCATGGTGAGGTTGGCGCACGGGCGATAGCCCAAGATCCGCGGCCCGTCCTCCAAAGAGATGCGCCGCGGTGGCACGAGTCGCATGTGGTGCGAACCGGGGCACAAGTACACGGTGCCCGGCTGCACGATCTCATTTTCTTCCGCTTCTTTCACGCGAATGCGGCTGGATTCGGCAAGTTGCTGGCTGAACTGAGTGGTGAATGCCACCGGCATGTGCAGCACCGCGAGCACCGCGGCCGGAAAATCCTTGCGGAACCTCGGCACCAATCGCATCAAGGTTGCCGGCCCGCCCGTCGAAGCCGTAATTACGATGATCGGAATGCGAGCGGAATCCGCGACGGCGCCGGCCCCGGCGCTCTCTGGCGGCGTCACGCGCTGCGCTCGCATCGTGGCGGGAATGTTCACGCTCGGGCGCGTGGCCGTGCGCACGACTCTGACCTTCGCGGCGAGACGCAGTTTGCGTGTAAGCTCATCGCGCACGAGATTCATATCGAGATCCACGCCGGTTTTCGGTTTCGCGACAAAATCAATTGCGCCCAGCTCCAGTCCGCGCAGCGTGCTGGCCGCGCCCTCGCGCGATTCAGAACTGACAATCAGAATCGGCCGCGGGTGCTGCGACATGATGAGCTCGATCGCCTGCAGGCCATCCATGTGGGGCATCATGAGGTCCATCGTGATGACGTCTGGCTGGAGCGACATCGCCATCGAGACCGCCTCCCGGCCGTCGTGCGCCTCGCCGATCACCTGCAACTCAGGGTCGGTGGAGATGATTCCCTGCAGGACTTTGCACATGAACACGGAATCGTCCACTACCAGCACGCGGATTTTTTTGCCCGCCGCGCTCATTTCAGATCCTCATTCTACCGGCACGGGCTGTCGCGTTCCCGCTGCTGCCCCAATCAGTTTTGAAACCTCGGCCAGGAGTTGCTCTTCCTGCACCGGCTTGGTCAAGAAGCCCGCGGCGCCCTCTTTCATTGCTCGATCGCGGTGCTTCGCGCCCGCGCGCGAGGTCACCACGAGAACGGGGATTCGGCGGGTCGTGGGCTCCTGCCGCAGGTGCGCCATCAGCTCGTATCCGTTCATCCGCGGCATTTCGAGGTCGGTGATGATGAGATGGCAGCCGGTCTGCGCGATGACTTCGCTCGCCTCGAGCCCATCCGACGCGAGCCGCACGCGATACCCTGCTTTCTCGAGCATCCTGCCGACGAACTTGCGCACACTGATCGAATCGTCCACGACGACGACCACGGCCTCGCTCGGGATCGTGTCCGTCGCCTCGACAGGGATGCTGCCCGAAGCCACAGCCGAAGCCCCCGGCGCGAAAACGCGCGCGGCGCTAGCGCTGGGCAGAATGGCGGGGCGTTGCGAGGCGTCGCTCGAAACGAGGCGATTCAGGTCGATCAGCAGGATCAAGCTGCCGTCCGGCGCGATCGTTGTCCCGGGAAACAGCTTCACTTTGCGCAGGTATTCTCCCAAGCTCTTGATGACAATCTCGTCTTTGCCGATCACCTCTTCCACGAGAATGCCGACTTGTCGTCCGGCCACTTTCACGATCACCAATCGCAATGAACCGTTCACGGGCTCAAGCGGCGGGAGGCCGAGTTGCACGTCGAGGCGCACGACCTCAGTGACGACATCGCGCACTTTTGTCAGCGGCTTGCCGCCCACGGTGTCGATCTCATCGGGGCGGATGCGGCGAATCTCTTCCACGACCGCCAGTGGAAGCGCAAAGACTAAGCTGCCGCAACGCACGTAGAGCGCCTGCGAAATAATTAATGTCAACGGGACTTTCAGCGTAAAACAGGTGCCCACGCCGGGTTGGCTGCGGACTTCAATTTCCCCGTTCAGCCCGTGGACGTTCGAGCGCACCACGTCCAGACCGACTCCCCTGCCGGAAAGTTCCGTCTTACTCGTGGCGGTCGAGATTCCCGGATGGAACAGCAGATCCTGCAATTCTCTCTCGGTCAGTCCTGCTGCGGCGCCGGGAGAAATCAGACCGGCCTCGAGAGCCCGCGCGCGAACCCGCTCGTAGTCGATGCCACGCCCGTCGTCTTCGACTTCCACGAAGATGTGATTGCCGTGGTGGTACGCGCGAACCGAAACGCGGCCCTTTGGAGGCTTCCCGGCCTGCACCCGCTCTTGCGGAAATTCGATTCCGTGCGCGACGCAATTGCGGATCAAGTGGATCAACGGGTCGGAGATTTGCTGAATGATATTGTTGTCCAGCGCCGTTTCCGCCCCTTCCAGCGACAGATCCACATGCTTCCCCGTATCCTTTGCGGCGTCGCGCGCCGTGCGCGAGAGGCGCGTGTAGAGGTTGCCGATGGGCACCATGCGGGCCTGCGTGATTTCGTCCTGCAGGTGATGCGCCAGCTTGGTGAACTCATCTATGTCCCCGTCGGCGCGCCCCATGAAGGAGTTGAGCTGCGTCAGAACTTCCGTCACGTCCGCGGAGATTTCCGTCATTGAGCGCGACAATATGTTGAAATCGTCGTAGCGATCCATTTCCAGTTCGCTGAATTCGTGGAAGCGAGAAGGCTCCGTCTCCGAGCGCGCCTCGCCTGCCAAGCTCCCGGCGGGAACGCTCACGGGGCTTTGCCAGCTCTGCCCGATGCGCGCGAACTCGTACTTATCGTGAAATTCGGCGACCTTGTCGGACAAACGCCGCTTTGAAAAGCTTAAAACGTCGATCAGCCGCCCCAGCTCCGCCAGCCGCCCGATCATCCGCGTCCGGCTGATGATCAGTTCGCCGACCGTGTTCATCATGCGGTCCAGCCGGTCGAGTGGAATCCGCAACGACTTGCTTTGCGCTGCGGCCACGTGCGGTTTCTTCACAACCGCGGTGCTTTCGCCTGTCTCACCCGCTACAGCGCCTTCTGCACTCTCTGCGCGAACGGATACAGCTTCCTCGCCGCCTTCCTTTGAAGTGAGTTCGGCCAACCGCTCCAGAAGCGCGCTGACGGAAGAGCGCATGACATCGTCGCTCTCCCATTCTCGGCGCAGGAACTTCTTCAGCGTGTCCACCGTTTCCAGACACGCATCGACGACTTCCGCAGTCGGCGCCAGCTCTCCGTCACGAATCCGGCCGATCAGATCCTCCGCGCGATGCGCGATGCCCGCGATGCGCCGCAGACCGACTTGCGCCGCCGAACCCTTCACCGTGTGCATCGAGCGAAACAGCCGGTGTACTTCCTCTGTGCTCGCGTTCGCCTCGAGCGCAAGCAGGCAATCCGTGACGACCTGCAAGTGCTCCTCGGCCTCAGGCAGGAAGAACTCCAGAACCTCGGAGGGGACGTCTCCGTCTTCGGGAAGCTGCTCGTACAGCGAAGCCCCCGTTGAAAGCCTTTCGGGCTCGGTGGTTACCGCATCGCTCGCCTCGATCGAGAGAACTTCGGCCGCCGCCTCCGCGGCCGCGGCTTCGGGGAAAGCAAATGCGTACCGCTGTTTGAACGCGCCGATTTCTCCCGCAAGTTCCGATCCGCTCGAACTGATCTCGAGAAGATCGAACTCCAGGACCGAGATGCCGTCGGCCAGGAATTCCGTAAGCGGGCCGCGCGTCTCCGGACTCAGCGCAGCGTTTCGCGCATATAGAAATACGTGCGCGAGCTTGCCTGCGATTTCCGAAAACAACGGAAACTCGCGCTTTGCAGCCGTCGCCGACAGGGCTCCTGCCGCATCGAACAATTTTTGGACGTCTTCCGCCCGCGGCGCGTCTTCCTGGAGGACGCCCGCGTACTCCCGCAGAATCTGCAGTTGCTCGGACGCTTCCTGGAGGAAAACTTCGAGTGCTTCCCGGTCCGGCGCGCTCATGATCGGGCTCCTGCCAGCGAGCGCGCTTCCACGGTTGCGCCCGGCTTGCGATAGAGGATGCAATCGCCCTGCAAAATGGACTCGAATCTCGGCGATACGTTCGCAATCGATTCGGAGTGCCCGAGAAAGAGATATCCGCCGGGCTCGAGCGCCCCGTACAAACGCTGCAGGACCGTGTTGCGCTGCTCATCGGAAAAGTAGATCAGTACGTTCATGCAGAAAATGCAGTCCATCCGGCCCACGTAAACCGCTTGTGCCAGATTCATCAGCGAAAATGTGACCCACCGGCGCAATCGCGTCCGCACTTTGCAGTGGCTTCCCTCTACGGCGAAGTGCGTCTTGATCTGTTCCGGGGTGAGATTCGCAAGCGCGCGCCGCGGGTATACGCCTCGTTCGGCGTGCTTCAGCGCGCGGTGGCTGATGTCCGTGGCCAGGATGTCGATATTCCACGCCTCGGCGAAATCGAGCGCGTCTGCGATGGCCATCGCGATCGAGTAGGGCTCCTCGCCCGTCGAGCATCCCGCGCTCCAGATGCGCAGCGAGCGGTCCTTCTCCCAGAATTTCTTGGCGTGCATCTCGGGAAGAATTCGGCGGACCAAAGCCTCGTAGACGGCCGGATAACGAAAGAAAGATGTCTCCTGCGTCAGTAATCTTTCGAGCAGGCCGTCGTACTCCGCGTTCGACGAGGCGATTCGGCGGAACATCGCGGTTGCGTCCGCGAACCCTCGCTCGCGCAAGTGTTCCTCGACCCGAGTCGAGAAGAATCGTTCGCGGGAAGCGTCGAATTGGATCCCGGAACGCTGCTCGATTAAGACGCGGATCTCATCGAGATCCCGTTCGGTCACTTTCGGATTCGCCGTCGTTTTCTCTTTCATGGTCGATACGCGTCGGAAGCCCGTTCAAGGCGGGGCCGCGTTCTTCACGGCCCGGGGATGCGGGCCGTTTCGTCAGCGCCGCGCTCCCACGCCTGCCGGTTGCCGCGGCTCCTGCGCTTCCTGTTCCGGCTTAGCCGAAGACGTGCGGAGCTGGCCCAACGCTTCGTTCAGCTGCTCGGAGAGGTGCACCACTTGCCCGACGGTGCTCACCGTCTGCCGCGCGCCTTGCGAGGTCTGTCGCGTGATGCTGGAAATAATCTGCATTGCGTTGGCAACGCTTTCCGTCCCACGCACCTGTTGCTTCGAGGCGAGTGAAATTTCCTGCACGAGTTCCGCGGACTGCCGCACGACGCTCGAAATCGCTTCCAGCGCCTTCCCGGCTTGATCGGCCAGGCCCGCGCCGACTTCCACTTCCTTCGTGCCCTCTTCCATGACGACCACCGCTTCGTTCGTCTCGGCTTGAATCGCCTTGATGAGCGCCGCGATGTCCTTGGTGGCGCTGCGTGAGTGCTCGGCCAGTTTGCGGACTTCGTCGGCGACGACCGCGAATCCGCGGCCCGCTTCTCCGGCGCGCGCGGCTTCAATTGCGGCGTTCAACGCCAGCAAATTGGTTTGCTCCGTGATGTCGTTGATGACGTTGATGATTTCGGAGATTTCCAGCGAGCGGTCGCCCAGCGACTTGATCTTCTTGGCGGTCGCCTGCACTTGGGCGCGAATGCGTTGCATGCCTTCGAGCGTGTCGCGCACGGCGCGGTTCCCTTGTTCGGCGGCGTCCAGCGCGCGGCGCGCAGCTTCCGCGCTGGCTTCGGCGTTGTTCGACACCTGTTTCATCGAGACCGTCAGCTCTTCCACGGCCGATGAGGTGTTTGTGATTTCCTGGTCCTGCTGGAGTGCGCCGTTGGTCATTTCCTCGGCCGCGGCAAGAATGTTGTTCGTGCTCGAGGCGACGTCGGCTGCGGGCCGGCGGACTCCCTCGAGCACTTTCGTGAAGTAATCGAGCATGCTGTTGATGGATTCGGTGAGGTTGCTCAGCGCTTCGCTCGTCGAGCGCGTGCGTTGTGTCAAGTCGCCGCGCGCCGCCTGATTCACCACGCTCAGCAGGTCGCCGATACCCCTCTGCACGGACTCTTGCGCCTCCTGGTTCATCACGGCGCGCGTCAATTTCCCCGCGCTCCGGTGCAGGTTGTCGGCAATTGTCCCGAACTCATCCTGCGACGAGATATCCGCCCGGCTTCGCGCATCTCCGGCGACGAAAGCCTCGGAGTACTGGGCGAGTTCCCGCGCCGGCCGCAAAACGCGACGGCTCAGCACCGCCGCCAGGATCACGGCCGTGATGACACAGAGCGCGGCTGCTCCGAGCAATTCTCCCGCCGCGCCGCCCGGCAACGAGGGCGCCTCCGCTAAAGACAGTCCTCCGGCGTGCCGGCCCGCGTCGAAGGCGAGCGCCAGCACGCCGATCAGGCTTGCTGTGCTCCACAAGATCACCATCCAGATTGTCGAACTCAAACGAGCTTTCATGACTGCCTCCCAGAATTATTCCCGCTCTTCGAAATCAGGGCCCAGGTGCCGGATTCAAGCGTCTCCGCTCCGGCGCCTCACAACAACGGCACCGGAAAGACTTCGATCACCCGCCGAAGATCCAGCGCCAGCGCCAGCCGGTCTTCATGCCGAAGCATTCCCCGGCAGTGCGGCATGTCCTTCGGTCCATCCTCCAAGAACGCGTCGTCGGACACGGAATAGGTGCCAATCACCTCGTCGGCCGCGATTCCCAGCCGCAAAGAGTCCTGCTGGCCCTCACCCCGCAACACGGCGACGACCACGTGCTTCGGCAACAAACCCGGCCGGCGGCCCTCCGTCACGGCGATGTCCACCAGCGGCACGATCGTCCCGCGCAGGTTGAAAATGCCCATCAGGAACGCCGGTGCCAACGGAATTCGCGTAATAATCGGCCAATCCACGACTTCCTCGATGTCCAGCACGGAAAGGCAGTATCGCTCCCGCCCCGCGCGGAAAACGCAGTAAAGCCGCTCGGGCGGTCGCTCATCGCCCGGCGCGTATTCGCCCGCCTCAATCGCTTCCGACTCGGCCGCCAGCAATTCCGGTTGTAGCTCGTCCGCCATTCGGTTTCCCTCTGCGCTGCGAATCGGCTTACGACTCTCGCAGCAAAGTTGGAGACATCACTTCCATCTCCGCTTGAGATTCCTTTTCCGCCTTCTGCATTTCCACCGCGAGCGACGAAAACCGCTGCATGATTTCATTCAATCGCAGCGCCATCGCATGAATCGTTTTCACTTGCTCGAGATTGCGTGGCGAAACGCGGCTTTGATCCGCCAGCAAGATGTCCGCGTTCCCGATCAGGGAGGTGAGCGCGTCGTTGATGCTGTGACGCATCTCGACCAGGTATCGCCCGAGCATCACGATGCGCTCGGCGCGCGCGGCGCGTGCCGATGCTTCGGCCCGGGCCAGGCCTTCATTCGCCAAGAGGACGACCGTCTCCACCCAGCCCGTGCGCTGCAGCAGGACCGGCACCTCCGGGTATTCGGTTTTTACGGCTGCCAGACAGGCTTCGTCTCCCACTACGTAGACGGCCGCGGCGGAGGGATCGAGCGTGCGCAGAATCGCCAGTATTTTCCCGGGGCGCAACGGCCCGACAATCACCAGCGGGTATCCGTCCGCCGACGTGGCTGTCCAGACATCGCCGGGCGTGAGCGTGATCTCAGGCACGTGGCGTTCCGCTTGCCAGCGCGCCATCAACGCGCGTGCGAACTCTCGATCGTCGGTAACGATCACGACCCGTGGCCGAATCAAGCTGTCACTTCTGCCTTTCATAAACGCTACGCGAGCTTCTCCCCGTCCTCGATCGAAGAAAGCAGCCGCTTCACCGTAATCCCCAGATTCACCGCGGTCTCCGTGTCCTTTGCGCGCTTGGCTTGTTCCGCACGGCTCTGAAGGTAATTGATCTCCGTCCGGGCCAACGTCAGGGCGGATTCCAATGCTTCCGAGTTCCCGGAGGCGCGGCAGGCGTCACGCGCGGTGCTGATCATGGCCCGCGCAACCACAGCGCGGCGGAAGTCTTCTGAGAATGGCCCGCTTTCGCTGACAAACGCCGCAACCTCCCACGACGAAATCAAGAAGCGCGTCTCCCCCAGCGAAATCGTCGCCATGGATCGGCCGCGTGCCGGCGGGACCGCGATCAGTTGCTCCCAGATCTTCTCCAGACAATTCTCCAATTCTGCTTGCGATGGCGCCGGGACCGGCTGTACTCGCCGCTTCATAGGAGCCGCTGGTGTTGCGGCGTCCGCGCCCCGGACGGCCGCGCGCGGCGGCGGCTCCTTCTCCTCCACAGGCTCCTTCTTTTCCTGATCTACAGCGGCGGGCAGGCGGGTTTTTTCTGCGATGGTATCCGCCAAATTGTTTGCCGGCGCCTGCGCGTGAGACACCTTGCGCGCGGGTTCCGTTCTTGCCGCGACGTTTCCAGCTGCAGGCTCCCGCCTTTGCACCGGCGCGTTCGCGGTCACCGGCACGATGGGCACGCCAAACAATTCAGCCGGTTCGCGGACACCGGCCGTGCTTCCCGCTCCGGACGCGTGGGGGATTCCAAGCTTGTCCAGCGCTTCTTCCGCATCGACCCGAAGCGCCAGCAATTGTTCGAGCGATCCGGCCACGGAGGCTTGCCCGTAATCGAGATGCAAGGGCGGTTTCCACTCCTGGCAAAACGCCACCAGCTTTTCCATGGGCTCCGCTGCGGACAACCCCGCCCGCCGCCCATCCAACGTCGTCACGCCGGCCTCGCTCAACTGCGCCAGTTCCTCGCGCAAAGCCCTCACGTCTTCGTGCATGAGGCGAATGAATGCCCGTCGCATCACAAAATTGAAATGGCAGAACGCGAGCTCCGCCGAAGGGTGATATCCCTTGCTGCGCGCGGACTCCTTGAGAAGGCGGCCTTTCTCGAGGCAGCCGCTCTCGAATAAATCACGCAAGCTGTGCATTCGCGGTAGAGTTCGCAAAATCTTGTCGAGCGGTTCGTACCAGGTAAGCGGCGGCGCTTTCGCCTCGCCGAGCACGGGGTGCAGGACTCCCGCCACGTCTTCCAGCGTGAGATTCTTGCTCAGCAGTGCAGCCGGCGCGCGGAGCGCAAAGTACTGCGCCAGCAGGAACTCCAGTTTGTCTCGGTCGGCGGCGACGCTGTGTTTCTCGATGTGATGTTCGATCAGGCCGCGCAGCGGCTCTTCCCGAACTCTGATCGCTCCCGAAAAAAGCTGCCGGAGTTGGTGCGGGCGAATTTGCTGGTCGAGCCCTTCGAACCAGTAGAAGACTTCCCTCAGGGCCTCCTCCGTGGGAGCCGTTTCCGGCAGTTCTCCCTCGCCGCACGGGGGTGGCGCCAGCTCAAATTTCTTCGAGAGCGCGACGTAAGTGGTATACAGCAGCCGCGCTTCTTCCCACTTTCCGTTCGCGTCGCCGCGAAGGACACCCGTTTTGGATGAGGCTGGGCTCCGTGTGCCCGTCTTCGTCGCAGGAGGCAACTCTAGAGCTCCTGAAGGTCTCGTCTTGAGCGAAGGTCTCAGGCAGGAGATGCCTTCGCGACAAGAATGCTCGACTAAACTCCGAGCCTTGCTAATACGCAACAGCACGAACGGAACCAAAAAACGAGCCTACAACCGGCGTGTAAGTTACTGATTTATTGGTAGTTAGTGCGGCGAGGTCCGGGGGTTGGATGGCCGCGTCTCACGCTGAGACGGAAATATCTCATGCCTCGCGGCCCGGAGCGCTTCTGGAGCCTGTCTCAATTGGAAAGTGGTTTGGGCGCGCTTGTGGCTTCGGCCACCTTTTGTGCGATCCCAAAATGTTTTAGTTTGCGATAGATCGTCGCCCGGCTGATACCCAACATCCTGGCGGCCAGCGCTTTGTCTCCTCGCGCCTGTCCATAGACTCGCTCGATCGTCGCGCGCTCCAGGTCCGCCAGCGCCGTCGAAGTCAGAGCGGCGTTTCCCGGCCCCATTTCGTCCGCTTCGGCGGCGCGGGCTATGATGGGCGGCAAATCGTGGACGTCGATCGTCTGCCGGCCGCCGAGCGTGAGCGCCCTCGCGATGCAGTTTTCGAGCTCGCGCACATTTCCGGGCCATTCGTATTGCAACAGGCACTTCATGGCCGTCTGTGTGATCTGGATGCTCTCGTTGGGCGCATAGCGTTCCAGAAAACAGTCCACCAGAAGAGGAATATCTGAGCGCCGTTCCCTCAGCGGCGGCAGATGAATCGTTACGACGTTCAGACGAAAGTAGAGATCCTTCCGGAACGTTCCCGCCTGATAGGCCGCCTCGAGATCCCGGTTCGTGGCTGCGATGACGCGGGAGTCCACGCCGATCCTTTGATTGCTGCCTACGGGGCGAATCTCCTTTTCTTGCAAGGCCCGCAGCAACTTGGCCTGCATTTCGGGCGGCAATTCGCCGACTTCATCAAAGAAAATCGTGCCGCCGTTCGCCGCCTGGAACAATCCCTGCTTCGATTTCAGCGCTCCCGTGAACGCCCCCTTTTCATATCCGAATAGTTCGCTCTCGATCAGCGTGGGCACGAGCGAACCGCAATCCACCGCCACGAACGGCATCCGCGCAAGCGAGCCGCCGAAATGAATCGCCCGCGCCACCAACTCCTTCCCTGTCCCGCTTTCCCCGCTGATCAGCACCGGCGTGCGCGCATCTTTCAGCCGCGAAATCAGCCGCATCACGTCTTGAATGCGCGCCGACGTGCCGACGATTCCTTCCAGTTGCATTCCCGCGTCCACGCGCTCGCGCAGGAATTGGTTCTCCGTCACGAGCCGCACCTTCTCCGCCATGCGCTGCAATAGCAGCCGCAGATTCTCCACGCGAAACGGCTTCTCGATGTAGTCGTACGCGCCGAGTTTCATCGCTTGGACGGCGGACTCAATCGATCCGTAGCCCGTCATCACAGCCGTTTCCGTCCGCGGCAGCAGCGCCTTGATCTTCGGCAGCAGCTCCACGCCCGACATGTTCGGCAGCTTCAGATCGGTGATTATGATGTCCGCCGAGCTGCTTTCCAGACACGCCAGGGCCGCTTCCCCGCTTTCCGCTTCCAGGCAGGACAGGCCTAGCGCCGAACCGACGGTCATACACAGACGCCGGATGCTCCGTTCATCATCCACGACCAGAAAACGCAGTGTTGGTTCGCCGCTCATATCTTTCAATTCCTCGCTCCGGACGCGGAATGCTCCGAATCCATATCTGCCGGGGCAATCTCTTCCGGCTTCGCCGCCAGCGGCAAACGCACGTGGAACGCGCAACCGAATCCATCCGCGTTGTTCGCACAGAAGATCTCGCCGCCGTGAGCCTGCACGATTCCATGGCAAATGCTCAGCCCAAGCCCCGTCCCTTCCCCCGCTTCCTTCGTGCTGTAAAAAGGATCGAAAACGGAATCGGTGTCCGCGATTCCCGGCCCGTTGTCCTGAAAAACGATCTCCACGCCGGATTCGTTCTGCGACGTCTCGATGAGGATTCGCCCCTGGCGCGGCGCCTCGCGGACCGCATCAAACGCATTGTTGAGAATGTTCAAGAACACCTGCTGCAATTGCTGTGCGTCGCCCGCAACGCCCGCAAGGCTTTCATCCAAATGCAGGATCACGTCTACCTCGTGCTTCCCAAGATCGCGCCCCCGCAGCTGCAATACCTGCAGCACCACGGCGTTCACGTCCACAGGTTCGCTCTGAACGGGTGCAGGCCTGGCGAATCGGAGCAAATTCTCCACAATGGATTTCGTGCGTTGCGCTTCCTGTTGGATCACGACAAGCTCTTCCCGGACGCTCCCCGGAATCTCTGGATTTTCCAAGAGCAGTTGGGAAAACCCGAGAATCGCAGCCAGTGGATTGTTCACCTCGTGCGCCACCCCCGCGACCAATTGCCCCATCGCCGCCATCTTTCCCGCCTGCACCAGCTTCGCCCGCAGGACGCTCGCGTCCGTGATGTCCGCCACCGAACCCACGATCCCTCGCGCCTTCCCCGTTTCGTCGCGCATGGGGCTGAGGTTCAGCGAGTACTGCCGTATGCCGCCGTCGGTGCGCCGCAACGGCAATTCGAGATTCCAGATCGGTTGCCCCACTCGCGCCGATTCCAACGCCGAATCCAGGGCCGGCCGGCGTGCTGTGGGAACAAGGCACCCTAGTGATCGCCCGCGCAATTCTGATCCGCGGTTGAGACCGAGCATTTCAACAAGTGCGTGGTTGATCTCCAGGATTCGCCCGTCCAAATTGCAGAAGAATAGCCCTTCCTGGATGCTGTCGAACAATTCCCGGTAGCGCCGTTCCGCCTCGCGCTGGCCCGTCATGTCCTTCAACACGTGAATGGTCCGTCCTGCATCCTGCGCGCTCTCGCGAACTTGCGATGTCGATATCAAGTACGAACGGCCCTGCGCGATCAACAGCCTCTCGCCGGACGGGTCCGCATCCCCGGAACAATAAGGACACGCGCCCGCGTCGCCTCGGGCGGCCAGTCCCCGCAGCGCGCTCATGGGCGCCCCCACCAGTTCTGCCGGAGATCTTCCCAGGAATTCGGCGAGCGCTCGATTCAATCGAAGCAGGCAATTCTGTGCGTCGTGGACCACGATGAAATCCGTGATGGCGTCGAAATCCTGGATCCATTGCTTCTTCGATCGTTCGATCCAGCGGAACATCGTGGCGTTCTGTACAAGGCTGCCGGCCAGCGTGGCGAACGCCGCAAACTCATTCGCTTGCTTCTCCGTGAACGCGGCTCCAGGATTGCAACGAAAGGCCAGCGCAATTCCCGGCCGCCCTTTTTCCCCAACCAGAGGAGCAGCGACGATCGCACTCGCGCGAATGGGATCGCCCGCGTTGAAATCTAGTGCGGCGACTTCGTTGTCCCATGCTGCCTTGAGCGATTCCGCCGCCTCCCGGACAATGGGAATCCGTCCCAGCATGATCCGGCCGTCCCTTGACGGATCTGCTTGCCACCCCTCCGCTTCCACCACTCGGAACTCTTCCGCGGTAATCGCTGTGGCGCAGAGCACTCCAGTCGCTCCTAACCACTTCCTCATGGATTCGCAGAATTGCCGATACAGTTCCCGTTCATCCCGGCCTCGCGCCGAACCGGCGAAATTCGCCAGTAGACTTGCGAACGACTCTTCGGGCGCCGTGAATTGTGACTTCTGCCGAGTGGCACGCATGGGGTTCGGGGGCCTGCGCACAGTTCCTTATTGAGACAAGGCACGTTATCGGGCTGTCTCAAAATGGGTCAATAGACCTCCGGTTTTCTCGTGCTGAAGTGGGTAATCACAACCAGCGCAAGTTCGTCTCACCCTGAGACGTGTTTGGCCGTCTATCCAGCCGTTTGAGAAAGGCACTCACATCTGTCGCTCCGAACCCTCAACTGTAGAATTCCATAACTAGCTGATAATAAATGGGTTATGGAATTGTATCCCGCCCCCAAAATACCCCCTCCCGGCGTCCCCGCTGGCACCACCCGTGCAATCTTCTTTTAGGCTGGCTGAAGGAGGAGGTTGCCCATGTCGACGAGGATAAGGGGTGCGGGACTCTGCCTTCTGCTCTTCCTTTGCACAATCGGGGCAGTTCCACACCGCACCCTCGCGCAGGACTCCACTCAGCAGCAAGAGTCCAAGCGAAAGGTGAGAAAGCGGGTCGAACCTGTCTATCCCGATATTGCCAAGCGCATGAATCTCACGGGCAAGGTCCGGATCCAAGTCGTGATCAACCCCGAAGGTCACGTGACGAGCACCAAGGAATTGGGCGGGAGCCCTGTCTTGCTCAATGCGGCGGAGCAGGCCGTGAAGCAATGGTCCTTCGAGCCTGCACCGAGCGAGACCACAGAAGTCGTCGAATTCAATTTTACCGGGGATTCGAATTGAGGTCCCAGAACCAGACACTGACGCTCATTCTGCAGCGCCGCCGGAGGCATTGGCGATGAATATTGCAAATACGATTGGCAAGAAACTCTATCTAGGCTTTGGGGCCGTGCTGGCCATTCTCTTGTTTCTTTTTGTCGTGAGCCTGTCGGCTATCTTGCGTGAGCGCCAAGAGCAATCCGCATCGACAGCAGCGGTGGCCGACGTGCGGCTCATCGAGTCGGCGCGCTACCAGATCATGCAGAACCGCCTCGCGCTCTCCGACTACCTCTTGAGCGGCGACTCTCATGAGCGCGAGACCGTGAATCAGGGAATCGCAGCGCTGGACGATCTCTTCCGCACTGCCCAGCGCAATTCCTCGGATCAGACCCTCAACAACGCGCTCCTGGGCGTTCAAAAGAATGAGCAGGACTGGGCCGGGCAATTCGCCAGACCCCTGATCGACAAGCGCCAGCAGGTGGACGCCGGCAATTCCACCGTCTCCGAGCTTCAGGTCTACTACTTGCAAAAGGACCCCGCATCTTGGGTCTCCCGCTCCACCACGATCTTGGGCGATGCTGACGATGCCATCCAAAAAGCGCTTGATGACTCCTCCGTTTCCGCCGAGCGCACCGCGAACGTTGCCGTCATCGTGGATTTCGTCGGCGTTCTTCTCGCCATCGGTCTCGGACTAACCATTGCGTACTACACCGCTCGTTCGGTCACCGTGCCCCTCGATAAAATGATCGAAGTGGCCTGCGACATCTCCGAATCCGGAGACCTCGATCAGAAGATTGACACGAGCCGCGAGGACGAAATCGGCTCGCTCGCCCGCGCGTTCAACGATTTGGTCCAGTACCTCAAAGAGATGTCACGTGTGTCCGCGGCCATCGCCCGTGGCGACCTGACCGTGGAAGGCCGTCCGCGTTCCGAGCACGACACTCTCGCAAAAGCATACAGCGAGATGGTCCAGGGCCTCCGCTCCATCGTGCTGCAGGTCCGCGACGGCGCCTCGCAGGTCGCGGCCGGCTCCGAGCAGGTTGCATCGGCCTCGGAGGAATCCGCCAAGGTCAGCGTCCAGACCTCTTCTGCAATCGACGAGGTGACCAGCACCATGCACGAGATGAGCGTCAATGTGCAAAACGTCGTCAAGAACACGCAGAGCCAGGCTTCCAGCGTTGCCGAAACTTCCGCCTCGATTGATGAAATGGTGGCTTCCATCAAGCACGTCGCCGACACCGCGAAATTCCTGCTCGATATCTCGCGGCGCTCGCGCGAAGAAGTGCAGTCTGGTATGGACACCATGCAGAAGACTACGGAAGGCCTCAACCGTACGAACAAGACGATCCACACCTCTTCTGAAATCATCACCGCGCTCGGCCGCCGCGCCGACGACATCGGCAAGATCGTCGAAGTGATCGACGATCTCGCCGAGCAGACAAACCTGCTCGCGCTAAACGCCGCCATCGAGGCCGCGCGCGCGGGCGAGCACGGCCTGGGCTTCGCCGTCGTTGCGGACGAAGTCCGCAAACTGGCCGAGAAATCAGCACAGTCCACGAAAGAAATCTCCGAGCTGATTGAAAGTATTCAGAAGGAAGCTCGCGAGGCCGTCGACAACATGGAGCGCAGCACCGCCATCGTGGAAGAAGGCCTCACCATGGGCAATGACTTGCAAGCCGCACTCGGCCGGATTTCCGCGGTCGTCACCGAGGTGCACAAGTTTGCGCAGGAAATCGGCGCCGCCACATCCCAGCAGTCGAACGGCTCCGCGCAAATCGCCCGCGCCACTTCACGCCTCACGGAAATTACGCAGGAGATCAACTCTTCGGTGGAAGAGCAAGCTTCAGGAGCCGAGGTCGTCGTCCGCGCGATGGAAAAAATGCGCGAACTCGTTCAGCAAGCCACCTCCAGTTCCACTGAGCTGGCCGCCGCCTCCGAGCAGATGTCCAAACTCGCCCGCGGTTTGCTCGAAACCATGGACCGCTTTGCCACAGAAGAAAACCAGGGCGTGGAGCGCCGGGCGACCAGACCCGGCCCGCAACGCAAGGAAAATGAGCGCGGGCGGTCTTCTACTCCCGCGTACGCCGAGTTGGTTCAGTCCTGAGCGTGGGGCGGCCGGTATGAATAAGGACCTGCAAGTCGTCGGCTTTCGCGTCGGGGACGAGACGTTCGGCCTCCCGATTTCGGCCGTTCGTGAGATCGTCCGCGTCCCGGATATCACCGCCGTTCCCAGCGCCCCCGCCCACATCGAGGGCGTCATCAACCTGCGCGGCCGGATCGTGTTCGTTGTGGATTTGAGGAAGCGCTTCGGGCACTCCGACACTACTCCGAACAAGAAGAATCGCATCCTCGTCGTCGAATTGGGAGACCGCATCCTCGGCCTCATCGTGAATTCGGCCTCCGAAGTTCTGAAGATTCCTCCTTCTGAGATCGAGGCGCCCACCGGCCTGTTCCAGGAGGATGGCTCGCAGTATGTAACCGGAGTCGGAAAGCTGCAGGGGCGGCTGGTTCTGCTGCTCGACCTGCAAAAGATCTTGAAGCCCGGTGAACTCGCTCCTCTGGGCGAACTTTCCGGAGCCGCAGAGGTCCGCGCGTAGGCGCGCGGCCCGTTTTCGGCTGCAAACTATTTGAACAGAGAGACCCGAGACGCCATGAGCACATTGGTTGCGCCGATCCCCCTCACCGATGCGGAACTGAAACTGCTCCAAACGCTCGTCTACCAGGAATGCGGAATGTACTTCGATGAGCGGCGCTCCCATTTCCTTCGCGACCGTCTTCAGCGGCGTCTGAAAGCCTGTCAGCTCGACTCCTTCTACAGCTATTACCGGCTCCTCACCAGCCATGAAGGCAAGCAGGAGTTGACCGCGTTGCTGGAAAACCTCACCGTCAACGAAACCAGCTTCTTCCGCAATCGCCCGCAGCTCGAGCTCTTTCAAAAGACGATCCTCGAAGATCTCCTGCAGCGCAAACAGGAGCGGCGCGATTGGACGATCCGCGTCTGGAGCGCAGGTTGTTCCACCGGGCAGGAGCCTTACACCATTGCGATCCTCATCTGCGACGCTCTTGCCTACTATTACCTTCGCCATCCGCTTCCGTTTGACGTGCCTTCTCCCAAGCCGCTGATTCCCCCGCCCTGGCGAGTGGAGATTCTTGCCTCCGACATCAGCTATGCCGGCATGCGCCTGGCCCAGGAAGCGATGTACACCGAATCGCAGATGGAGCCGGTGGATTACACCTGCCGCCTGCGCTACTTCGAGAAAATCAGCGACCGCTACGCTGTCAAGAAGTCGCTCAAGGAATTGGTCCAATTCGACTTTCACAATCTGAAGACCGAATTCCTGCCGCAAGGCAACGACATCATCTTCTGCCGCAACGTCATGATCTATTTCGACGAAGCGGAACAAAAACGCCTGGTGGACAAGCTCTACCGCTGCCTGAATCCGCACGGATACCTGTTCGTGGGCCATGCGGAGAGCCTGTTCGGACTCTCGAAGGAATTCCGAATGATTCACCAGAATAATGGCACCGCATACCAGCGCCTGGAGCCGACACTGTGAACTTCTTCTCTGAAGAACAGGCCGCCGAACTTCGCGAGCTGATGTTTGAGAGCTCGGAGGAACTCCTCCAATCTCTCAACGAAGCCGGCCTCGAGCTGGAGAAGAATCCCGCCGACGCGGAAAGCATGCGCCGCGTCCGCCGCGCCGTGCACACCCTCAAGGGCGACTCGGCGGCCTGCGGCTTCCAGGAATTGAGCGAACTTGCGCACGAGCTGGAAGACATGCTGACACCGCAATTGGTGGAGTCCGCCCCTGCCGCGCTGGCTGAGGTTGTCTTGACGGCTGCCGACACGTTTCACGCCATGCTCGCGGCCTACCGCGGAAAGATGCAGCCGCCTTCCGGCGGAGCACTCCGCGCTCAATTGAAGCGCCTGATCGAAACTCCCGCCGCGCCACAAACCGCCGCGCCACTTGAGTTCCGCACGGATTGGACCGAATACGAGCAGCGCGCCATTCGCGACGCCGTCCAGCGTGGGAATTCCGTCTTCAACGTTTGCCTCGCGATCGATCCCGCCAATCAAATGCGCGCCGCTGCCGTGCAGATCATCCGCACGGCGCTACAACAGTCTGGAACAATCCTGGCGATTCGCCCACAAGACGCTGCGGCGGCCGAACCGGCCTCGCAGGTCCAGGCAGTCATTTCCAGCGTTCACTCGCGAGAGGCGATTGTCCACCGTTGCCGGATCCCCGCGGTGGTGGCCGCCATCGCGGTCGAACCGGTGCAGATCGCTGTTGCGCCCCAAGTGAAGCAGGATGTCCTCGGTATTCTCCTCGAATCGGAAGCGGAAGCCGTGGCCGCGGAGAACTGCGAAACCTCCTCCCGCGACGCACTGCACGGGCAAGCACAAGTTCTGACGGGCGCTGCGGCGGCCGAGAACATTCTCCGTGTGGATTCCACTCGCATTGACGAGGTCCTGAACCTCGTCGGCGAACTCATCATCGGCAAATCCATGCTTCACCGCACCATCCAGGAATTCGAGAGCCGCTTCCCGAAGGACCCACTCCGCGCACAGCTCGCGGACGGCCTTTCGTTCCAGACGCGTGTGCTCGACGAGCTGCAGAAAGCCGTCCTGAAGATTCGCATGGTGCCGGTCGAACAGCTTTTCCGCCGCGTGCCGCGCATCGTGCGCGATGTCGCCAAAGCATGCGGCCATGAAGTCGACGTCGAGGCTTCCGGCCAGAACACCGATCTCGACAAGGGCATTCTCGACGCTCTTGCTGAGCCGCTCTCCCACCTCGTCCGCAATGCGGTGGATCACGGCATTGAACCGAGCGCGGAGCGCATCGCCGCGGGCAAGCCGCCGCGCGGCACGATCCGGCTGAACGCCTTCCATCGCGGCAACCAAGTGGTCCTCGAAATCTCCGATGACGGCCGCGGCATCGACCGCGAGAAGACGCTTCGCCGCGCCATCGAGGGCGGTTTCCTCAAACCCGCGGAAGCGGAACACCTCAGCGACGCCGAGATCGTTAACCTGATCTTTCTGCCCGGCTTCACGACGAGCGATCAGGTGACGGAAGTTTCCGGCCGTGGCATCGGCATGGACGTTGTCGTCGGCGTGCTCGAGCGCCTGAAAGGCACGGTCACGGTCGAAAGCCAGCTGGGCAAGAGCACGACGTTTCAGCTCCGCGTGCCGCTGACACTGGCGAGCGTGTCTTCCCTGTTGTTCCGTTCGGGCGACCGCACCTATGCAATCGAGCTCTGTTCGGTGGCCGAAATCGCGCGAGTGGATGCGCGCGAGATTCACATCGTCCAGAACCGCGAAATCATCGAGCTGCGGAAGCAGATTCTGCCGGTCCTGCGCCTTGAACCGCTCGCGGTGAACGCTCTCGGTGAACCGCGGGGGACGCGGGCGCCTCAGCAATCGAACAAACTTTTTATGCTGGTCGTCAGCCACGGCGACCGGAAATTCGGCCTCGTTGTGGACAGCCTGCTGGGCGAAGAGGACCTCGTGATCAAAGCGCTCGATGGAGGTTTCGTGAACTCCGATCTGTTGAGCGGCGCTTCCATCCTGGGTGACGGGACGGTGGTGCTGGTGCTGAACGTCGCGGCGGTCGTCGGAAAAGGGGCAAACACCTCGCTGCGGAGGGCAACGGCATGAGGAACACGATCCGAGTGCTCGTCGTAGACGATTCCGCGCTCATGCGGAAGTTGATTCCACAGATTCTGAGCCGTGACTCAAGCATTGAGGTCGTCGGCACAGCCATGGACGGCACGTTCGTCCTGCAAAAAATCGAAGAACTCAAGCCGCACGTCATCACGCTGGACCTGAAAATGCCGCGCATGGACGGCATTGAAACGCTGGGCGAGATTATGCGCTCGCACCCGCTGCCCGTCGTCGTCGTGAGCGCCCATTCGGAACAGGGCGCGCACGCTGCACTGAAGGCGCTCTCCCTCGGCGCGTGTGATTTCGTCGCCAAACCGGCGGACGCGAGTTCCGGCAACCTGAACGACATCGCGACCGAACTCGCGACAAAAATAAAGATCGCAGCGGGCGTGAACCTCTTGAAAGTTCCCCGCGAATTCCACGCGCGGCTGAAGCCCCGCAAGGTGGCTCCCAAAGAAAATGCCAAGCCGACGAAGGTCGTCGCCATTGGAGTTTCCACCGGCGGGCCGAATGCTGTACAGCTTGTCTTCTCCGAGCTGCCGCCGGATTTCCCCGCCACGATTCTGGTTGTGCAGCACATGCCCGAAGGCTTCACGGACATGTTCGCGCGCCGCCTCGACGAGTCCTCCTCCATCCATGTGAAGGAGGCCAAGGCCGGCGATTTGCTGCTCCCGGGCCGCGCGCTCATCTCTCCCGGCAACCGGCACATGAAGGTCCGGCGCATGCCCCTAGGTGAAGTCGTGATCCTGGACGATACGCCGCCGGTGAACGGCCACCGGCCATCCGTGGACGTGCTGTTCCGTTCGGTGGCCCGCGTGTACGGCCGCGACGCACTCGGCCTGCTGATGACGGGAATGGGCGAAGACGGCGCCGAAGGGATGGGTGCACTGAAGGCGGCGGGTGGTTTCACGGTTGCGCAGAGCGAGGAGACTTGCGTCGTCAAGGGGATGCCGAAGACGGCGGTGGATCGCGGGTACGTAGACAAGATCGCACCGCTCGACATGCTGGCGCGGCTGCTGTGCAAGCGCTGCGCTCCCGAGGCGCAGCAGGGCAAGGACGAGCCGGACGCCGTGTCACAGGCGCAGGGTATCGCACGAGATCCAGGAATCGAGAAGGAGTAAGACAATGGCACAGTTTGCAGCGCTAACTCGCAAAGAGGATCAACAGCCGGTTCGCTACCTCGTCGTGGACGATTCGGTCTTCGCACGGAAGAACCTCGCCCGGATGATCGACGCCTTCGGCGGCCAGGTGGCCGGCGAAGCGGGCGACGGTGTCGCCGCCATCGCCGAATACAACCGCGTCAAGCCGGACCTGGTGCTGATGGACATCACCATGCCGCAGATGGAGGGGATCGAAGCCGTCGAGCAGATCATGCGGCAGCATCCCGACGCGTGCATCGTGATGGTCTCGTCGGTGGGATACCAGGACAACATTCTCGCGGCGTTGCAACGCGGCGCGCGGCACTTCGTGCAGAAACCGGTGAAGCCGGAAGTTCTGTACGAGATTCTGCGGTACGTGTTGTACGAGCAGGTGGTGGGCGCAACCGTCGAGACAGGAGAATCGAACCAATGAAAATGGAATTGTTGCAACCGTTCATCAACGCCGCCGACGCCGTGCTGGCGCAAACGCTGCAATGCGCGACGACGGTCGGGGACGTCACCATGGAAGAGGAAGGATACCGGCGCAAAGGTCTCGCCGCGATCATCCGCATGCGCGGGGAAATCGAAGGACGCATCATCCTGGATATCGAGTCGCGCACGGCGGTCAAGGCCGCGAGCTTTCTGTTCGGCGATGCAGCGGTCGTCGAGTCGGAGGAACTGGTCCGCGAGACGGTTTGCGAACTGGCCAACATGCTCATCGGGAACGCCGTCACCTCGCTGAACGATCAAGGGTTCCATTTCAAAGTCACTCCGCCGGAAGTCCACACGGCGGAAGAGGGTTTCCAGGCGACGGCGGATACGGACGCGCTCGTGATGTCGTTCGAGACGCCGCATGGCACCGCGTACCTTAACCTCGCCGTCCGGAAGAACACCCGCCGCCGAAGCGAACGCGTCCCTTCCCGCCTGCCGGTGTAGCAGGCGCGGGAGGCCTGGCCCGGGAATCGTGGCGCGTCAAGTGTGGCCGGGGATCCTTTTCCCAAAGTTGGAATGGCGTTATCAACAGAGTTACCTCCCATCCCCCCACCCCCTGTTTTTATGTAAGTGTTGAATATAAAAGACTTGCGGGCCAAAAACACGTAAGGGCAATAATATACTTGACAAATCAGACCGCCTGACATACTATTTGGCTTGTGAGGGACGCCATGAACAAGCCAAAGACACTACAGCAAGCCATCGTTCACTTCTCCAATCCCGATAACTGCCTGAGCGTGATGATTCGACTCCGCTGGCCGAACGGGAAAGTTGTCTGTCCTACTTGTGGCCGGGATGACGCCGCGTTCCTCACCAATCAGCGAAAGTGGCAGTGCAAGAGCATTCACGAAAAGCGGCAGTTCTCCGCGAAAGTCGGAACCATCATGGAAGATTCCGCGCTGCCTCTTGATAAATGGCTCGTCGCTATGTGGATGATTGCCAACTGCAAAAACGGAGTCAGTTCCTACGAAATAGCGCGGGCGCTCGGCATCACTCAAAAATCCGCATGGTTCATGCTTCACAGAATCCGGCTTGCTATGCAGCGAAAGTCCCTCGTCAAGATCGGCGGGAAGGGCAAAGAGATCGAAGTTGACGAAACTTTCGTTGGTGGCGCGGCCCGATTCATGCACCGCGACAAGCATCGTCGCCGCATCACCGAAACCGGAACCAAAGACAAAACTGCGGTCGTGGGAATCCTCGAACGTGGCGGAGAAGTTCGCGCGGCAGTCGTGGGAAGCCGTCGCAAGAAGCCATTGCAGGCTCACATTCGGGAGAACGTCCGAGAGGGCAGTCAGGTTTTCACCGATGCGCTCCTCTCCTACGATGGACTCCGCCATAGCGGATACGAGCATGGCGTGATTGACCATGCCGAGAAATACGTGGACGGGAAAATTCACACCAACGGCCTTGAGAATTTTTGGAGTCTGACTAAACGGGCGCTCAAGGGAACCTACGTGAGCGTCGAGCCGTTCCACCTGTTCCGGTATCTCGACGAGCAGATGTTCCGGTATAACTTCCGCGAACTCCCCGACGATGGCGCACGATTCGAGCACGTCGCTTCTCGCATTCTCGGCAAGCGTCTCACTTATGCCGAAGTCACTGGCAAGGTGGGTGCGACGCCTAGCCTGCCCAACTAGTAGATTGCCTCGCGGGAAGCGGCGGATTTCTTAGATTTCCGCCGCTTTTTCGCGGCTTTTTCTGCATTCAATTTGGCTTGGACAGTGCTATGCGGAACAGCCAACACTTTCTTCACCAGTCTCTCGAATGCATCATACTCATTGCTTTTTCTCATTGGATTCCCTTGCTCAACAATTCCATGAATTCGCGGATTCTAGTGATGACTCCCAGAGCTTCAGCGTCATTGTAACTCTTGCGAGTGTGGGAGATTTCGTTTCTCCAAATGTCCCGGATGAACACGCACTGGTCTGCCGCCTGAGAATAGAATTGAAGTTTCATATTCTTTTTCGGGCCATGCGCTAGCGCACGCGCAGCAGTTATTTTCGCGTTGATGCCTTGAATCACTTTGTCCCAGGTTGCGTATTCGGTCGGTTGAGGTTTTCCTTTGTCGGTCAATCGGACTCCGACTTGCTTGGCGATATTTCGCAGTCCGATCTCTGCAACTCGCATCATCTGAAAAACGCAAGCGGTATTTTGCTCTAAAGCATAACAATCTGCGGCGCGCTGGCTATCCTCTTTCACTTCCGGGAATCGAGCCCAGATTCCTTCCCATGACGAACCAAACTTGTCGTGCATCGTTGCCTTTTCGGTGGGAACAAAGGCGAAGCGCCGATAGCAAAGTTCAGAATGTATCGCTTCGAGAAGAACTTTCGCCTGGTTCCGCAGCTCAGACCAGGTAATTCCTTGCCTAATCTCCTGATTGAAATGATGGAAACGAGCTAGGGCAGCAGCAAGCTCAAGTTGTTCGCACTGCGTTTGGCAATACCGAAGCATAGGCACATACCAATGGTTCATGCGTTCATCGGGGACCCGAATTGGCCCCAGGTTAGAGGAATTAAACTCACCAGCAATTACCGTCTCTTGCAGAAATTCGATTGCGCGAGCCAACTGCCATACGTTGTAGTAGCGCATGATTTCCGACAGAGTCAAAAACTTGCAAAGGCAATTTTGCACCAGTGAAATCTCCTTTTCACTGGCAAAAATATAGTGATCTTACCGCCTTGATTCGTCAACTATATTATTGCCCACGTAAGTGCTGATTATAAAGGACTTGGCAACCGTTTGTTTTCAACGAGATACGAAAAATAGCGCAGGGGTTTGTAAGTGCTGATTCTAAAGGGCTTACGGGCGCGCTAAGTCCTTTGCTGTGTATCACTTTTGGGTTGCCCAAAAATGGTGCAATTCCCAGGTGGGCCGAGGCGACGGAGGAGGGAGCGGCGGGTTGAGGTTCAGCGTACACACCGAAGGGTAGCAAACGGATACTCTATTGTCAAGTCTAAAGTGAGTATTCGAAATGATTTGCACAGCCTGCCTCCCGACAGGCACGTTCGAAAGGGATGGGCGATGGAGGTTGGCTGGTTCAGAAGCGAGAAAAAACCCGCACCCTTGCGCGCGGCGCAAGGATTGATTGGATAAGAGCGAAGGCTCCGATCGGAGGCCGCGTATGCTTCTGATTGGAGGACCGAAGCAAATTCGGTCGAAAGGAGCCTTCGATGAGGATTATAGGGTGTGACTACCACCCGAGTTGGCAGCAAG
>DASPOJ010000171.1:0-13842 GCA_035626055.1 Candidatus Methylomirabilota bacterium | reverse complement strand
GCTCTGCAAGGATTGGGAAGCTGAAGCGGCCGCCGCTGCGAATTTCGGCGCGCGCACGGCGTGCATGCGGTTCGGCATCGTGCTCGCGTGCGATGGCGGCGCGCTTCCACGAATGGTGTTGCCCTTCAAATTCGGCGCCGGCGGGCGGCTGGGATCAGGGAAACAGTGGATGTCCTGGGTCGCGCTCGGCGAAGTGGCAAGCATCGTGAAATTCGTAATCGCGAATGAGTCGCTTTCGGGCGCGATCAACGCTGTCTCGCCACAGCCTGTGCGCAATTCCGAATTTACGAGAATCCTCGCTTCGGTCCTGCACCGTCCCGCAATCTTTCCCGCGCCGGCCTTCGCCCTCAAACTCGCACTCGGCGAAATGGCCGAAGGGCTCCTGCTCTCAGGGCAACGCGTTCTTCCCGCACGCCTCGTCTCCGCCGGGTATCAATTCCAGGAGACTGACCTGCATGCCGCGCTAGTCGCTGTTTTCGCCAAATGATGCTACACCTCACTTGTCTCCGTTCAGCGTGAAGCAATCGGCTTAGATATCGAGCTGGCTGAGGAGGGCATCGAGGTTGGATTCATCCACGACCAGGTCGGGAGATTTTGCGCCAATGTCCTCGATCTCGTCGAAGGCCTGAAACAGGCGCATCTTTGCGATGGCGTACTCCTCGGTGCCGCTGAGGGGACGTCCAGCGCGGCCGGCCCAACCCTCGACTGCGTCGCGGCGCACGAAAACGCGCAACGGGAACACGGTCTTGCGATCCACCGAAACCATATAAACGTACTCGGTCCCCGCGGCCGCTCCGCGCTTCGTTTTCTCCACCTCGAAAAAATAATACTGGTACACGAAGCCGGTCGCGGCGGAATAGCTCTTCACACGACGCGCTGCTTCCGGTCGCGGCATGACTAGAATCTTCTTCCGGCAAGCATGCTCTGTCAACTCGGCTCGCCGTACAAACAGTTGCCGTTCAACGCATCGCTGTGCTCCGTTTTGGAACAGGCGGAGATAGACAGGCCCACTTTGGGACTGCGTGCAACGCTTGACTGCCACCTTCAGGCCAGATTGCCTAAGCGCAGGAGTTGAGCGGCTGCGCCGAGTCCGACGCAAGTGGTGATGCTGGTGAGACTTAGTGGGGCATTGCTCTCCGCCCCAAGCAGAAGAGCGCAGCTCGGCGCAGGGATCGCGGCGTGATTCGGAGTGGCACAGCTGTTGCTGTTGCACTGTGCATGGAGCGAGTCCCAGCAAGCACACAGAAGCGCAGAAACCAAAGTTGCCCGACCACATTGGGCATAGCGCTTCTGGCTGCGGCCTCAAGCCTGGGCTGTGGCGGCGGTTTCGTCGGATCCGCGCCGTCACAGCCCCCTCCGACGCCAACGGTCAGCGTGAGCGTCTCCGCCACGAGCAGCACGGTGCTGCTCGGCGCAACGGACGCCATCACGGCAACCGTAACCGGCAGCACCAATACGACAGTGACTTGGAGCGTCGGCAACGTAGTTGGAGGCAACAGCACCGTCGGCACGATTTCCCCGGCGGGAGATTACACAGCGCCTGGCGTGCTGCCGCAACCCGCCACCGAGACCGTCACAGCGACGAGCGCCGCCGATACAACCAAGAACGCGAGCGTTACGCTGACAATTGCGAGCAACTTCACAGTGGCAATTTCCGGCCCTGCCACTGTGGCTGCGGGCTCCTCGGCGACCTATCAGGCGACGCTGACGCCGGCGGCGGGCTCGAATCCGAACACAACAATCAATTGGAGCGTCGCGGGCCCCGGCTGCACCGGGGCAACCTGCGGTGTGATTTCGGCGGGCGGCGGCTACCAAGCGCCGTTGAGCGCGCCATCGCCGAATTCAGTCGTCATCACAGCGACGCCGCTCGCCGATCCTTCCAAGGTGGCAACGCTGATTGTCACAATACAGCCGATCGTTCAGGTGACGATTTCCCCGACGTCCGTGAGCGTTCCGCTGGGCGGCACAACGAGTTTTCAGGCGAGCGTGACAGGCTCCACGAACACGGCGGTGACATGGGACGTGAATGGAATCGCCGGCGGCAACGGGAGCGTCGGCACGATCGCGGCGTCCTTGACGAATCCAAATCAAGCCACCTACACCGCCCCCCGGCAATCGCCGGCGGGAGGCAGCGTGAATGTGCAAGCAAGCAGCAACGCCGAGCCGAGCCAGGTCGCCACGGCCAGCGTGACCTTCACGGCGTCCATTTCCATTTCGATTTCGCCGCAAAGCTCAGAGCGCGTTGTCGCCCACACGCAAACTTTTACAGCGCAACTCCAAAACGCGACCAATACAAATGTCACCTGGAGCGTGCAAGGAATTGCCGGAGGGAACACGACCGTCGGCCAAATTTGTGTCACCGCCTCGAATCGTTGCCAGGATTTTTCCTCCGGCGCGGCCGGGAGCGTGGACTACCTCGCGCCGGCGGCGGTGCCCACGACGAATCCCGTGACGCTGACGGTCACGAGTCAGCAGGATTCATCGCAAGCCGCAAGCGCGGCAATTACGATTCTTCCCCACGTGCTGGTTAGTGTGACGCCGTCCGCGGTGACGCTCGCTCCCGGCGCCGTTCAGAAATTCCAGGCGTCGGTTACCGGAACAGACGACCAGCAAGTGAACTGGGGGATCTCTGGCGCGGCCTGCGCGGGAACAGGAAATCCCTGCGGCACCGTGGATCCCACGGGTCAGTACACGGCGCCAATTCAAGCGCCTTCGCCCAACACGCTGACTGTGACGGCGACGAGCGTCGAGGACGCGAGCCAATCCGGCTCCGCTGCGGTCACGGTGATCAATTCGGCGGCAATCCTCTCGCTCTCACCATCGAGCGCCACGGCAGGAGCGGCGGGCGGCATCACGCTGCGCGTCACTGGAAGCGGCTTCGTGCCGTCAAGCCCCGGCCCGGGCTCGGTGATTCTCTTTGGCGGAACGGCGCGCAGCACGCTCTGCGACACGGCCTCCGATTGCACGACCGCGCTCGAGGCGTCTGGCCTTGCGGCCGCCGCGACCATTCCCGTACAAATTCAAAATCCGGACCAAAGCACATCCAACACGGTGCAATTCGTGGTCATCGCGGCCGCGTCAGGCACAGGCACGATTCCGATTACGCCTTCATCTCCGAGCGCGACAGGGATAGACATCGTCGTCGCGGACCTTAGCACGGCGGGATCGTCCGCGCCCGCAAGCGACGTGAATTTGAATGTGATCGCCGTGGGCCCGTTTGCGACGGCAACGAATACGTGCACGCTCGAGGGCGGGCCGGTTGTGCTTCCGCGGCCGGCAACGGGAACAGCGACCGAGAATCTGTGCGCGTTTTCGGTGAGCGGCCTCGACCCGTCGTTCGCCTACACGCTGACGGGACCAAGCCCCGCCGACGTGACCATCGTCGCGGAACAACCGTTGGGGTTCGGCATCGTGCAGCTTACTTTGCAGGTGCCGAGCACGGCGGTTCCCGGCGCGCGCACGCTCTTCATTCAGAATCCCGCGCTGGACGTCACGGCGGCCACGGGCGCACTGGAGGTGCAATGATGACTCTCTCCGAAAAATGCCGTGCGGTGATTCTCCTCGCGGCGCCGGTCGCAATCGCGGTACATGCGACGACGCTTGAGCAAATGGATCTCGCGCAACTCGCCCGCGCGGCGCAGGTGGTGGCTCGCGTGCGGTGCGTGAGCTCGGAGTCGCGCCGGGACTCCGGTCACATCTGGACGTTCACTCGCTTCTCCGTCGTGGAAGCGTTGCAAGGCTCGCCGGGCGCCACGCTGACCGTGCGTTTGCCGGGCGGCCGCGAAGGACATCTGATGGAAAACGTGGAAGGCGTGCCGCGCTTTTCGCCGGGTGAGGAAACGATTCTCTTTCTCGAACGCCCGCGCCTGCCGCAGCAGGCAGACGGGGACGAATGGTCGGTCACGGCCTGGGGCGAAGGAACATTTCGGATCGAGCGCGACGCGCGCACCGGACGAGAGAGCGTGACACAGGATTCGAGCCGGATGCCCGTGTTCGACCGCGCTACGCGAACGTTTCGTGCTCAGGGAATCGCACGTATGCCGATGCCCGACTTCCTCGCAAGGTTGGCAGCGGCAAGGAAAGAGGGAACATTCAAATGACATCACGACCAAATCGCCGCTCGCCCCGCACGGCTCGCATGTTTGCGGCCGCACTACTTGCCGTGCACCTCGCCGGGCCGGCGACGGCCGGAGCTTACTCTATGAATTACCAGGTGGCGGATATGCGCCAGCCCGCATCGGTTTCGGGCGGAACGTCCTGCCCGCAGCCGACCCGCTTCGACACCTCCGTTGCAGGAGGCATCAACCGGTTTTGGAGCACATCGCTCGGCACGAGTCCTGCGACCATCCTGACGGCGGACCAGACGCCCAGCGGCCAACTCGCGGAAATCGAAGACACAATTCAAACGGATTTCGGCATCTGGACCGGCGTGAGCGGGACCACGCTCAACCCTGCGTCGCTCGCGCCTCTCACCCAAACGAGCGCACAAATCGCGTGCAACTCGACGGACGGATTGAACACGATTTGTTTCAACCAGCCCGACGCCGCGTTCACGACGGGTGTGCTCTCGTTTACGCGCGTGGTGACAGCCGACGTGATCGGCGAACAGGCCGGCCCCGGCACCCCGCTCTCGACATTCCCGGGTGAAATCCTCGATGCGGATATCTTGTTGCGGCCCGGCGACAGCAGCGTCACGTTCGCGACGCCCGCGGCGCTTGCATCCAATCCGAACGCCTACGATCTCGAAACGATCCTCGGCCACGAACTCGGCCACTTCTTCGGCTTGGGCCACTCGGGCGTTTGGTCGGCGATGATGCAGCCATTCGCGCCAGCGCCGGGAGAATTTTTCGGTAGCCGGCCAACAGCGGAATCTCCCGACGCGCCGCTGGCCGACGACGACCGCACCGGCTTGCGCGTGCTTTATCCGGATCCCGCGGACACAACGCACGTCGGCGTAATCGCGGGGCACGTGTTGCCCGCGAATCCGCTGGAGCTGCCCTCCGGGACAACGGGGATTTTCGGCGCGCAGGTCGTCGCGGTGGATGCGGGAACCGGGACGGTTGTGGCGGCCGCGATCGGCGGATGGTCTTGCGCGGACCCGGGCCCACCGCAATTCGACGGCTCCTATTCAATTCAGCGGCTCGCGGTCGGCCCGGCGCAAGCGTACATCGTTTACGCGGAACCATTGGACGGGCCGCTGGAACCATCGGACGTCCCCGGTGCGACGACGGCGCTCTGCCGCAACGTGATTACAGACGCCTCCTGGCCCGCTCAGTTTTCATGCACGGTGCCGGCGGTGAACAACGAATTTTCGACGAAGGTGAGGGCGGGGCCCTAAAGAAGGAACGGCCGCCCAGCCGGGGATGGCAGGGCGGCCGGAGTTGTTGTGCTTAGTTGTTGCCCAACGCAGTATCGTCAACCCAATAGTATCGCTGAATCCCCGTAGTGTACGAGGATGCTTTGGGCGTTCCAGTTGTGGTCACAGTTGTCGCAGGAAACCAAGGCGGGGCAAATCCGTTGGTCAAGAAGCGGCGGTCGAAGTAAATGTTCCGGGTCGTCGTATTCCCGTTGCAGGCCGTGTTCGCGATCCGGCCCCCGACTAGATTGAGAGTGTTGATCTGATTCCCGGTGTTGATCCAGCAGCCGGATCCACCCTGGGAAATCATGGCGATTGATGCGTCTATTTCCAAGTTCCCGTTCGCCTGTTGATTGTTCATCTGAATCTGGCCGTACTGATTGTTGGTGAAAATGCCAAGCACCTGGCCATAGTTGTTGGCGGGAATCAAGGTGTCGATCGGCGTGTTGGGTCCAGTCTGGTTTTGCGTCTCGGTCACAGGTTCCTCGGCGTAAAGCAAATCCCCCGTGATCGTGACGTTGTCAGCGGCGACGATCGTCACGGCTGAACCATTTTGAACGGCGGTCTGGCCTTGGCCAGGTCCGGAAAGAGAAGTGATGTTGCCGTTCACGTAAAGTAACGCCGCCTCGGTGGGAGAGGACCCAGCGTAGTTGTCTGGGAGACCGTTGATAACTTTTGTCGAAGCTCCGGATGAGATGGTCGTGGTGCCCGCGGGCAAAGCGGTCAAATCCAGAGTGACTGTGGTCGTCGTGTTGTTGTTAACAATCGTAAAGATCTGTTTGCTATGACCGCTTGTAGTCGCAGTGGACAGCGTCACGGTAGCATTGCCCTGAACGTAGATGCCGCCGCCAGTCATGCAAGGCGCCGTGGGGCAGCTCGCGCTCGTAGTGGTCGTGTAGGGCAAGAAAACTCCGGAGGTATCGCTCGATGAATACGCAGTGCCGGAGATGTTCCTGGTGTCCGCAGCCAGCAGGGCGTTAACCTGCGCCTGTGTGAGATTCTCATTCCCCAGCCCGTCGGCCACGGCTTCTTGCTGATTGAAGTCATTCACGGGGAGCGGAACCGTGGGCTGCCCGAGTTGATAAGGAGGGGTACCCTGGTAGGTCACGGAAATATTATTAAAAGTACTACTTGTGGACTGTGTACAATTATTGCCAACCCAGTAGCTGAAGTCGTTGCCGGACTGTCCCAGCGTGTCGGTAAAGGTGTAAGGGCCAGAGTTCCCGAGGTTCCAGGAGCCGTCGGTAAAAAACGGACCCGTCAGGTAACCCGGAACAAATGGAGCGTAGCACGGGGGATACTGGTCAATGAACGTGCCATAGGCCGCAAAGCTGGTCTTGGTAGTAACGGAATACACCACATCCACGCTTATTTGAATGTTTCCTGAATCCTGAACGATGCTCTGTTCGTTGGACGCGGAATGACCGACGGCCGAGAGTGCATAGGGATAATTGTATTGGTAGGTTACTTCCGCAAGGTTCGCTCCGCTCGGAGGATTGTTGCTATTCGTAGCATTCGGTAGGCAGGTATACGTCTGATTTGGGTTGTTAGCGGGCTGATTGCCATCACTCGTGGTCCAGGAGGTGATTTGGCAGGTGGCGGCAGGCGCATTGGAACAATTGGCCGAGGCGCCCAGGCATGTGGGGTACGTGGCGGTATTGAGGAGCTGAAAATTCGCCGGCCAGGAGTTCGCGGCTTGGCCGGAATTGAGCGGGACGGGCGAATTCCCATAGGTTGTAAGCACGCTAGCTAGGACCGTGGCCTCGGTGCCGGCCGCAATCGGGGTCGAGCCAACGGGGATCGCGCTCAGAGAGGGCATCGCGGCCAAGAGCTGATTGGACATGGTCTCACGTGCAATGTTCAGTCCGGAATCGGCGGCGTAAAACGAGGAGCGGAAGTTCCGGTAGTAGTGATTGATGAGCATGTCTGAGCTGGTCGAAATGACCATCGCCAGGGTCAAGGCCACGAGCAGGATCAGCAGAAGCAGAGTGATGATCAGAGCCACGCCGCGCTGGCCCTCGGATTTGTTTCTTGTGTTGCGTGCTTTCTGAAGAATCTGGATTTGCATGGCGATCCTCAATTGTTATTCATGGACATGTTGCGCGGATTGATCTCCACGGAGACACCTTCGATCTGATAAGGGCCCCCGTCGAAACCGTTCCGGTAGGTGTACGTCGCGGTGTGGTTTGGGGTTGTTCTCGCGATGAGGGAAATCTGGACGGCTCGCACCTTCGTGTAATCGCTGTTGTAGTCCGCGTTGTTGTAATCGAAACAGGTCGTATCCACGGAAATAGACGCATCGATGCAGCCGCTGGAAGTCAGGTCCCAAATGTCGGCGCCCACCTTGAAACCGATAACCTGGTCGGCCAGCGTGGTTGGAGTTCCTCCCAGTCCAAAGGTTCGCTGCAACTGGGGGTCGGACGGGTTGGAAGTGTTCACGGAGTAAGTGATGGGGATCAGGCGGGTAACCCAATCCGCGCAGCTGAATGACGAACTCAGCTTGGGGTCAGTTGAGTCTGTAGTGATTCCTATCAAGTCGTTCGCAGACGTATTGACCCCTCCCGCCCCCGTCGTATTGACCGAGAGCTGCACTCCCGTGACGCCGTTATTCGTGTATGTAGTGGGCGTGGCCGTGATGGTAGTGGTTGTGTATTTGTCCCCACCGGTCGTGACGAGCAGGATCTGGTCGCCCTTCTTGTACTTGGCGGCTAGGGCGGCGGCAGTAACGCCCGAGTTCGACGGCGGGTAGAGGTAGATCGTGGTCGCCGATGAAGTGGTGATGAAATCGGTTGTACTTGAACATGGAGCGGTTGCCGAACCGACGGCGAAGGTTCCATTGTCCGGATGCGAAGCCACCGCGGTCGGGTCCACAGTGATCACATTCAGTGTGTCAAAGCAATTCGGGCCGTAAGTATAGGTCGAGGGCGTGTTGCATGGAGAGCCTGAGGTCACCCACTTGTTTATGATACTGAGGCCTACCGGGGCGACAGGAAATGTTGTTGACTGGGGATAATAGCCGGACCCGCCATTCACGACATCCATCTGAAACTGCGCGATCGCATTGCGGACGCCAATGTTTAGCCCGGATTGGTTCTGCTGCTGCGTGTACAGGGGTTCGTCCTGCGTAAAGAGGCCGAGTGCCGCAGCGCTGATGATGAGGAAAATCGCCATCGCGATCATCAATTCCAAGAGCGAGAATCCTTGCTGCCTGGCTTGTGTTCTCACGGCCGCACCATGCTCATCTGATATGTGACGGGCGGATTCATGTACCCGTTCAATAGGGTCACCTCAACGGTGATCCGGCGCACGTTGCTCACTGTCGCGCCGTTGATGGACGGGTTGCCTTCGATCGTCCAACGGCGGTGAAAGCTGATGGCATTGGTCTCGGAGGCGGCAGGTGAATTGACAGCCGGCGCATTGAACATTTCGCCGTCTGCGCAGTGGTAGGTGGTCAGGTACTGCATAGTGGAGCCGTTCATCGTGGTCACCGTCTCCGATAGCGCACCGTTCGTGCCGCACGTTCCGGCGCCGCCGCTCGTGTCCGCGGTGCCACCAGTGTCGGAGACCTGAACGTCATCGAAGTAGTTGACCCATTCCGAGTATCCATTGGAGGTGACAAATTGGGGCGGCTCGTCCGTGGTCAAATTTCCGACGGTCTGGCCTGGGGCAACATATATATTCGGGTCGGCGGCCAAATTATTGACCGGCCAGCGATTCAAGTCCTCGAGCTTTTCCGATGCCAGGTTTGCGGCCAGGCCCATGAATCGCGAGCGTTCCGTCCCCTGTGCCATCTGAGCCACTAGACCGCTAAGCGCGACCAGCCCGACGGAAAGAACCAAGATCGCGACCAGCACTTCAATGAGAGTGAAGCCTTGTGCCGAGGCTTCACTATGGCGAAACCGAAACGTTTCCATAGTTTGTCACCGTAAGGGTTTCCGTATTCCCTTGATAGGAGATCGTGAACGTCAGACTTCCCTGTGTCGCAGAGACGTACCCATTTGGGTTGAGCTGAACTGTCGTCGTCTGGTTGAGTGCGATGGCGTCGCCGGACAGCGGCACCGCCGCCCCCACGTTCGTAAAGGTGGTGGCGCCTAAGGGCTCGCTGGCGATTTGATATGTGTTATTCGCCGCATTGAATGTGACCTGGAAGGGGTAGCCTTCCATCAGCGCTTGGTACCGCGTCGACTGTATGGCCCAGGTTGCGCTCGAAACCGCTCCACGCAACCGAAAATAGTTTAGGGTTCCTTGCGTGATCGGATAGGCGATGCACATCAAGACGAGCAACAGCACGATGACCATCGCGATTTCAATCATCGAGAATCCGCGCTGTCTGGTCCGAGCCGTGTGGCTGCCCTTGAAAAGCTGGAATTGCCAAGACACTCCGGTACTCCTCTGCGCAAGAGATTGCCGGTCCCGATGGACCTGGGAGCCAGCAGTAACCCTGGAAGTGCAACTCGGACGCCAGGCGGCCAGGTGATTGCAACGCCTTTATAATCATAATGTTATAGGAAGGGCGCCGTACAGGAACCGGGCGCGCCAATCGACCGCTTGGGTAGATTTGATACAAACACGCGACGCCGGGCAATGGCGGCGTTTGTCACCAAGACAGGGGCGGGGCAGGGCGCAATCTCGATTCTCCGGCGGCGCTCCCGCGGCGCTGCGGAAAGGTGCGGGGCGCGCTTGACATTCACCTCCAGCGAACGCAGACTCTCGCGCAAACGCGGGCGGCTGGGGGAATCTGCTGCGTCCGCTCCTCAACGAGAAAGGGGCCAACCGTGAAAATCAAATACCCTGCGGTGATTGTCTGTGGGATTGCGTACTGGCTGTTGGGCTACGTTTGGTTCGACTTGCTTTTCGGGAAAAGATGGATGGCCCTGGAAGGAATTACCCAGGCGCAAGCGCAAAGCGCGAATGTGGCGAAGCTAATCACCATCACCCTGCTGTTGAATTTGCTGATCGCCTTCGTGCTTGCGAATATTTGCGCGTGGCGGAATGCGAACACGGCCGGCCGCGGCGCGGCGATTGGCGTGCTGCTGTGGATTGGGTTCGTGGGGCCGATTGCTTACACCACGTTCATGTACGAGGGGCGGTCGATCGTTCTTTACGGCCTCGACTATTTGTACCCGCTGGTGGGCCTCTGCATGATGGGCGCGATTCTCGGGCTGTGGAACAGAAAAACGAGTTAGTCGAGACGTTCGAGATTTGGTAGCGCTAACGGGAATCGAACCCGTATTTCGGCCTTGAAAGGGCCGCGTGCTAACCGTTGCACCATAGCGCCACGGATCTGTCCGCTGCGGGCGGGCAGGAAACTCGCAACTGAATTCAGACTAAAGGAAAGCTGAGGAATTGACAAGCCAGCGGGGGATTTGGGCTAGCCGCGCGAGAAATCGCGGCCTGGACAACGCGATCCTTGCTCGTTCAGCTCTCCTCCTTGCCAAACTACGGCGCGACCTTCCTTCCGGTGCTACAATCCGCGTGAAGTTAGAGGCGTCGCTGATCGGAGACTCCGATGTCCAAGCTTGCGCTGGTTCTTCCCGCCGCTCTTTTTTCTCTGGTCGCGCTTTCGGCGCAACAACCTCAAACCCCGCCGACGGTAATGTCGCCGTCCTACGCCCCAATTCCGGCCGAAGCCGCGAGACAGCCCAATCCCATAAAGTCCTCGCCCGAATCGCTGGCCCGCGCTCAGAAGTGGTGGAACATGGACTGCGTTATGTGCCACAACAACAACGGCGACGGCAAAGGTGAACTCGCCATCACCATGAAACTTACCATCGCTGACTTCACGAACCCTGCCACCTTCAAAGTCCGCACCGACGGCGAAATCTTCTACATCATCAAGACCGGCCATCTGCAGATGCCGGCGGAAGGCACACGCGTCAAACCGGAAGAAAACTGGGATCTTGTCAACTACGTCCGCTCGCTTGCGAAACCAAGCCCCCCGCCCCCGCAGAAGTAGCAGCCGACTCGGTGTACGGACGCGCGCGGCTCAGCCGGCCTGGCGGTCCTTGTATTCCTCAAGCCAGGCCATTTGAATGGCTTCGAGTTTGCCCTCGCTCGATTGCTGCGGATCGCCGGTAAAACCTTCGAGCCCGACGACCCATTTCAGCAGTTCGGTGAAGCGGATCGAGAGAGGATCTGTTTCTGGGAATTTGTCCGCGAGCTGGATTCCGATTTCTTCCGCGTCGTCCCAACCGAATTTCAGCGGCATGATTCCTGGCTCCTCAGGTTTCCGGGCGTCTCTGGAACATCAGTGCTCGGCTTCCTTGGCGTAGTTCTTATTCCACTCTGGGATCTCGACGACGATATCGCGCGAGCCGTCGGGGACGCACTGGCAGCCCAGACGCGATTTCGGCGTCAGGCCGGGCGCCTCGTCAAGCTGATCGAGTTCGGCGTCGGTTGCCTCGTTGCACGATTCCAACCCTTCATGCACGATGACGTGACACGTCGAGCACGCGCAAACTCCTCCGCAGGCGTGATCAAGACCCATGTGGGCCCCGGTGGCGATGTCCAGGAAGCTGCCCGGCAAGCCGTCGTGTCCGTAGGGAATTTTCGCCGGGTCCACTTCAATCGTCTTGCCTTCGCGGAGAAAGGTGACCTTGAATTTCTTTGTCGCAGGCGTGTATTTCGTCTGCTCGATGTAGGGATTGGAGCCGCCCATCGTCTGCCGCCTTTCTCTTACACCTCGCCCATGCGCTTGCCTTCGAGCGCCATGGCGAGCGCGTGGTTCATCTGCAGCTCGGCCAGATGGTGCGTGGCCGCATTGACCTCGTCCAAGCGGGCGCGGATGAGCTTGTAATCTTTGCCCGCCATGGCTTCCCGCAGCGCCGCCAGGGACGCGTCAATGGCGCTTCGCTCTTCGGCCGGCAATTCGCGGGAACTCTCGCGGGCCAGCGACTTCTGCGTGGCGGCGATCACGGTCCCCGCCTCGTTCCGCGACTCGATCAGCTGCCGCTCGATGAAATCCTCCTCAGCATGCTCGATGGACTCCTCCAGCATGCGCTCGATTTCGGCGTCGCCCAGACCGTAGCTGGGCTGCACTTCGATCGATTGCTGCTCGCCGGTTTTCAAATCGCGCGCCGCGACTTGCAGGATGCCATTGGCGTCGATCAAGAATTTGACCTCGACGCGCGCCAGGCCCGCCGGGCCAGGCGGCACGCGCAACTGGAAGCGCGCGAGCGAGCGGCAGTCCTTCGCAAGTTCGCGCTCGCCTTGCAAGACATGTAGGTCGATGCCGGTCTGATTCTCGGCGCCCGTCGTGAACATTTCCTGCGCGCTCGCGGGAATCGTCGAGTTGCGCGGAATGATTTTCGCCACGACGCCGCCCATCGTTTCGATGCCGAGCGATAGCGGCGTGACGTCCAGCAGCAGCATGTTGCTCACGCCGGATTCGAGAATGTCCGCCTGCACCGCCGCGCCGAGCGCCACGACTTCATCCGGATTCAACTCTGCGTGCGGGAGGCGGCCGAAAAATTCTTCCACCATGCTGCGCACCAGCGGCACCCGCGTCGAGCCCCCGACGAGCACGACCTCGTCCATTTCGGCCGGCTTCAACTTCGCGTCGGCCAGCGCCAGTTTCACCGGCCCCATCGTGCGTTCCAGAATTGGCCGGATCCACGACTCGAATTCCTTGCGCGTATACTCGCGCACCCAAGTCGCACCGCCGGGAGGATCGAAGATCACCACTGCGTGATCGGCGCGCGACAATTCGTGCTTCACGGCGATGAGCGCCTTGCGAAGCTCCTGCACGGCCTCGGGAGCCGCATCGAGATCGATGTCCCGCTCGCGGCGAATTTCTTCGCGCGCCTTTGCAAGAAGAATGTTGTCCAGATCGTCGCCGCCGAGATGCGTGTCCCCGTTGGTCGAAAGTACTTGATAAATGTCGCCTTCGCCCGTGGAGATGAGCCGCAGAATTGAGATATCGAAGGTGCCGCCGCCAAGATCGTACACCGCCACCTTACCGCGGCGTTTATCGTGCAGGCCGTAAGCCAGCGCCGCCGCGGTCGGCTCATTGACCAGACGCAGGACCTCGAGGCCCGCCAGGCGGCCCGCGTCTTTGGTGGCCTGGCGCTGCGCGTCGTTGAAGTAGGCCGGTACGGTGATGACGGCCTCAGTGACCGTCTCGCCGAGATAGGCTTCGGCCGACTTTTTGAGCTTCTGCAGGATCATGGCCGAGATTTCGGGCGGTGTGTACTCCTTGCCCTGCGCGATGACGGCTACGTGATCGCCCTGCTGGACGACCTTGAAAGGGACCATCTTCATCTCGTCGGAGACTTCGTTGTAGCGGCGGCCCATGAAGCGCTTGATGGAGAAGATCGTGTTTTCAGGGTTGGTGATGGCTTGGCGCTTGGCGACCTGGCCCACCAGGCGCTCGCCGCTCTTTGAGAAGCCGACGATGGAGGGCGTAGTGCGCGCACCCTCTTCATTTGCAATAACTTTGGGCTCTCCGCCCTCCATGACCGCGACACACGAATTGGTGGTGCCGAGGT
>DASPOJ010000170.1:0-13617 GCA_035626055.1 Candidatus Methylomirabilota bacterium | reverse complement strand
AAAGGGTTTTTTGCGATAGCCTTCTCGAGCGCTGGTACGGCTTTGTCGAACTCATTAAGCATGTTGTAGGCGTGGCCCAAAGCATTCCATACGTTTTCATGGTCCGGGTCCTTCTCGGCCGCAGCAGCGTAGAGTCTTGCTGCTTCCGTGAAATTCCGTGCGCTCTCCGCGGTCCTTGCAGCATCAAACAGGTCGTCGGCGGACATCTCGTTCAGCTCGGAGCCCATCCCTGGGGTGGTGTTCGTCAGGACGAGCTTCTGGCCTTCATCGGCGGTGACGACGCTGGAGAACGCCTTGACGCCATTGTAAAGAGCAGGGGGCACCTTTGATTGTCGAATGATCAGGTGTCGCTCTAAGTGGGCGTTCTGTCCGTCCAACTGATAGGTCGATTCGTATTCACCGTAGTCACGGGTGATATGCACGGGGACGGGCACAGAAACCTTGACCTGGGCGGGGAATTCGATCTTCCAGCTCTCCAATTGGTCGCGAATGCCGCCCAATTCGAGCGGCTTCGCGCTGTTCTTGTCGGGAGCAACAACGCTCGGCAAAACCAGAACGCCGGAGGGCACGCCCAGCGCTAAATCCTTCTTGGATAGATCCAGAAAGCTCGGCGCAGAGAATTCGACCTCAAATACTAAGGGGGCGTCCACATCCTCCATCCCCGAGAAATGAAAATCGCTGACTTTCGGCGTGCCGCCGAACTGCTGTTTGGCGACCCCATCCGCGACTTGAGACCAGTTAGACTGAGGGACCGTCCTCAACATGCCCCGAAGATAGACGGCTAGCTCTCCCATCACCGAGAGGGAAAGCTTTCCTTGAAACCGTCCCAGTGAGTCCACTGTACCTTCCACGCTCACGCTCGTTGCTGCCGGGAAGGGTGGGTCCGCGGGTGTGTTTTCTAATTCGGACTTTCCCTTCGGCTCCATCACCAGCGCTTGGCTGTCGCGCAGCGTCGAAAGGAGCAATCCAAAAGGAGCCGCACCGGCGGTCGTGTCGGCCCAATATTGCGTCCCGTCCAGCAGGACGAGACTGATCAAATGATCGAATTGCAGAGGTGAGGGAACATCCGGATCAATCTTGTGTTGGGAATTGATAAGCACTGGAAAAGACTCGATTTTCTCGGCAGCCAGCAGTGCCTGAAACAAGGTAGCTTTGTCCTTGCAGTCCCCGTACTGGCTCGCGAGGACATCCGGCGCCGAATGGGGCTGGAAACGTCCCAAACCGAATGAGAGGCTAACGTAACGGATGTTTGTCTCAACATACTCAAAGATGGCTTTGGCTTTGCCGAGCTTTGTCCGTTGTCCCTTGACGATCTCATCGGCTTTGGCTCGAATCGAATCTGTGACCTCGGCTCGCGGCTGCTCCAAATCCACGTACCATCGCCCAACGTCCTGCCAGCTCTTGAATGTGGAGATTTGAACGTCGGGTTGCTTGCCTCCGACCTCCCTCAATATCTTCAGGATATTCTCTTCTTCAGTCTCGCTCGGACGCTTCGTAAAAGAGGAATGCCACGTGAGAATGCGCCGATCGCCATCCGCCCGCTCTTCCGGCCCGGAAACCCCGGAGGCGGTCTTGACGTGAACTTCGCGACCTTGAGGCAGATTCAATTCCAGCGTTTCATCGAGAGTAATGATCTCCTGCGAGGAATTCCACTGCGTGAAAAACTCTCCGGGAACGAGCGGCGATGTGGTATCGGTTCTTATTTCATATTCGAGGATGTCTCCGGCGGTCAGACCCGGGACAGTGATGTGTATCTGGCGGATGTCGGAGTATGCAGGGGCTTCGCGCTCGATGGGCGAGCTAAGATCTTGTATTGCATCTGCTCCCGCTGTCACGACAGTACCGTCGGGTTTGTGCACGCGCACATAGTCCGCGTGGATCTTCTCGTTCGCTGAGCTGTAGGAAAACACAAGCTGTCCCCACGCTTGCGCGCCCTCCGCCTTTTGCACTCTGACGCGAACATAAACCACCTGATTGGAGCTGCCGTCATTTTCAAATCGCATCGAGGATCGGGCTTGCTCGATCACCGAACTCTCCTGCGAGTAGTCAGCCGGAGGCGACGGAGCGGCCGCGGTGTTCGGCCCGGTCGGCGAGGACAGGCTCGCCGGTTGGTTCTGGGACGCGCTCGGCAAATGGGTCGGGGTTTGCTGGGCCGAGCCACCCACACATAACGTCGCCGCTGCGAAAATCAGACAAAAGCGGAGTAACTTGAGACGCATACAGGTGGAGCGTAACTTAGCGGACATTTCCTTGCAATGACATAGTGGAGATTCGATTTCTTGGGGACAGATTTTCTGGCAGTGAGTTTCTCCCGGACCACGCTATGCTGGAATCACGCATCAAAGTGATTGGGGCGTGCAATGCAACGGAGCCTCGCGCATCGCGCGAGGCTTCGCGTGAGCACCGATCAGGGTGTTGTGACGGCGGTCACATCTGAAACACAAATCGTTGCACGCGCACTTTTCGCGCTGACGCCGTATGCTATCCTTTACAAGCAACCACCTCTGGCAGAGCTTCTTCTACAGCAGTAAATCAGATCTCACCGGGGGCACGTGCTCGGCTTCAACATAGTTCTGAAGATAGAGGTCCGCAGAGATCATGGGAACTTTGACCGAATCCCCTGTGCACGGGCACAAGCGCGAAACGATCGAGAAAGCGGTCATTCGTTTCGCCGGTGATTCCGGCGACGGGATGCAGATTACCGGCAGCCAATTCACCAATACGGTCGCGCTTTACGGCAACGACCTTGCGACGTTCCCGGACTATCCCGCTGAAATTCGCGCCCCTGCGGGCACGATTCCCGGCGTCAGCGGTTTTCAAATTCATTTTGCTTCGGGCCAGGTCTACACCCCCGGCGATGCCGTGGACGCGCTCATCGTGATGAATCCCGCGGCGCTAATCGTCAATCTGCCGGACTTGAAACGAAATGGCATCCTTGTAGTGAATGCCGACAGCTTCACTGAAAACGACCTCCGCAAGGCACACCTGAAGTCGAATCCGCTCGAAGATCATTCGCTCGACGGCTACCGGGTTTTCCCCGTCGGTCTCGAACGGCTGACGCGCGCGGCCCTCGCCGAGCTGGGCCTCGATGCAAAGAGCATGGATCGCTGCAAGAATTTTTTCGCCCTCGGCATGTGCTGCTGGCTCTACAACCGGCCCATGGAGTCGACCTTCCGCTGGCTGGACCAGAAATTCCAGAACAAGCCGCTTCTGGCCGAAGCAAACAAGCTCGCCCTGCGCGCGGGCTACTCGTACTGCGAAGCAACGGAAGCGTTCCAGGTGAGTTACGAAATCCCTCCCGCCAAGCTTGCGGCGGGAATGTATCGCAATCTGAGCGGCAATCAGGCGCTGGCGATGGGATTCGTCACGGCGTCGCAGAAATCGGGCCTTACGCTTTTTCTAGGTTCCTATCCGATCACGCCCGCTTCCGACGTCCTGCACGAGCTTTCCATGTACAAGGATTTCGGCGTACTGACGTTCCAGGCCGAAGACGAAATCGCCGCGGTCACTTCCGCGCTCGGCGCATCGTTCGCCGGCGCCCTGGCGATCACGACGACCTCCGGGCCTGGGATGTCGCTCAAGAGCGAAGCGATGGGCCTCGCGGTCGCGGTCGAGCTACCACTCGTGATCTGCGACATTCAGCGCGGCGGGCCTTCCACGGGTCTGCCGACCAAAACCGAACAGGCGGACTTGCTCCAAGCCTTGTTCGGCCGCAGCTCGGAAGCCCCCATTCCAGTGCTTGCCGCCGCAACGCCCGGTGATTGTTTCTGGACCGCGTTTGAGGCGAGCCGGATCGCGCTGAAGTATATGACACCCGTTATTGTTCTCTCCGACGGTTTTCTCGCGAACGGCGCCGAGCCGTGGCGTATTCCCGAACTGTGCGACATTCCCGAAATCCCCGTTCATTTCGCGACGAATCCCGAAACTTTCAAGCCCTACGCACGCGATCCGCAGACGCTTGCCCGGCCGTGGGCGGTCCCTGGCACGCTCGATCTCGAACACCGCATCGGCGGAATCGAGAAACAAGACATCACCGGAAATGTGAGTTACGAGCCGCTGAACCACGAGCATATGGTCCGGCTGCGCGCGGCAAAAGTCGAAGGCATCGCGCGGGAGATTCCCGATCTCGTGACTGCCGGCGACCCCGATGGCGACCTGCTGATCGTTTCCTGGGGCTCAACGTACGGCGCGATCACGGCTGCGCTCGGAACCGCGCGCAAAAAGGGCGCCCGCATCGGCCATGTGCACCTGCGGTATCTGAATCCGCTGGCGCGCAACCTCGGCGAGATCTTGGGACGCTACCGCAAGGTTCTGGTCCCGGAAATGAATCTTGGCCAGCTCGCGCTGGTTCTACGAGCGAAATACCTGGTGGACGTGCGGAGCTACAGCAAGGTGCAGGGCCGCCCGTTCAAACAGGCGGAAATCGAAGCGGAAATTGAAGAAGTTCTCGCGGAGCGTTAACGCAGAGGGGAAATCTAAGGAACACGGCCATGGCTACCACGACGTCGCCGGTGTACACCAAAAAGGATTTTCAGACCGATCAGGAAGTGCGCTGGTGTCCGGGTTGCGGCGACTACGCCATTCTGAACGCGGTGCAGTCCGTATTCCCCGAGTTGGGGATCCCCCGCGAGAAGTTCGTCATCGTTTCGGGCATCGGCTGCTCCAGTCGCTTCCCGTATTACATGAATACGTACGGATTCCATTCGATCCACGGCCGCGCGCCGGCTGTTGCGACCGGCATCAAGATTGCGCGGCCGGACTTGGAAGTTTGGGTCGCGACCGGCGATGGCGACTCGCTTGCCATCGGCGGCAATCACACGATCCACATGTTGCGGCGAAACGTCGGCATCAAGGTGCTGATGTTCAACAACAGGATTTACGGTCTGACGAAAGGCCAGTACTCGCCCACTTCGGAATTCGGCAAGAAAACGAAATCCACTCCCTACGGCAGCGCCGACCAGCCGTTTAATCCTCTGGCGCTGGCCATCGGTGCGGGGACGACGTTTATCGCGCGTTCGGTCGACGTCTTCCAGCCACACTTGAAGGAAACGCTCAAGAAGGCCGCCGCTCACAAAGGCGCGGCCTACATCGAGATCCTCCAGAACTGCAATATTTTCAATGACGGCGCATGGGAGAGCGTGACAGATAAGGAAGCCCGCAGCGAGCATGTGGTCGCGCTCGAACATGGAAAGCCACTCCTCTTCGGCAAGAATCGCGATAAGGGCATTCGTATGAACGGGATCCATCTCGAAGTCGTGGCCCTTGGAAATGGAATCTCGGAGTCGGACCTGCTCGTCCACGATGAACGAAATCCGAATCCAGTTTACGCGTTCCTCCTCGCGCAAATGCACGAGACGCCGGGATTCCCCACGCCCATCGGCACTCTGCGCGCCTGGGAAACGAACCGGTACGAAGACGTCGTGGCCGCTCAGGTGCGTGACGTCATCGCCAAGCGCGGCCCGGGCGACATCTCCAAGCTGCTCCATTCGGGCGACACCTGGGAAGTTCGCTAGCCGGTTGATGCACGAAGACTCTTGAGGGGCGGACGCGATGTCCGCCCCTCGTTCTTTTTGTGGCGGGTTACTTCGTGTTGCTCGATCCCGCACCGTGCATGGCTCCGTCGAGCGGACAGAGCGTCGGAGGCTCGGTGTTGTCCACGCGATGATGAATCGGAGGGATCGTCTTCAGATACGCAAAGGTGGAAAATAAATCTTCGTCGGTCATTCCGCGGAACTCATGCCACGGCATGATCTGCGATAGCTTGCGCGCCTTGACGTATCCGGTGCGCAACACTTCGAGAAAAAGTTGGTCATCGTAATAGGGAATCCCCGTCGGGTCCTGCGTGATGTTCGCTGACGCCACTCGGCCCCACGGCCCTTCGAGAATGAAACCTCCCGCAAAATCCATTCCGCGAATCGGCTGGCCTTGCTTCTGTGGCGTATGGCAATCCGAGCACGCCGCCATGTTCACAAGATAGGCGCCGCGCGCGAGCGGCGTCGAGAGATCGGGCTGCGGCACCGGTTGCGTGACCGGCTCCGGCGCGCTGCGTATCAAATATTTCACCGGAAAAATTATCTGCGTCTGCGGCAGCGGATTGCGCACCGCCGGCAGCGAGCGTAAAAAAACAACGACCGAGGCCAAGTCCTCATCCGACATGCTTTTGAAATGCTGGTACGGCATCAACGGAAAGAGTGCGCGGCCGTCGTGACCGATGCCTTCCCGAATCGCGCGGGCGATCTGATCGTCCGTCCAGTTGCCGCTGCCGGTTTCGGGATCGGGCGTCAGGTTCGGCGCGTACAACGTCCCCGGCACGCCGCCGAGTTGCATGTGTTGGCCGGAGCCTTCTTTCCCTGGCGGAATCGGCGCATCGTGCTGCGTCCAATCGTGCGGCGAATGGCAATCCATACAGCCGGCGACGTTTTCGGCGAGGTAACGCCCCCGCGCCAGCCGCTCTGGCGTAGCGCCGAATTTCCGGTCCGCCAGCGGCCGCGTGCGCGGGCCGAGGAACGGTCGCCAGCCAATCGTGAAATTGATTGTCACGACCAAGAGCACGACGAGTACGACGAGCGTGTAGCCCAGAATTCTCCGCAACCGCCTCATTTTTCCTCCAGGGAAGCATCGGCAAAAGCGACCAATCCTACTCCAATGCACCAGGCTGATGCACGGATTTGCGAAGGGTCCGGCTGGGTGCAAGGGGAGCGGCTAGCGCCTCCGTCCCGCAGAGCACAGTTTCGTCCCACTGCGTGGCCCGGCCCACAACTGCGCGAATTTCAGCACTACCTCTGCCTTTAGGGATCACTATCTCAGGGGATTCCTTGTCTATCTCCTTTTGTATCAGTGGCTTATCTCGAGACAACATCTGGACTCCGAATTGCACCCTGGATTATGGCACTCTTCTAGAGCGCCCGCTCTTAGTTTGCGCGGCTGGCGCAGGGAGCCACTTCGCAGGAGGCTGACATGCCGTCAATGCTGATGATTGAGTTGAGTAAACTCGAATCGCGGCCCAAGCAGACTTGTGCCCAGTGCGGGGTGGTATTCCTCCCCCATCGTGTTGGCGATGGCTTTGAAGAGCTATGTGTGAACTGCTACCGCACCCGCTTCGAGACCTTCCCGCAACGCAAACGGCATCCGCAACATGGCCACAAGCATCACGTGAGCCATAGCCATCTGGGAAAAACGGCCTAACGATCCCGGCCGGTTGAATCGGAGGCAAAGTTCGAGGTGGTATCTTCCGGGGTCAGATAATTCTCTTCCCGCAACTTGTGGTAGATGTGCCCTGCAATGCCCGCGGCAATTGGGCCTTGATCCGCATGGCTGCGTCCCCGCATCAAGACCACCAGGACAATCCGAGGATGAATCTGGTCAGCGTAGGAAACGAACCACCCGATCCGCGACGATGAATCCGAGCAACTCCCCGTTTTGCCTAGCGGCTGGTCGCCTTCGTAATCCCAACTGCGCTGCGCGGTGCCGTATAGCACTGCTGCAAGCATGCCGTCACGAATCTCCGGCAATTGCGATTCGATTTGAAGCTGCCGCTTGACGCGCGGCTGAAAATCTCCGATGTCCTGCGGCGTGCGCGGGTACTGCAGATAGTAGATCGTTCCGCCGTTGGCGTACGCGGCCACCAGCGACCCCAGTTCGAGCGGCGTGATCTGTATTCCTTGGCCGAAACTCGACATGCGTGCCACCCCGCCGTACTCAGGCGGTGCGGAAGGCAGCAGACCCGCTTGTTCCTCGGGAATGTTGTAGCCGGCCTTTTCGCCGAGCCCCAGCATCCGCGCGTACTTGATTACCGTGTCAAAACCCAATCGTCGGCCCAACTCCTCAAAGAACGCGTTGTTTGAGTGGGCCATCGCTTCGGTGAGATTCATGTAGCGGCGGCGCGCCACCTGAATCATGGAATCCTGCGTGACGGCGCCTTCCTGGAGGGCCGCCAGAGCGACCACCGTCTTGATCGTCGAGCACGGAATGAAGCCCGGCGAGAAAGCGAGCTTCTGGTTCACGACGGTGAGAATCCGGCCGTTGTTGGGATCGATGGCTACGACCGAGCCATTGTACCGCCCGAGCCCCTCGATCGCGGCCTCGCGCACAACCTGGTCGTCGTACTGCGTGATGTCGCCTTGGGTGGAATCCGCGTAGGTCGGCACTCCCCAGCGCATACTGGAATGCTTCCGCGTGGCCTTCGTCGTGGTCTTGGTGGAAGTTGCGGCAGGGGCCGCAGAGATCGCGGGCGTCCACGCCAACACCGCCGACGCCACGACCGCAAGAATTCGATGATGGAGATGCCACTCGCGCATGCGGACTCTATACTCAGACGCGCAGTGTACCCGGTTGGTTGGCGCGTCCCGGCTTGTCGGCGCCTGCCCCGACTTGCCGGGGGCCGCTTCCAAGACACACTTATCTTAGAGAATTGGATGTTCGCGGAGCAAGTCCAAAACCCGTCGAAGTGCACAGCTCGGCACTTCCCGGCCTTGGCCGCTGACGATACAGTTTAGGTTGTAGCAACCCGACCTTAGGAGATTGTGGCCTTGTTGTGCGCTAGCGTATTCCTGGACGGCCCCTGGAGGCGCCCGCCGCGGCAGCAGCCGCTTGCGCTTGCGGCGTGGCGGGCTTCTCCGCTGGCGAGGCAGCCGCGGACGCGCCGTTCGAAGATCCGTGCACGGCCAGCCCGAGTTTCTTCCGCACAGCTGCTTCGACCTTATCGCGGACGTCGGCGTTTTCCTTGAGGAAGATTCGCGCGTTTTCACGGCCCTGGCCGAGCCGTTCCCCGCCAAACGAAATCCACGTACCGCTCTTTTCGAGAATTCCCTTCTCGACGCCTGTATCGATCAAATCGCCTTCGCGCGAGATCCCTTCGCCGTACAGAATGTCAAACTCCGCCTCGCGGAACGGCGCCGCAACCTTGTTCTTCACCACTTTTCCGCGCGTACGCGAACCGACCACCCGGTCGCCCTCCTTGATGGACTGAATGCGCCGGATATCAAGCCGAATCGAAGAATAGAACTTGAGCGCGCGTCCGCCCGTCGTCGTTTCCGGGTTACCGAACATCACGCCGATTTTTTCGCGGATCTGGTTGATGAAGATGAGGCACGTGCGCGATTTCGAGACGATCGCCGTCAGCTTCCGCAGCGCCTGCGACATCAGCCGCGCCTGCAAGCCCATTTGCGGATCGCCCATTTCGCCTTCCAGCTCCGCGCGCGGCACCAGCGCCGCCACCGAGTCAATCACGACCACATCCACGCCACCCGACCGAATCAGCGTCTCGGTGATCTCCAGCGCCTGCTCGCCGTTGTCCGGCTGCGACACCAGCAGATTGTCCACGTCCACGCCCAGTTTCCGCGCGTAGGCCGGATCCAGCGCGTGCTCGGCGTCAATGAACGCCGCCTGGCCGCCCGCCTTCTGCGCCTCGGCGATCACGTGCAGCGTCAGCGTCGTCTTGCCGCCCGACTCCGGCCCGTACACTTCCACCACGCGCCCGCGCGGCAGGCCTCCCACTCCCAGCGCCGCGTCGAGCGAGACCGAGCCCGTCGAAATCACGCTCACCGGCACCAAAACGTCCCGGTTTCCCAGGCGCATGATCGAACCTTTGCCGAACGTCTTTTCGATCTGCGCAATGGCCGATTCCAGAACCTTCGATTTTTCATCCGTCATAATTCACCTCAAGAGGGCCAATCGTTTCCGGGGACGTTTCCTGCGGCGGAAGTTTACCAGAAAGTTCACTCCGTGGCGCAACTTTCCACTTTGCCACCATCTCCACCCCACGCTGCAAGCCTCTTCCTCCGTCAAAGCTCCGCCATCCTACCACAAGGCGAAGAAAAGGCAAATACTTTCTGCCAGTCCCCCCATTCGCCCCCTGACCGCGCGGCCCACTGCCCACCAACTGAGCCAAGCATCTAGCGCCCGAGCCTGAATTTCAGGCCGTGTAGTTGTAGAACCCGCGCCCCGACTTCCGCCCCAGCCATCCCGCCGCCACCATCTTCCGCAGCAGCGGACACGTGCGGTACTTCGAGTCGTGAAAGCCCGCGTAGAGCACGTCCAGAATGTCCACGCACACGTCGAGCCCGATGAAATCCGCCAGTTCGAGCGGGCCCATCGGATGATTCATTCCCGTTTTCATTACGGCGTCCACGGCTTCGGCCGTCGCCACTCCTTCCATCACGCAGAACGCGGCTTCGTTGATCAGCGGCATCAACACGCGATTCGAGACAAACCCCGGCGAATCGTTCACGGCCACCGGCTTCTTGCCGAGCTTTTCCGCGAGCGCCATCGTCGCCGCGAACGTCGCGTCGCTCGTTTGCAACGCGCGAATCACTTCCACCAGCGCCATCACCGGCACCGGATTCATGAAGTGCATTCCGACGAACCGATCGGGCCGCGCGGTCAGCGCCGCGAGGGCGGTGATCGAAATCGAAGAGGTATTGCTGGCGAGAATCGCGCCGGGTGGCAGCATCTTGTCCGCCTCGCGCAGGACAGCCGTCTTCAGATCGAGCCGCTCGGGCACCGCTTCGATCGCGAAATCCGCGGTCGAGAGCGGCGCGGCGTCCGTCGTCACGCGAATGCGCGCCAGGATCTCGGGCTTCTGCGCCTCCGCGATTTTTCCCTTCTTTGCTTCGCGATCGAGATTCGCCGCGATGTTCGCGAGCGCGAGATCGAGCGCCCGTCCCTGGATGTCGCGCAAAATCACGAAATAGCCACCGCGCGCCAGCACGTGCGCGATCCCGTTGCCCATCGTGCCCGCGCCGAGCACGGCCACCGTGCGAATTTCGTTGATTTGCATAGGCCTCCCGCTCCGCCCGCCTCACCTCACGCCGTCATGAACCCTCGATGTCTCTGATGACGCGCCGCGCGGCGGTTTCTTCCGCCGGCCGGACGAAGATACGTTGCGGCACTCCCGGCTCCGACGCGACCCGCGCGCGAATGCGATTCTCGCGCAGCGCGTCGCAGAGGTAAGCGGCCCAATCGCCGTTTTCGCCGCGCCACACTTCGACGGTCGCGTCCCCGGAGCGCCACTTTTCCGCCGTGCGCGGCGCGCTGGAGGATTGCGCCGCGTCTCCGTCCTCGTCCCCGGCCACAATCTCGAACGCAGATGTGAGCACCGACTCCATCACTCGCTGCGCAGCACCGAGCTCGGCCTCTGCGACGCGAATTTCGTAGCCTGCCGCATGCGCGCCAAAACCCAGTGGAAACCTGCCGAACGTGCCCGCGGCCGAATCATGCACGATGGATTCGTGAAACGGAATCTCCGCGGCGGCAAGCGCGTCCCCAAGCGCGGAGAAAACAACGGCGTCCGCCCCGGACCAGAGCAGCGAAGGCGAGTCCGTGCCACTGCGGCTTGGATTTCCCTCGCGCGAACTCGCCACCAGCAGTACCTCGCACTTCCGGCATCGCACCGTGCCTGCCGGGAATTTCGCGCCGCAAGAAGGACAAATCATCAGGTCACCACGTTCGCGCGGTCAATCGCCACGCATTCGATTCTCGCTCGCGGCGCTCTATTCCGGCGGTGCCTGCTCCACAATCTCGCGAATCACTTCGCGCGCCCGCTTCTCGGCCGAAGGGAGAACCAAGAGACGCGTTTTCCCGCCGTCCTCTTTTGCAACGCTTCCGATTCCGACATTCTGCAGGCATTCCTTGAATATCTGCGCCATTTGCTCGTCGCCGCCCGACCACACTTCGCAAGTGGCCTCAGCTGGATCGAAATCTTCTACCAAATCGTCCGGCGCCGGCCCGCTAGCTTGCTCGGTGCTCGCAATTTCCTCTTCAGAAATCGGCTCTTCCAAACCGGGAACTTTGCCGAATACTCTCCCGCCCAACCTGAATGGATTGTGTTCTGTCGAGTCTCGCGCTAACTCGGCATCCGGCGTAATTCCCGCCGCCTCATCGTGGCCTACGACGTCCTCTAGAATCTTGTGCGCCGCGTCGCCATCTGAGCGTTGAATCCAGATTTGGAGCGGCTCCGGTGAGTACATGGATAAGAGCGCACTGTCGCGCGCCACATCGTCGTGAGCGATGTGCCTTTCATCGAGCGCAGCGCGAATCGCCGCAAAAGTTCGGGGATCGATTCCACCCCAAAGCTTCACCGAAGCGCCCGAATCGTCCGCATCACTCGCGGGCGTCGCTCCCTCCTCCGGCAGCGCCTCCACCAGCGGTACCTGACAATCCGAGCATTCCGTCGGCCCGGGAAGATATTCCGCTCTGCACACAGGGCAAAACATAGGTCGCTCGATTCCTCAGCGAAAAAAGTCTCCTTTATTCGCGTTCGATCGCCAGCGCGACGGCGTTCCCGCCGCCCAAGCACAGCGCCGCGATTCCGCGCTTCAGATTGCGCCGCTCGAGCTCATAAAGCAACGTCACGAGAATCCGCGCGCCCGACGCCCCGATCGGATGCCCTAGCGCTACGGCACCGCCGTTCACATTCACTTTCGCGGGATCGAGGCGCAACTCGCGCGTCACCGCAATCGCGGCCACGGCAAACGCTTCGTTCAGTTCATAGAGGTCCACATCGCGATCGCGGTCCCAGCCGGTCTTTGTCAACAACTTTCCCACCGCGTCCACCGGCGCCATCATCACCCATTTCGGCTCGACGCCGCTCACGGCCTGCGCCACGATGCGCGCTCGTGGCGATTTTTCAAGTTGCGCCGCGCGACGCTGGCTCGTCACGACGAGCGCCGCCGCGCCGTCGTTCGTCCCCGGCGCGTTGCCCGCCGTGACGGTGCCGTCTTTCTTGAATGCCGGCTTCAGCTTCGCGAGCGCCTCCAGTGAGGTGTCCTCGCGCGGCGATTCATCGTAGCGAACAACCACCGGCTCGCCCTTCTTCTGCGGAATCTCAATCGGCAAAATCTGCGACTCGAAGAAGCACAATTTGCGAGCGCGTACGGCCCTCTGATGACTTTCCACAGCAAACGCATCCTGTTCCTGCCGCGAAATCCCATATTTCTCGGCGACTAACTCCGCCGTCAACCCCATGTGAAAATCTTCGTACGGGTCCCAAAGCCCATCGCGAATCATCGAATCCACAATTTCCGCGTGTCCCAGACGGTATCCGCTCCGCGCACCGGGCAGAAGATACGGGCAGTTCGACATGGACTCCATCCCGCCCGCGACGACGATTTCGCTTTCGCCCAATTGCACCGCCTGTGCCGCGAGCGCAACCGCCTTCAACCCTGATCCGCAAACTTTATTGATCGTCATCGCGGCCACGCGCGGCGAGAGTCCACCGCCGAGCGCCGCTTGCCGCGCCGGATTTTGTCCGAGCCCCGCCTGCACGACGTTGCCGAGAATGGCCTCGTTCACGGCGCCCGGCTCGATCCCCGCGCGCCGCACCGCTTCCGCCACCACCTTCGCGCCAAGTTGCGTCGCGGATAGCGACGCGAGTCCTCCTTGAAATTTCCCGATCGGCGTCCGCACCGCGCTCAAAATGACGGGCTGATCCATTGCCGTTCTCCTCTGCAAACTCTCGACGCGAGTATAGGCGCGCCCATTCGCACCGGTCAATTTGCGCCTGGAATCGGATAGTATGAGGCGATGGCGAGGCTGTTCGAAGACGATGCGGCGCCGGCGCGCGCGGCAGAGACGCGTGGCGGATTGAACGAAGAACAGCGCGCCGCGGTGCGCCACGGC
>DASPOJ010000169.1:0-6415 GCA_035626055.1 Candidatus Methylomirabilota bacterium | reverse complement strand
TAGGACGGAAGGGCCTGAACATCATGTGTTTCATTGGGATCTTTATCTTCGGTTGGCTCCTGGCCGGAGTGTTTGACATGCTGGGCAAGAGAGGGAAGGGTTGGGTTTACATTGTGCCGATCATCGCATGCTTGGTGATCTCGAGCCAGGGTGAGTCAGAACTCGGCATACTCGCTCCCATCATCTATATCATCGGTTGGATCCATGCCAACGTGATCCTGTCGGGGTATCAGTCGAGCGCACGGAATCGCATTGCGCAGATAGACCAACTGTCCGGGAACCAATTCACAATCGATGAGGCCCTGGAGAAGGGGGTGCTCCAAACCAAAGTGCTAGGAGACCGCGAGGCCGGCGCGGCCACGCTCGTTCAGGCCTTCCAAATGGCAGGAGGGGACGGTCAGCTGCTCAACTTAGCCGGGGTCCAAATGTTCGCTGCCAAGCGATATGCGGAGGCGAAGGGATTCTTTGACAGAGCGATGGCGAGCGCCAAGGACGACGTGCTAATCAAGCAGATCAAGCGCAATCAAACGAACGTGGCGAAGAAACTCAAATAGGAATACCGAACCGGCGGGGAAATGAGCAGATAGGGGCATGTCAATGGATTAGAAAAGCGGCCCGCCACGGCTCGCCTCCTAAAGGATTGAATCAAAAGGGTTTACGCCGAGCGCTCTCTCCGCGGCGATCTCCGCGAGCGGCTGGCAGGCAGGCCACCGCACTCCGAAAGGGCGGAGATTCACTCTCCGCTGTGGGCAGTCGACGCGCCCGGAGAAGAATAAGCCGCGAACCGGTAGTGGGCTACCTTCAATTTTTCTATCGTATTGCCGATTCTTGTGCCACTGTGTGACGGCTAGGAACTGGGCGGAGAAAGGTGGCCTAACGAGTTTATGAATGAACTGGAGCGATGGACGAATTTCTATCTCCTCACTGCGGCGGCGGCCGCGCAATTGATCGGTCTGTTGTTTGTCGTGATCACGCTCGGCGCTGATCGAAGGCGACGAGACGCCGCTAAGATTCCCATTTACCTTACACCGACGGTTATTTACTTTGCCCATGTACTATTCCTGGGCGCGCTTCTGACCTTCCCGAGCCATACTCGGCTCACGGCCACTCTTTGCATTTGCATCGTGGGTGTCGTTGGCTTAGTTTACTCGGGGACCAATTTAATTCGAGGCGGTAAGAAGAGTTTCATCGAACTGCGCGATCGGATTCCGTACGCGATTCTTCCATCTGCGGCATGCGGGCTCCTTGTATTAGGCGGTGTCCTGTTCCTCCACGCCTCCCAGCTCGGACTCACCTTGGTGGCTGCCGGTATGCTGTCGTTGCTTGCGGTTGCTATCCGCAACTCATGGGCCATCGCCATCGATGTGGTCTCCACCCCTCCTGGGCGGGAAAATTCAAAGTAGCCCACTACCCGCGAGCCGCTTGCGCGCTTCGGGCTCGGCGCGGCTGGTATAATGTGGGGCTCACAATGGCGCGGAATTCCATGCCGAAGAGATCGAGCCGCGGCAGTACGGGACGCAGCGGCGCGCGATCCGAACGCACGGCGCAGGCTAGCGCTCAGGCGGCGGTGCGGGTTGTGGCGGAAGCGCGATTGCCCACGCGATTCGGGCCGTTTGTAATCATCGCCTTGGAAGGCGCGAGCCCGGCTGAAACGGCGGTGGCGCTGCGCCATGGACGGTTGGACCGCAAAGATGTGCCGCTGGTGCGAATTCATTCGCAGTGCCTCACGGGGGACGTCTTTGGCTCGCAGCGATGCGATTGCCGGGCGCAACTGGAGTTTTCGTTGCGGAAGATCGCGCGTGCCCGCTCAGGGCTGCTGCTCTACTTGCCGCAGGAGGGACGCGGCATCGGTTTGATGAACAAAGTGCGCGCGTACGAGCTGCAGGATCAGGGCATGGACACCGTCGAGGCGAACGAGGAGCTCGGTTTTCTGGCCGACCTGCGCGACTACGCATTTTCGGCTGCGGCTTTGAAGCGGCTGGGCGTGCGTCGCGTGCGGCTGCTCTCGAATAATCCAGATAAAGTCCAACAACTCGAAGAGGCGGGAATCGAAGTGGTCGAGCGCCTGCCGTGCCAGCCGCCGGCCTCGCGCGCGTCGCGCGGATATCTCGCCGCGAAGAAATCTAAACTGGGGCACCTGCTGACCGGGCTTTAAGACTCGGACCTTCCCAACCGCGCGACCCATCCAAGGCACAGATGAGATCCATGGCCCGTTGCAGAAATGGGCTCGATTCCTACTGGGCGATGGGGGAAAACTCTCGGCCGCAGAGCGTCCGGGGAGCGGAAAGAAGCGCACGGGGACGGCGACATCCGCGCGAACAATACCTTTGAGAGTCCCGACGCGGTGCGGCCAGAAACGCACAAGGTTGAAGGAATCGGGGCGGGCGTGCATTAGGCGTTTCCGCCCGCCACGGTCACGCGCTTGGAAATCGCGCTGGGGTAGTTCTACTCGACGTTGAAATAGACGGTGACCGGTTGACCGCCCGTCGGCGACGTAGCCGACACAGTCACGGTGTAGTAGCCGGTCGTTGTGCCAGTGTTTCCGCCCCCGCCGCCACCACCGCCACCGCCTCCCCCGCCGCCACCACCTCCGCCGCAAGCGACGCCTGCCACTGCAACGGCAACAAGAAGCATGACCAGGAACGCGTAGCCGCGCCGCCGCTCAGGCACAAAGCGCCAGAGCAAAAGTGTCATCGCGAGCAACGCCGCAGCGATGATCCAGGTGAACGGCGCTGTGGGTGCCCGCGGCGCGCTCGGAGCCAACGGCAACACGTGCGACGCGGCCGTCGTCCTCATCGAAACGAGTTCGTTGCCGCTGGCCGTCAGGGAAGCTGTGGGGGTGAAGCCAGCCCCAAAGCCGCACGTCGGTGTGTCGGTCAGATTTGTCGGGGATACAGCGCAAGCGAGCACGACGGTTTGGCCCGTACCAACCTGCGCTGAGAGCGTGGAAGTGCCGGACTGGCCAGGAGCCGAGATTGGAACCGCAGTCGCCTGTGTGTTATTGGGATCTGTAAGCAGGTAAGGGGCGACCGTCAGAGCCACAGCAGCAGAGGCAGGCGACGCGGCGTAATTCGTGTCGCCCGTATCTCCGTTGTACACGGCGGTGATGGAGGTCGACGCAGACGGAGAGTAGTTCAGGGTCGCCTTAAGCAATGCAAGCTGACCATTCAGAAAGTTGCCAGGCGTCTGTACGTAACTCACACCGGCGCTGGAGATAGCCGTGCCGTTTGCGAAAAATGTGACGGTGCCGTTCGGCGCATTCCCCACGCTCGGCGCGGCAGGATTAGTGGCAGAACTAACTGTGGCCGTCAGCGTGACGCTTCCCCCGGCGACGAATGAAGTGGAGCTTGCACTTACGACCGTGGTGGTGGCCGCGGCGGTTACGGTGAGAGGAACCGCCGCGGCAGTGCTGCTGGCGTTGTAGCTGTTGTCTCCCTGATAGGCCGCGGTGAATTCGTGGGGAGTCGCGCTCGCATTCAAGGCCGGAATTTGATTCAGCGCCGTCTGCACTTCCAGATTGCCTTCCGTATTCAGCGCGTAGTTTCCGGTAGGGAACGTGGTCGGGGAACTGGTGTCCGTCACGGTTACGGTGCCCGTGGCGGTTTGCGCGGGCGCCGGGGGAGAGAAAATTGGGAGCATCGTGGTGCCGAGGACGTCCACCCGCACGAGAACGATGGTTCCGTAGGGAACAGACGTCACAGCAGCCGTGGCTCCGGTGTTGAAGTTTGTGATGGCCTGAAAGCTGACGGAAGTTGTGCTGTTTTCGGGGTTCACGACCAAATAGATGCCGTTCGAATCGCTGGCGCCGTTCGTACCGTCACCTGTGTAATGAGCAGAGAGCTGGTAAGCGCCGCCGATCAAGAAGTAGGTGTAGTCGCCCAGGGTATTTCCAGCGCTGCTCAGGGGATACACATCTACGTTTCCGCCGTTCGCTGAGAAGCGGTCCGCGCCGGCACTGAGGCTTCCGCCGCTGTTGGGGGGCGGAGTGCTAAAAGTTCCAATAAGGGCGACATCCTCCGGCTTGGCGTTCGCCCACGCGCCTGGAGAGGGAGACACGGCGGCATTAATCCAGACTTGCGAGCCGTGGGTGATGGTGACGGGGCTCGACGAAGTATTCGTCGAAGTGCAATTCGACGTGTCCGTGGATCCGGTGCAGACTTGCAGCGTGGTGGTCGTGGCCGCGAAACTGCCGACAGGGGGCCAAGCGTGGACAAGATTGAAGATGTTAAGAGAACCGAGGCCCGTGGCCAGGTCATAGTTGGCGCCCGCCGACCACCCGAGAGTCGTACTGTTCGTGCCATTCGCGTTCGGCACAACGAGGACGCCGGGACTCGCGGACGAGGAACTTGTATTGCTGCAATTGGGCGATCCGCCCGCGCACGGCACGGAGTTGTTGCCGATCGTGATGTCGTAAAACACGCAGCCGGTCGTGTTGGCGACGTTGGGGCTGGAAGTGGAATTGCAGCCGCCGGAGGGCAGCTTGTTCACTTGGGCCGACGCGAGAGAATACAGCTCGTAGTTCGCGTTGCCCTGGCGCGCATGCGTCGTCGGAGACGACATAAACTGGTTGACCATGGCCATGGTGCCAGCAAATGCCGGAGCGGAAGAAGAGGTCCCGCCGACCAGGATGAAGCCCCCGTTACTTGAATTGCAGGCGGCGGGTGTAGGCAGCAAGTCCGATTCACAGACGAGATAAGCGCTCTCGCTTGACGATCCAGCCGCGGCGAACAGGGAGATATCCGGGACGTCGCGCGTGCCGTCCGTGTTCGCAGAACCTGTGACCGCAGCGCCGCTCTGCCAAGCGGGCTTGCCGCAGTTTGGGGCGGGGTAGCCATTATTCTCAAACAACAGAGTGAGCGCAGCACATGCACTTTCGCCGCCTCCCCCGCCGACAATATTCAATAACGGCGAGGACGATGTGAGGCTCGCGCAGGTACTGGCGTTGGACGCGGCGCAGGAGTCGTTCCAGGGAATCTCGGGGATATAACCCATGGCGGACGACGGCGTGGACGGAATAGTCGTCGAACACACGCCATTTGAAAAGAACTCGTTCACCGGACACCAATATGTGCCCGGACTCGCGACATCATTGAAATCCGTGCCGCCTGCCACGACATTGAACGGAGTGGAGCCGATGCCATTCACGGCCAAGCCGTGCACAGCTTCGAATTCCGTGTTGTCATCGTCGCAACCGGCGGAGCCGCTATCGCCGGCGGAGATGACCACCGTGATTCCTTGTGCAGCGGCCTGTTCCCAGATGGCTTCGTAGTAATCCACGCCTAAACCCAGTTCTGCCTCGCATGCGCCGTAACTCTCGCTCATCACGGGAGCGAGATTGTAGTCGACGATGTATTCCGCCGAGAGATCGATCCCAGCGCTCACCTCGGTGGTTTCGGACACCACTACATCGATTTGCGCGTTCCGTGCCACCGCGCCGGACCATTCGGAGTCCAGGTCCGCTTCGATCTCATCTCCTGTGAGGCCGGGGTTGGGCCCGTCCAGAATGACTTGCGTCTGTTGCCCGCCACTGGGAAGCGTCAAGGGCAATCCGAAAGCGGAGCGGAAGTCCTGAACGTCGTCGCGGTTGTTGCACGCACTGGCAACGGAGAAATCCGGGGAGCCCTGGGTGCAGATGTCCGATTGGGCGACGATGGCGATCGTTTGCCCCGTGCCGTCGATCGAAGGGGACGCATTCCAGAGGGGCAGCGAGTTGTAAATCGTCGCAAAGTCGTATGGCGCGACGACGTAGCAAGTGACCGAGGCGCCAGTGATGAAGTTCTGGCAAGTGCCGGTCAATTCCGGTTTCTTGGTCTCAGGATTCGGCGCGACGGGGGCCCGGCCTGTCACCTCGTGGAGCGCCTTCTTCGGAAAATTGTTGAGCGAGGCGAAGCCGGCGATGACGGGTGTCAGCGCGGCGGGAATCTGCGGGTCGCTATTATTGGCCCAATGCGATTCGCCGTTGACGACATACTTGTGCAGTTCGGTGTGGAAGGCGTTGCGGACCTGGCCGGCGGTCCCAGAGATTTCGATGATAGTGCGACCGTTGGAGACGCGATTAATCGTGAAGCCGTGCGATTGCAGCCACGACGTCACGGTGGCGATATCGGAATCGGACGGGCCGAACTGTTGGCCGAACTCGGCGGGCGTGAGCCACTGGTGAAAATTCGGCGAGGAGCCGGACTTCTGGTCGTCGAGAAATTGGCGCAGGGCTGCTTCCTGCGCGGGGCTGCGCTGCAAGAGCACCAGGAGGCGATTGACCGGCATACTGTCCGCCGCGGCGCCCTGATCGTATTGCGGCTTGGCCAGCGGATGGCGAATGCCCTTTAGCGTGACGAGATTGGACTCGTCGATCGGCTGCGTGATTCGCGCCGCGACGGCCGGGACCTGGTTGGCGAGGAGCGCGCCGGGAGCCAGG
>DASPOJ010000168.1:0-6785 GCA_035626055.1 Candidatus Methylomirabilota bacterium | reverse complement strand
TCTAGGGACGGTGCTATTCTCCGGCCGCAGCGTGTGCAAGACAAGAACAAAGCGCAGAGCCGCCCTGATTCGGGGGCTTGTATGGGGCAAGCAGGAACGTCAGGAGTCCTGAAAGCGTGGCACAAACTTTAGGATGCAGCTTGGAAAACGTCTGGACGCTCAGCCCGAATGGCCGGGCTCAAGACGTGCGCAGTCGCCCGCCTAGCGACTCGAGCGCGCCAACGATGCGCCTGCCCGCGCCGGTGAGTTGCGCGTCCGTGAGTGTGGCGGTGAAACTCTGAAACGTCACGCGGACCAGCAGCGAATGCTCGCGGTCAGGCACGCCCTTGCCGCGAAATAGATCGATTGCTTCGATGTCGGCCACCTCCGCGATATTCAGCGATTGAATGGCTTGCGTGACCTGCGCAAACATGACGCTGTCGGGCAGAAACAGCGAAAAGTCCCGTTCGACCGCGGGGAACCTAGGCGTCGGCTGATACTGCGGATCTGCGCGCCGCGCGGCGTACGCCGCGTAGACCGGATCGAGCTGGATCTCGGCAAGATACGCGTCCTGCCGCAGCTTGAATCGCTCAGCTACGCGCCGTGCGAGCAAACCCGCGGCGCCGAGGGAAGTTCCGTCCTCCAGTGCGAGCGACGCCGCCTGCGTCGGCTGCAGCCATTCCGGCCCGCCGTTCGACCAGCGTAACTTCCCGGCGAGAATCTTCAATTGATCGACGTCCCCCTTTAGATCTTCAAATCCGTACGTCCGCGCGGATTCCGCGACACCTTGTTCTCGCGCGAAGCCGGACGCTGCGATCGTTAGCACGCGCGCCTCAACGGTTTCATTCCCCGCCCACGCGTAATGTCGGCCGATCTCGAACAGCCGAAGGTTGCGCTGACTGTGGTTCAAATTCCATTCGAGCGTGGTCGCCATACTGACGACGCCATTTGACCGAAGCAGCGGCGCGTCCTCCGCGATGGGATTCCTGATGTGAACTGGCGTCACGCCCTCCGAGCGAAACAACGCGTCGCGATCGGCGTCCACATGGGTGATGCTGATAATCTCGCGATAGCCCAGGCCCACCAGCAATTCGCGCAGGCGCTCTTCCGCCTCGGCGTGCGTGCGCTGCGCGGCTGGCCGTTTGGCGGGTGGGAGCCGGGGAGGAAACTTCTCAAGTCCGAAGTGGCGCGCTACCTCCTCGACGAGATCGATTCCGCGCGACACGTCCGCCCGCCAGGACGGTCGGCGGCACTCCCATGCCGCCATCAAAGAACCCGCGCTTCCTCGCGTCGCATCCGTTCGCGCGGGTGCAAACCCTAGGGAGTTCAAGATTGCTTCGATTTCACGGTCCGGTACGTCCGCGCCGAGCACGCGCAGCAATTCCTTTCGGGTGAGCTCAATGCGCGGCCGCTCAGCGCGGCCCGGATAGACGTCCACCACGCCCTGCAGCACGTCTCCGCCTGCGATTTGTTGAATCAGCTCCGCGCAGCGTCGCGAGGCGAGCTCGGCCATCTCGGGATCGGCGCCGCGCTCGAAACGGTGCGACGCTTCGGTCCGCAGCCCGAGGGCCTTCGACGTCCGGCGTATCGACACTGCGTCGAACCACGCGCATTCGAGAAGCAAAGTTTTCGTCGTGGAGGAGATTTCCGTCTCCGCACCACCTATCACGCCGCCCATGGCCACCGCGCGTTTGGCATCGGCGATGACGCAGGTTTCGGCTGTTGGCGTGCGTTCCTGACCGTCAAGAGTGCGCATCTTCTCCCCAACGCGCGCCCTACGAACGACGATTCGCCGCTCCGCGATCGTGTCCAGGTCAAACGCGTGCAGCGGATGGCCCAACTCGAACATGACGAGATTCGTCGCATCCACGACATTACTGATCGAAGCTTGCCCCACCGCTTCGAGCCGCTGCCGCACCCACGCTGGCGAAGGGCCGATTTTCACGCCGCGCAGCACCCGTGCCGTATATCGCCCGCAAAGCTCCGGGCACTCAATCTCCACACGCACGGCCGAAGAAGCCTTCTCGGCTGTTTCATTCAACTTCGGCGCAACGCTCCGCAGCGGCTGCCGGAACACTGTGGAGATTTCCCGCGCCAGACCGTAGTGGCCGAGGCAGTCGCCGCGATTCGCCGTCACTTCGACGTCCAGCACCGCCCCGGCTGCGCTTTCCCCGATTGCATCCACGGCCGTGCCCGAAAGCGAAAGCCGCTCGCGCAATTCCGCCGGCGCGGCCGTGAAGGCCACAAACTCTTTGAGCCACTCGTAGAGAACTCTCATGGGAATTGCCGCAAGAAGCGCACGTCGTTCTGAAAAAAGAGCTGCAAGTCATCGAGGCCGTAGCGCAGCATCGTCAGTCGCTCGACGCCCATCCCGAATGCGAACCCGGAAAGCCGCGCGGCGTCATAGTTCACGAAGCCGTACACCGCAGGGTCCACCATCCCCGCCCCAAACAGCTCGATCCAGCCTGAGAACTTGCACACGCGGCAGCCCGTTCCGCCGCACACATGGCAGCTCGCGTCCACTTCCACCGACGGCTCGGTGAACGGAAAATAGCTCGGCCGGAGGCGCGTTTTCGCCTTGGGCCCGAGGAATTCACGCACAAAATATTCGACAGTTCCCCGGAAATCGCAGAACGTGATGTCCGTGTCCACCGCGAGACCCTCGATTTGGTGGAACATGTAGTTGTGCGTGGAGTCCGGATTGTCGCGACGATAGACTTTCCCAGGCACGATGATTCGCACCGGCGGCGGTTCCTTCTCCATAGTGCGGATCTGCATCGGCGAGGTGTGCGTGCGCAACAGGCGTGCTGCGGCTCCCGAGGGCATGCCGGCGGGCGGCTCGATGTAGAACGTGTCCATCGTGTCGCGCGCCGGATGGTGCTCGGGAATGTTGAGCGCCTCGAAATTGTAATAAGGCGTCTCAATTTCTGGTCCCTCGACTACCGTGTAGCCGAGCGAAAGAAAAATCCGCTCGATCTCCTCAAATGTCTGCTGCAGCGGATGCCGCGATCCGACCGGTCGCGACACTCCCGGCAAGGAAAGATCCAGCCGGTCCCGCGCTGCCGCCGCAGCTTCGGCGGCGGCTTCAACTCGCAGTCGGGCCGTTTCCAGAGATTGTTCGATGTGAGCTTTCAGTTCGTTAAGGGCTTGTCCAACCGCGCGCTTTAGCCCAGGAGGGGCCGGCTTCAGCCAGTTTTCTGTGATGCGCGTAATCGCACCCGCTTTGCGGCCTACCCAAGCGTTGCGCGCTTCTTCCCAGCGCGCCGCGTCGGGCACCGCCGCCGTTTCGTGGACGAATTGCTCCTTGAGGGCCGCGAATAAGCGCGCCACGCCCGCGGCGTCCGCGACGCCCAGTTCCGCAAGCGTTTTCGCGGTGGGGTCGTTCGGCATAGAAAGAGCGCTACGCCTTTGTGGGCGCGGTCAGATGCTGCTTGGCCTGCGCGGCGAGTTCCGCAAACGCCGCCGCATCCTTCACGGCAAGATCGGCCAACATTTTGCGGTCAATCGCTACGCAGGCCGCTTTCAATCCATGCATGAGTTGACTGTACGACAGTCCATTCGCGCGCGCTGCGGCGCCGACGCGCTGGATCCACAGCCGCCGGAATTGCCGCTTCTTGTTCCGACGGTCGCGGTAGGTGAAGCGGTCGGCGCGATTCGCCGCCTCCTGCGCCGACTGGAACAGCTTCGATTTGGTGAGGAAGAACCCCTTCGTGCGCTTCAGATATTTCTTTCTGCGCGCACGGCGTTTCGTTCCGCGTTTTACTCGAGCCATAAATCCCTCTTTTGCGGGGAGCGCGCGCACGAAGCACGCACGTTGGCTGGCCCACAGGCCCGGCCAACGCCCCCGGCTTCGCTGGCGTCTCCACGGCGTGTTAAGAATGCAACCCAAACTTCGCTGGTTGCCGCTTGCTCCCGCCCGCGCAGTGCTCGCGCGTCGCTTGGAGCCGCTGGCCGGCAGGCCCGTCGTGGTGGGTTACGCGCTGCCTGGCACAGCAAAAAGTCGTATCAGCCCTTGCCCTCAGGCATACGGCAGCATCCGATGCACCTTCGGCGCGTCGGCCGGACTCGCCGCCGTCATTTTCTTCAGGCGGCGCATTCGGTTGGCCGGTTTGGTTCCCAATATGTGGCGCTTGCCGGAATGCATGCGCAACACCTTGCCGGTGGAAGAGATCTTGAATCGCTTCGCCGCGCCGCGGTGCGTCTTGAGTTTTTGTTTCTTGGCCATGTGCCTAAACCCCTTCTTGCTCGAATTCCTGCGCGGCCGGGCTGCATCGGGCCACGCTACCTCAGGATTGTCCGGAGGCCATCGCAGGAGCCTGTGTTCGGCCGGGGCCTTTTTTCGGCGCAAGCAGCGCCATTAGAATGTTCGCTTCCATCCGTGGCCCGATCTCCACCAGCGCATGATCGGCGATTTCGAGCAGCAACCGGTTCATTTTGGCCCGGCCAACTTCCTGGTGCGCCATTTCGCGCCCGCGATGGAAGATCATCGCTTTCACGCGGTGCCCTTCACCCAGGAATCGGATGATTTGATTTTTCCGCACCTGGTAATCGTGCTCTGCTGTCGCCGGCCTGAACTTCACTTCCTTCAGTTGCGACCCTTTTTGGTGCCGCCGCTGTTCATGTGCCTTCTTGTTCGTTTGGTACAGATATCGGCCGTAGTCTGTGATCTTGCAGACTGGGGGGTCGGCTGTGGGCGAGATCTCCACAAGGTCCAAACCCCGTTCGCGTGCCAACTTTAGCGCTTCCGGCGGCGGCATGACACCTAATTGCCCGCCGTCCTCATCCACGACGCGAATCTCCCGCGCCCAAATCCTCTCGTTTACTCTGGTGCGATCGTTAGCCCGAAAACTACGCTCGGCGATAAATTCACCTCCCGCCCGGACCGCATCCGGCGCGGCTTTCCAATCCTAAACTATCCGCGCCGCAATAGCGCAAGCCAGAAGCGGAAGCGGGGCGGTAAGTATAACATGCCCCCCGCAGGGTGCGCAGCCGCCTGTCGGCTCCCGCAATGCCGCCCGAAAGCGCCCGGCAAACGCGATGTCTCTTTAAGCAGCGCACCCAAGAGCCGCAACCCGCGTACCGCTTTCCCTGTGGTCTAATTCCTTGGAGCAACTTTCCGCGACTCGATGACTGAAAACTCGCAGATAAATCCAGCCGCAACCAGGCGCGGAGTCCAATGGACTCTGGTGCTCGCACTCTTCCTGTTCCTCAATTTTCTCTACCTGCTTACCTCGACGGGCCGCGTTCGTACGATTGACGAAGTCTCCTCCGACTTCGAGGCCGAAAGTCTCTACCTCCACGGGAATACGGCCGTGCCACAAGCCGTGCAGAGCCATTTGTTCTACGGCATCGCCGATCGCTTCGGGCGCCCGCAAACGCCCTATGCGCCCGGGCAATCGGTGGCGGCGCTTCCCTGGCTCGCTCTGGGTCGCTGGGTCGCGCGCTGGCACAGCGTTCCGTCGGCCGCCCAGGATTTGTTGAGCGATTTCTTTCTCGTGGGCAGCAGTGCGGCGTTTTCCGCCGCGGCCGTGGCGCTCACGCTTCTGCTTTTCTTGCGGCTCGGCATACCCGCGAAAACTTCGCTCGCTGCCGCCGGAATGCTCGCCTTTGCAACGCCGGTCGGCGCATATTCCGGCTGGTTTTTCTCCGAGCCGCTTGGCGCTTCGCTGTTGCTCGCCGCAGCCGCCGTTTTGTTTTCTGGCGCGCCGCGCGCGGCGAGTACTACGGCGCACGCGATCGCGGCGGGCGCGCTGCTCGCCGCGGCGATTTGGGTCCGCCCAACCCACGTCATCGCGGCTCCCGTTTTCCTTGCTGCGCTCTTGCTTCGCGACGGCAAGCGCACCGTTGGCCCTGCCGTCGTGTTCGCCGCCATTGTGGGCTTCGCTGGCGCGATGTACTTGTGGCGCAATGATTTCCTGTTCGGTGATCCATTCAACTTCGGCTATCCCCCGGCGGCCGAGACGGGCAAAGCGCTGAACTCATTTCACACCCCACTCGCGACGGGACTCTACGGCTTCCTGTTGTCTCCCGGCAAGTCGGTCTTTGTCTTTGCGCCGCCAATTCTGCTTGCGGTTTGGGGGCTGCGCCGTCTCTGGCGCCGCGATAGCGCGCTCGCGGCGGTCGCGTGCGGGGCGCCACTGGTCTACCTGCTTTTCTTCGCGACGTACACGCAGTGGGAGGGCGGCTACTGCTACGGTCCGCGCTACCTGGTTCCGGCGCTCGCGTTGCTGTGCGTGGGATTGGGCCCGGCCCTCGACGGTGCGATGCAGCGAACGCGCGTCGTCGCCTGGGCGCTCTTCACCGTGGGATTCCTCGTGCAGGCAATCGGATTGACGACGAGTTTCATCCAAGTGCAGGCGAACGGCGCGTACTACGACGCCTCGTTCAACTATCGGATGGACTTTGAGCAGATCGGAGCGCAGGTCAAAGAGATTTGGCGCTACGCGACATCAAGCGCCCCGGCGCCGATCGGGCAGGGCTTCGACCGCTGGTGGGTGCTTCTGGCGAAAGGGCAAGTCCCGCACGAAATGCTCTGGGGGATTGCCGCGCTGGAGCTTGCCGGATTCGCGCTGAGTGCGTGGTGGCTGCGCAAATCGTATCTGTCTGCCTGCCGGTAAGCGGGCGCGCCGAGGCGAGGCGAGGCGAGGCGAGGTGAGGGAACGCCAAGTCTTTCAGCTGCCGGATGACTCGGCCTGCAAATCCAAAATAAATTGCGCGAGCGGCCGTGGGCCCAGATCACCTTTCCCGTGATGGCGCACGGAGACGGAGTTCGCTTCTGCTTCTTTTCCGCCGATGATCGTCATATA
>DASPOJ010000167.1:0-7388 GCA_035626055.1 Candidatus Methylomirabilota bacterium | reverse complement strand
CGGCGGACGCGCAAGGGATTCATCGCGCTGGGGCGGATCGAAGACTATTCGGCCGGCCTGATTTTCCGTCACGAGCAGACGCTCGCGGGACCTAAGGCGGATCGCCTCGAACTTCTGCGGCGCACGCGAACACACACCGGACAACTTTTCATGCTGTACACCGATCCGGCGCGGCGCGTGGACGCGTTGCTCGGCCGGGCGTCGCAGGCGAAGCCCGCCGGCGAAGCGCGCGATGAATACGGGGTCGTGCACAGACTCTGGCCGATCGCCGACGCTTCCATCCTGGCGGCCATCACGCGCGAGATGGCGGAGCAGAAACTCGTCATCGCGGATGGACATCATCGCTACGAAACCGCGCTCGCATATCGCGACGAGTGCCGCGTGCGCGCGGGACGCGAGGATCGCGACGCACCGCATGAATTCGTGATGATGACCCTCTTCAACACGGACGGCGAAGGGCTGACGATTCTGCCGACGCATCGCGTCATCGCGGGTCTTGCGGATTTTTCGTTCGAGAGATTTCGCGCGGTGCTGCAGCCGATTTTCGAGTGGCGCGCCTACCGGTTCAATACGAACGAGCGTGAACGCGCTTGCAGAAAATTTCAAACCGATCTCGAAGAGATCGGCCGCACGCGACCGGCGATCGGAGTCTATGCCGGAGATGGAGCATTCCACTTGTTTCTATTGCGTGGCGGCGCCAATCTGGATGCGCTGCTGCCGGGCGTCTCACCTGTGCAGCGGCGTCTGGATGTCGTCTTGCTTCACGGCCTTGTGCTGGAGCGTGGGCTCGGCATCACCGCGGACGCCGTGACGCGGGAGCACAACCTTACCTATGAGCGGGAAGCGGCGGCGGCGATTGCGGCGGTCGAGAGCGGGCGCGCGCAATTGTGCTGCCTGCTGAATCCGATTCCCGTTGGGCGGGTCGCGGAGATCGCGCTCGCGGGCGAAGTCCTGCCGCAAAAATCCACAGACTTTTATCCCAAGCTGCTGAGCGGGATGACGCTCTACCGGCTGGAATAAGTCGTGGCCTGGCGGCGCTGCTACTTGCCGCTGAAGCTGCGGATGGCGGCGGCTTCGGAGTCGTAGACCTCGAAGACGGTCAGCAGCTTCGTGACCTGCAAGACTTCCTGGAATTTTTGCCCGAGATTGGACAGCTTGAGGCTCGCCCCATGCGTTTTCGCACTGTGGTGCGACGCCACCAGCGTGCCGAGGCCCGCGCTGTCAATGTAGGTGACGTTGCTCATGTTGAGCACGATATTCTTCTTGCCGCCCGCGAGAAAACCCTTCACTTTTTCACGTAGCGCGTTGCTCTCTTCACCGAGCACGATGCGTCCTTCGAGAGACACCACTTCCACTCCATCCACGTGCCGATCCGACAGTTTCAGTGCCACGATCCGACCTCCTCGCAAATCTAGCTGAGCCGCCGCGCCGGCGGTCTCAAATGTAGTCTGAACAGGACATATAGTACCCGCACAGGCAGCATACCAGTTTGCAGCAGTGCGGTTCGAGCTGCGTTGAACACGCCGGGCAGAAGCTCGATGCGTGCCGTCCCGCGGGGTGCGCCGCCCCAGGATGCCGCGACCCAGCCTCGCCCGGGCCTTCCTGGATTGCCGTTTGCCGTTCCCCCACCCGACGAAACATGGAGCGATGCTTATAACACACCCGGCGCGAGTCTGGAAAGGCCGGACCCGCCTTGGAATTGGAAAGGTTCATCGTATACCCCTCGCTGAGTTGTTGTGCATGAGTCCGAAGAGGTTGGGGAAATTGGCGGCCCGGCTGGGGGGAGAGCCGGGCCGCGCGCGGTGCGGCGACTTGACACCGCGTAATCGGGCGGGCAGGATGCAGGCAAAAGTGAGGGAACTGCCATGCTATTCGGACTTGCTGATTCCACTTGGATGTACATTGCCGGGCTGTTGATCGTTATTTACGTCTTGAAGTCCATTCGGCGCGTGGGGCCGGCTGAAATCGGGTTGGTGCTGAAACGCATCTCGTTCAGGAAACTTTCCCAAGACAACGCGATCGCGTTTCGCGGAGAAGCGGGTTATCAGGCCGATATGCTGATGCCCGGGCTGCGTTGGAAGGCCTGGCTGATCTATCAGGTGGAGAAATACCCGTGGGTGCAAGTGCAGGCGGGAGAAGTGGGCGTGGTGATTGCGCAAGTGGGCGCGCCGCTGCCGATCGGAGCGAAATCGGGTGTGTACAAGAAAGGATTCGGGAATTTCTCGGATTTGCGCGGGTTCGTGACCGGTGGCGGACAGAAGGGCGTGCAGCGGCCGGTGCTGTCGCCCGGAACGCTGGCGCCGATTCACCCGGTCGGCTTTCTCGTGGTGACGAAGAGCCAGGTGTACGGGCTGCCGATCTCGCCGGAGCTGCGGGCCCTGGGCGGAAGGTCCGGCCGTCTTACGGCCGCGGCCTTCGGATTGCGCCCGGAACAGCTCGAGCTGGTGCGGATTCAGCCGCAGCAGTACGGCCAGGACCGCAAGCTCATGGACGTCGTGGGAATCGTGACCACGTACGAGGGCGACCCCCTGCCTTCGAGCGACATCGCGAGCCGGCTGGGGGGATTCGCCGACATCGCGGCGATGGAAAAGACGACCGTCACCGACGGCGAAGTGATCGAGGTGCTGCTCGGGAGCAAGAACAATCTGCACAACAACTATCAGGATTTTCAAGGGTTCATCGACAACGGCGGGAAGATCGGATTGCAACACGACCCGCTGCTCTATGGCGCGTACACGCTGAATCCGTTTCTCGTGAGCGTTGAGCTCGTGGGGATGCTGGTGGTGGAGCAGGGTCAAGTGGCCGTGATCAAGGCGTATGTGGGTCTGCCGACGCAGGATATTTCGGGATCGGATTTCAAATTCGGTTCACTGGTGCGGCCGGGACATCGCGGAATCTGGGAAGAGCCGCTGCGGACGGGGAAATATCCGCTGAATCCGCGCTGCTACCAAGCGGAGATCGTGCCGACCTCGATCCTGACTCTGAACTGGGCGGACGCGGTGTCCGAGGCGCACAACCTGGATGCGGAATTGAAGCAGATCGTAGCGAAGAGCAACGAAGGATTCGTCTTCAACATTGATTTGCAGGTGCAGATTCACGTGCCGGACGTCAACGCGCCGCGCGTGATCTCGATGGTCGGCACGATGAAGAACCTGGTGAACGAAGTGTTGCAAGCGGCGGTGGGCAATCACTTCCGCAACAAACTGCAGAGCATGCCGGCCATCCGCTTCATCGAGACGCGCCAGCAGGTGCAGGAAGAGGGTTTCGAGCACATCAAGGACCAGCTGGAACAGTACCGCGTGGAGACGCGCGGCGTGTACATCCAGGACGTGATTCTGCCGGAGGCGCTGGTCACGGTGTTGACGCAGCGCGAGGTCGCCAACCAGGAGATCGAGACGTACAAGAAGCAGCGCGCGGCGCAGGAAGAGCGCATCGCGATGGAAAATTCCAAGGGCACGGCGGACATGCAGTCCGACCTTGCGAAATCGAAGGTCGGCGTGGACATCAAGACGAACAACGCGAATGCGCGCACGGCAGAAGCGCGCGGCGAGGCGGAGTACATCCGCCAGACCGGAACGGCCCGCGGCGCGGAAGTGGAAGCAGTGGGATTGGCGCGGGCGAAGGGTTACCAAGCTCAGGTGGAGGCGCTGGGATCGAACGCCACGGCGCTGGTGAACGTGATCACCGCGTTATCGCAAGGCATGTCGAAATTCGTGCCGGACATTCTGGTGACCAGCGGATCGGGCAGCGGCGCGATGGACGGCCTCGCGGCGGCGGCGATGCGTTTCCTCGCGGGGGACGGTGGCGGCGGAACGAAGGGCGGCAAAGCGCCCGCAGAGAAGAGCGGGACTCCGGCGCTCCCGGACAAGACGGCGGGAAAGCCCGCCCAAACCTAGCGCCCGCGCAGCAAGGCGGCCATCCGGTTATTCCATGGGCTGAAAGGGTTCGGGCATGAAGAGGCCGGCGTCTTTGGGAAGGCCGGCGCGCTCGAATTGCACGGTGACGTGCGTGATGTGAAATTCGGAGGCGAGGCGCTGCTGGATGGCGGCGAGGATTTTTTCGCTTTCGGCCATGTGCATGTCCGGAATGCGGACGTGGCACGAAAGAGCGTGCAGGCCGGTGCCAATCGTCCAGATGTGAATGTCGTGGACTTCGCGGGTGCCTTCGACGCTTAAGATCGCCCGCGCGACATTTTCGACGTCGAGTCCTTTCGGCAAACCTTCGAGCAGGATATTCCCGGACTCCTTCAAGATTTCCCAGGTGGACCACAGGACCAGCACGCCGATCGCGGCTCCCATGGCGGGATCGAGCCAGCGAGCGCCGGTCGTGCGAATTGCGATCGCGCCGGTGAGGATTCCGACGTTGGAGAGTGCGTCGCCCAGATTGTGGACGAGCACGCTGCGCAGATTGAGGTCGTGGCTTCCGCGGATCAGGGCGAGCGTGATGCCGCCATTCACGACGAGCGCCCCGATCGAGACGACAATCATCCAGCTTTCCCGCACGGCGACGGGATGGCGGAAGCGATCGAACGCTTCGTAGAACAGCCCCAGCGCGACGATGACGAGCAGGATGCCGTTGATGAACGCCGCGAGCGTCCCCGCGCGGCGATAGCCGTACGTGCGCTGCGAGTCCGCGGGGAGCTGGGACCACAGCGCGGCCAGCCAGGAGATGAGCAAGGCGGGAACGTCCGAGAATTTGTGAACGGCGTCGCTCAGCAACGCGATGGAATGGCCAAAGTAGCCCCCCGCGACTTCCGCCGCGACGAGCGCGAGGGTGGCGGCCATGGCGCCGGCAAAGACGCCGCGGCCGATCGCCGCGCCATGATCGTGGGGGCCATGCGCGTGATCGTGTTCGCCGGCGTGCACGTGCATGCTGCCATTCTACTGCGGGAAGGCGGGAAACGTCCTCCCGGGCTGCGCATATGCGCGCTGCGCACTAACGGCCGCAAAGTCAATTGACTTGGCTTTCGGCGCTGCATACGATGAAAAAACGCGCGGAATCCGGGAGTTTCCTGGGGGTTCAGCGCCCGGTGTGGAGTAGCGGGAAGAAATCTGAAGCGTGGGGACATGCCCGAAGCCATCGCCAAATTGAGTTTCTGGGGCGTGCGCGGATCCACTCCGACTGTGGACCGCGCGATGTGGCGCTACGGCGGGAACACGCCCTGCCTCGAGCTGGAGACGCCGTCCGGCGCGCGGTTCATTTTGGATTGTGGAACCGGCTTGCGGACGCTCGGAAAGCATTGGTCCGCCAATCGTGGCGGCCGTGAAACCAACGCGCACATCTTCCTGACGCACTACCACTGGGATCACATTCAGGGGATTCCGTTTTTTTCGCCGCTCTACGCGGCAGAGAATCGCTTTCACTTTTACAGTTTTCGGTCGCCGTCGCTCGGGCCCGACAGTCTGAAGCGCGTCTTCGAAGCGCAGATGGCGATTCCCTATTTTCCCGTGGATTTGAGCGCGATGTCGGCCTCGCGCGAGTTCACCGAAGTGGACGGCGGCGAGCGGTTCGAGGTCGGCGGGGCGCGCGTGACCACACGCTGGCTGAATCATCCGCAGGGCTGCCTGGGATTCCGATTTGAGACGCCCGTGGGGACCGTGGTCTATGCCACTGACAACGAGCCGGGCGACCCCAAGCTCGACAAAAGTTTGCGGGAACTGGCGCAGGGCGCGGACATTTTCGTGAACGACGCGCAATTCACGCCGCCGCAGCTCGCCATGGCGCGCAAGGGCTGGGGACATTCGAGCTGGCTCGAAGGCGTGCGCATCGCGCAGGAAGTGGGCGTGCGAAACCTCGTGTTGTTTCACCACGATCCCGATTCCTCTGACCGCGCCGTGGACGAGATTCTGAGGGAGGCGCGCGGCCAATTCGAGAGCGTCTGGGCGGCAACGGAGGGGATGGTGCTCACGCTGGGGAAGCGGAAGTTCGGGGTCGTCATTCCGACCGTGCGCGAAGGGCTGCGGCGCGAAGCGAGTTTCCGCGCGCACGTCTCCGGGTTTACGGGGGACGGGCTGGCGTTCGAGGAGAATACCGTCATCCGCAACTTGAGTTTGCACGGCGCGATGATCTACCTCGACCACAGCCCGAAGCTGCAGTCCGAGCTGCACGTGATGATCGAAAGCACAGCGGGACCCGGGCAGGGAAACGTGCCAATGCGGCTGCGGGCGTACGTCGTGCGCATCGAGCCGGGGCCCGAGAAAGACCAAACGGCCGTGGGCATCGTTTTCACGGAGTGACGCCGACAATTCTGTCCGCGGATTTGCATCGCGAATCACCAGCCCGGATTTCTCATCGGGATGAGCAATCCCATCCGATTGAGCGCGCTTTTCTCTGCGCATCTCTGCGTACTCCGCGTCTCTGCGTTATCCTTTAGTTCTTCCTCAGTGCTTAGCTGGTGTGTCCCCACGAGAAACCTGCCTGCCGGTAGGCCGGGTAGTCAGGGCAGGAGCCTTACGGCTGGTGAGAAATGAGGGCTGGGAGCGTGCCGCTGTTCGGCCTGGATTTGCGCTGCCAGGGTTGCGCGAATCCCGAGAACGCGTGAAACTCCTGCGCGGCGGAGGCGTGCTGTATAGCGACGGCCCGGAGGCAATGTGGATTCAAAAAAGGCTCCCTTCGAGTTTCATCACCGGTTCTGGATTATCGTCGGAATATTCTTCGTGGCGTTCTTTTGCTACAGGGTGGACCATGTGCCCATCGCATTATTTCTGGCGGAAAAGCTGGCGCATCGAGATCCGCACCTTTCGGTGATTGCGTGGATGCGCATTGTGTTTCTCGTTTCCGCCGCGCTGGTGTTTCTGGGCGCAGCGATTCGCGCGTGGGGGACGTCGTACCTGAGGACCGCAGTGATGCACGACAAGCGCGTCCATTCCGAGCGCCTGTTGGCCGACGGGCCGTTCCGCTACGTGCGCAATCCGTTGTATCTCGCAAACGTCATTGGGGGTGCGGGGATCGGGCTGCTCGCGAGCCGGACAGGGTTCTTCGTTCTGGCTTTCGGTTTGCTGGTTTTTTGCCTGCGGCTCATTTCCCACGAGGAAAAGGAACTGAGTGCGGCGCAAGGCGAGTCGTACCGCGCCTATTGCAAAGCTGTGCCGCGATTTATCCCGTCGCTGTGGCCGCGCGTGCCTTCGGCCGGGAATCCGCCGCACTGGCTCGACGGCTTTCTGGGAGAGTGTTGGTGGTTTTCCTTCGGCGTCGGAGGCGTGGCGCTTGCCTTCACGTTCCAGTTGACGCATCCAATGCGAGTCTATTGGGGCGTTGCTCTCGGGATGGGGGCGCTGGGAACGCTTCTGCACCGGACCTTGCTCCCGCCGAGCAAGACCGCGCCTGCGGCGAAATCGTCCGGCGATAACAACTGAACGTGGTGAAACGCGAATCCCTGCGCCCGTACC
>DASPOJ010000166.1:0-3388 GCA_035626055.1 Candidatus Methylomirabilota bacterium | reverse complement strand
GCCGCGCAAGGGTGCGAAACCCAAGAAAGGCCCGCAGGAGATTTGGGCGCTGCGAGACGTTTCCTTCGACGTAAGCGTCGGCGAAGTCGTCGGTCTGATCGGCCGGAACGGGGCCGGCAAGTCTACGTTGCTGAAAATCCTCTCTCGCGTCGCGCAACCCACAGAAGGCTTTGCCGAAATTTATGGCCGTGTGGGCAGCCTGCTGGAAGTCGGCACGGGATTCCATCAGGAACTCACCGGCCGTGAAAACGTGTTCTTGAACGGCGCGGTTCTGGGGATGGGCAAGAGGGAAATTTTGAGGAAATTCGATGAAATTGTGGCGTTCGCCGAGGTGGAAAATTTCATCGACACGCCGCTGAAGCATTACAGCTCCGGGATGATGATGCGCCTGGCATTTGCCGTGGCCGCGCACATCGAGCCGGAGATCCTGCTCGTGGACGAAGTGCTGGCTGTCGGCGACATCGCGTTCCAGAAGAAGTGCCTCGGGAAAATGGGCGAGGTCGCGCAGGGCGGGAGAACGATCATCTTCGTCAGCCACCAAATGAACCAGATCCGGCGTCTCTGTCCGCGCACGATTTGGGTGGATCAGGGGGCAATCCGGATGAACGGCTCTTCCCACGAGGTCTTGGCGGCGTACGAGTCAACTACGCTTGGAGCCGAAGTTAACCAGGATACGCGGTGCGGCAAAGGACAAACTGCGAAGTTCCAGCGATGGGAAATTGCCCAGCCGCGGTCTGACCAGCCGCATGTGCTCACTACGCTTGGTCCCATTACCGTAAACTTCATCGTTCAGCTTGCAGAGCCTGTGCGCGGCGCAGAACATGGCGTGGCGCTTTTCGATGCTCAGCGGCAGCTTATGTGGGCCCGTGCGGAACGTGGGCTCCATCTCGGGGCCGGCTGCCACGTTTTTTCCCACTCCTTTCCGTCACTCCCGTTGAGGCCCGGCGCTTACCAGTGGCAGGTAAGCCTTTGGGATGGCAGGGGGCAACTCGATCTCTGGGACTGTCTGCCGGAGATGGTTATTGCCACTGAAGTGCATCAACACTACATGGACGAGTGGAACGGGATTCTAAACGTGCCGTCCCGCTTCGCGCACGGGACTGGGGAGGGCGCCGCCGTTGAGCAGCACTCGAATCTTTGACGCGGAGCATTATGAGAGCCTGAACGCTTCCCGCGCTGCCGTCGTCCGTCGATTCTTGTCGGAGATGAAAGGGCCCCTGAACTTGCGCAGCGCTATCGACGTCGGGTGCGGCCTCGGCTACTTTTCGGAACTGCTGCGCTCGCTTGGTCTGGACATGACCGCCGTAGATGGCCGGCGTGAAAATGTAGAAGAGGCGGCCCGCCGTAACCCCGAGATGAGATTTCACACAATGAGCGCCGAAGATCCCTCTCTTCCCACGCTCGGAGAATTCGACCTCGTCTTCTGCTTCGGCCTCTTGTACCACCTCGAGAACCCCTTTCTCGCCATTCGCCATCTGAAAGCGATGACGCGCCGATTGCTCCTTGTGGAGGCTGTCATACTTCCCGGCGAAGCGCCTCTGATGAACTTAGTGGACGAGGGATCCAGTGAAGATCAGGGCCTGAACCACATCGCCTTCTATCCGACGGAGTCATGCCTGGTAAAGATGTTTTACCGCTCCGGCTTTCGGTTCGCATATCGGTTCGCGCCTCTTCCCGATCATCCTGGATACAGGTGGGCGAATGGCCTTCCGAGGGTCCGGACGATGCTAGCGGCGTCATTTGAGCCGATTTCGTCAAGTCTGCTGGAGGGGGTTCGCGAACCCGTAACGTCAATTCAACCTTCGGATGCGGCCAGTGTTGCGGGAAGCATGGCGTGGCGCTCCGCTCGCACTGCGATTCGAACCAAGTTCTGGCACCCACTGTTGAACGCCTCGCGATCGATTCGTCACGCGATCGGACTTGACCATCGCGTGCTTGAACGGTTTCACCGAGAACCTGCCGCGCGGCGGCACCCGTTTGACCAATAGGTACGACCACGGACGACACTGGCGCTTCGGGCGCGGCAGGCCGGTTACCATTCGGTTGCCACGCCTGGGCGAAATACGATCGCGCCTTCTGGGAACCCTTCCTCTTGAAGTGAGCATGCGGGTGTCTTGGGCCTATCTTGAGCGTTCGTTCTTGGCTAGAGGTCACAAGTACAAGTATTGATGCGCGGTTCGGCTGAGCGGCACCCGTTGAAAGGGTGTCGTTACGAGTACCCCCGAACACAAAATTGTTGATTTGCAGCCCGGGCGGATCGAGGCATTATCAAGATTCGTGCAGGAGGTTCCTTTGGTTGATGCCATCACTTTTTCACTTGGTCCACGCCGCTGCCCTGCGTGCGACAGCTATCGGGTACAGCGTTGCCATCGCCGCGGCCTGATCGGGAAGCTGATTCTTCGTCTCATCTTCCTGCGGCATTACATCTGTCGGGATTGCAACACACTTTATGTGGGTTTCGTTTCACGACCCCGCGTTGCTAAGACCCACAGCGAGCCGAACTTCGAGAATTAGAGGTAATTCTGCGAGACGCAATTTGACGTGGCGGCCTGCACGCCTTCTTTGCGCAACCTAATTACGCCGCTTGTGACCAATCCCTGAGATGTTGTTTCTGCCCGAAACACCCCTTCGTCATGCGATACATAGCCCTAAATGACGGTTTGACACCCTTCCGCACCCCGTATAATGACATCCCGTGGGGGAGAACCTTGTCCGAGGCTTTCTTTCCAAGGGTTGGGGTGTATCTGGCCTCAGTCTGCACGCATCCCAGCCGAGCGGTCGGAAGAGTGTCGCTTTGACGTCTTGCGGCCTGGGCACGCGTCCGGCAGACGCCGTAGCGCAAGGAGTGGTTCGATAACGATGTGGAAGATTCTAGTCACCGGCAGCAACGGGCTGATTGGCTCGGCGGCGGTCGAGTATTTCGATGGCCAGGGGCACAGCATCGTCGGCGTGGACAACAACATGCGCCGCGAATTTTTCGGCCCAGCCGGCGACACGACGTGGAACCTCGAGCGATTGCGCGGCGCGACGCGGCACCTCACGCACCACGCGCTCGATATTCGCGATCGCGAAGGAGTGTTCGATCTGTTTCGCCGGAATCGCTTCGATTTGATCATCCATTGCGCGGCGCAGCCTTCGCACGACAAGGCGCGCGATATCGCGCTGCTCGATTTTGAGGTGAACGCGCTCGGCACGGTTCATCTGCTCGAAGCCGCAAGACACCATTGCCGCGATGCGGTGTTCATCTTCATGAGCACGAACAAAGTGTACGGCGACGCGCCCAACGAAAAGCCTCTGCGCGAACTGGACACGCGCTACGACTACTCCGATCCCGCTGATTTCGACGGCATCGACGAGAATTGCCGCATTGACCGCACCCTTCATTCCC
>DASPOJ010000165.1:0-6048 GCA_035626055.1 Candidatus Methylomirabilota bacterium | reverse complement strand
CGGCGCAGTGTTTCTCTGGGCGCTCCTCACGGGGCGCTGGCGTGATGCCTTCCGTTTGCTGCATCCCGCCGCCATCCTCGCATTCTGCCTCACGGCTCTGCCGTGGTACGTTCTTTGCGCGCGCCGCAATCCCAGTTTCTTTGCGATCTTCATCGTCGAACACAATTTCAAACGCTATTTCACTCCCGAATTCGAACACATCAAGCCCTTCTGGTATTACATTCCAGTTCTGCTCTTGGGATGTCTCCCGTGGTCCCCGGCGGCGATTTGGGCCGTCGTGCAGGGAAGCGTGCGAGTTCGCAAGTCTGGAAAACTATCGGCGCAATCGTTATTTCTGGTGATTTGGTCTCTAGTCGTCGTTTGCTTCTTTTCTTTTTCGCGCACAAAAATGCCGGGCTACGTCCTTCCCGCCGTGCCGCCTTTGATGCTGCTGTTGGCGAGGGTTTGTGATCGGCTCGCGTTCGAGCGCCGGAGGTCGTTCGCTGTAACGCTGGTGGCCGCGGCGCTGGCGGGCTGCGCCAGGCCTCAGATGATCGGACACCTTCACCTGGAATTTGGCGGCCGGGAATTCTCCACTCTTCTGATGACCGTTTTTCTGTTGGCGATGGCGGCCTCGAACGTGATCCTCGCTGCCGGAGTGCTTCTTGTGCGCAAAGAATGGGCGCGCAACCTGGCGATCCCCGTGAGCGCTCTCCCAGTCCTTCTTGTCTTGATAGTGGCGCCCGCGATCCTGCCAAGCTCGCGAACGCCTCCACTCTCAACGCGAGATGCGGCGAGCAGGACTCAAGTTTCCGGTATGCCCGTCGAGGCGTCGCCGTCTAATCAAAATGCGAAGAGTATGTGGCGGAGAGCGCGCCGCGCAAATCACGCGGCTTCGCGCAGTCTACTTCAGGTAGGTGCGCCCCATGAGGTATTTGTCCACGCTGCAGGCGGCGCTGCGTCCTTCAGCGATGGCCCAGACCACCAGCGATTGTCCGCGTCGCATATCGCCGGCCGCGAACACGCCCGGAACCGAGCTCATGTACTCGGAATCCGTCGCGATGTTGCCCCGGGCGTCGAGATTGACACCGAGCTGCTCGATCATTCCTTTTTTCACTGGTCCCAGAAATCCCAAGGCTAGCAGTACGAGTTCCGCATCCACCGTGAATTCCGTGCCGGGGAGCGGCTCGAATTTCGGCGGCGGCCCCACCCGAATCGCATGAAGTTGCCGAACGTTGCCCTTGTTATCTCCGGTGAAGCGCGTCGTTGCAATGGCCCACTCGCGCAGGCCGCCTTCTTCGTGCGAACTTTCCGTCCGCAATTGCAGCGGCCAGAGCGGCCAGGGCGTGCTCGGTGAGCGGTCCTGCGGCGGCATCGGCATGATTTCAAATTGGTGGACCGATCGGGCTTTCTGGCGGTGGCATGTGCCCAGGCAATCTGCGCCTGTGTCGCCGCCGCCGATAATCACCACGTTTTTCCCCTTCGCCGTGATCTGACCCGGAATCGCATCCCCGGCATTGCGCTTGTTCTGTTGCGGCAGGAACTCCATCGCGAAATGGATGCCTTTCAGTTCGCGTCCAGGCACGTTCAAATCGCGCGGGCTTTCCGCGCCACCGCACAGCAGAATCGCATGAAACTCTTTGCGCAAATCCTCGGTCGGGACATTTTGGCCCACATGCGCCCGCGTCTGAAACCGTACGCCCTCGGCGGTCATTTGCTCCAATCGCCGGTCAATAAAATGTTTTTCCAGTTTGAAATCCGGAATGCCGTAGCGCAGTAGCCCGCCGATGCGATCGGCCTTCTCGAATAGGACGACCTCGTGCCCCGCGCGATTCAATCGCTGCGCCGCGGCCAGTCCCGAAGGCCCGGACCCGATCACGGCCACCTTCTTGCCCGTGCGGACCTGCGGCGGCTCGGGCCGCACCCAACCCTCTTTCCACGCGCGTTCGATGATCGCCTTTTCGATGACTTTGATCGTCACCGCGGGCTCGTTGATCCCAAGCACGCAGGCGGTCTCGCACGGCGCCGGACACAGCCGCCCGGTGAATTCCGGAAAATTATTTGTGGAATGAAGCACCTGGATCGCGTCTTTCCATTGATCGCGATACACCAGGTCGTTCCAATCGGGGATGATGTTGTTGACCGGGCATCCCGTATGGCAGAAGGGCACTCCGCAATCCATGCAGCGGGCAGCCTGCTTCTGCAGCTTTTCCTCCGGGAACGGCTCGTAGACCTCGAGGTAGTCGTTCACGCGCTCGATGACCGGCCGCCGCCCGGGCATCTCCCGCGTGTACTCCTTGAAACCTGTGACCTTACCCACGGGTCACCTGCTCGCCGATCGGCTTTCCATTGTGTGCGGTGAGGATTCCGGCAGGAACGCGCGGGATTCCCAGAACGCGCTTGAATTCGTGAGGAAAGACCTTGATGAACTTCGGCAGCATGGTTTCCCAATTCTGCAGGACCCATTTCGCAAAAGGGCTGCCTGTAAACTCGCCGTGGCGCTGGATCAGCGTATGCAATGTTTCAATGTCCAGCGGCTCAACGACGGGCTCCAGATCCACCCCGGTCAGGTTGCAGCGTAGGGACGCGAAGTCGCCCTCCTGGTCCAGGACGTAGGCGATCCCGCCGGTCATTCCCGCGGCAAAATTCCTTCCGGTCCGGCCCAATACGACGACAAGTCCCTTCGTCATGTATTCGCAGCCATGATCGCCAACGCCTTCGACGAGGGCCGTCGCGCCCGAATTGCGCACAGCAAATCGTTCGCCCGCCATGCCGTTAAAGAACGCTTCGCCGCTCGTCGCGCCGTAGAGACAAACGTTTCCGATGATGCTGTTGTCCTCCGGCACGAACTCGGACCCGCGCGGGGGATAAATGATCATGCGCCCGCCCGAGAGTCCCTTGCCAGTGTAGTCGTTCGACTCTCCTTCGAGCCGCAACGTAATTCCCTTGGCAAGAAATGCGCCGAAGCTTTGCCCGGCGCAGCCCGTAAACTGAATGTCAACCGAATCGTCCGGCAGTCCCTCGGAACCGTAGCGTCGCGCGATCTCGCCGCTGAGCATTGTGCCCACCGAGCGATGGATGTTGCGAATCGGCATGCTCAGCGTTACGGGTGTGCGATTCTCGAGCGCCTCTTGCGCCATCTCGATCAGTTTGACGTCCAGGGCCTTGTCCAAACCGTGATCCTGCTCCTGCATGTGGCGCCGCCCGACGTGACTCGGCACCGGCGGATCGTAAAGGATGGAGGAGAAATCGATCCCCTTGGCCTTCCAGTGCGTGATGTCTTTTCGCTGGACCAGACAATCCACCCGGCCCACCATTTCGTCGACGGTGCGGAATCCAAGCTCCGCCATAAGCCGGCGGAGGTCTTCCGCAAGATAGAAGAAAAAGTTGATGACGTGTTCCGGCTGGCCCTGGAACTTCTTGCGCAGCTCGGGGTCCTGTGTCGCTACGCCCACCGGGCACGTGTTCAGGTGGCACTTCCGCATCATGATGCAGCCCATCGCGATCAGGGGCATCGTCGAGAACCCGAATTCCTCCGCCCCCAGCAACGCAGCGACGGCGACGTCGCGCCCCGTTTGCAACTTTCCGTCCACCTGCAGGCGCACGCGGCTGCGCAAATCGTTCATCACGAGAACCTGCTGCGTCTCCGAAAGGCCCAGCTCCCACGGAATTCCGGCGTGCCGGATCGAACTGATTGGCGATGCACCCGTGCCCCCGTCGTAACCGCTGATGAGAATCACGTCGGCATGAGCCTTCGCTACGCCCGCCGCCACTGTGCCCACGCCGGATTCGGCGACGAGCTTCACGGAAATGCGCGCGCGCGGATTCGCATTCTTCAGGTCGTGAATAAGCTGAGCGATGTCTTCGATCGAATAGATGTCGTGATGCGGAGGCGGCGAAATCAGGCCGACGCCGGGAATCGAGTGGCGCACGCGCGCGATAATTTCATCCACCTTGTGGCCCGGGAGCTGGCCGCCTTCGCCGGGCTTCGCACCTTGCGCGATTTTGATCTGCAGGTCGTCCGCGTTCACGAGGTAATTCGTCGTCACCCCGAACCGGGCCGACGCCACTTGTTTGATCGCGCTTCGCCGCCGGTCGCCGTTTGCGTCCGGCTGGAAACGCGCTTCGTCTTCGCCGCCTTCGCCCGTGTTTGACCTCCCGCCGATGCGATTCATGGCGATGGCTAGCGTTTCGTGCGCTTCCTTGCTGATGGAGCCGAACGACATCGCGCCCGTCGCAAACCGTTTCACGATTTGCGACGCCGTCTCGACGTCCTCGATCGGGATCGCCGGCCCCGCCGGCTTGAACTCGAACATCCCGCGCAGCATTTGCAAGTCGCGGTTCTGCTGGTCCACGATCTGCGCGTATTCCTGATACGTCTCGAATTTCGATTGCCGCACCGCCTGCTGCAGCTTGCTCACGGTCAGCGGATTGATCTGGTGCTTTTCTCCGCGCACGCGATATTGGTACTCGCCGCCGACGCGGAGTGTCGTATCCGTGTCGCTCGCCGGCCGGATGGCGGACTGGTGCTTCATGATCGCTTCGCGCGCCAGCACTTCCACGTTCACGCCTTCGATTCGTGAGGACGTTCCCGTGAAGTAGCGCTCCACGAGGGAGCGGTCTAGGCCGATCGCCTCAAAAATCTGCGCGCCCTGGTAGCTTTGCAGTGTGGAAATGCCCATTTTGGAAAAGGTCTTCAACAGGCCCTTGTCCATGGCTTTCATGTAGTTCCGGAAGACCTTCTCCCACGTATATTCGGTCGGGAAGTGGCCGCTCTTGTGGAGATCCTCCAGCGTCTCGATCGCCAGGTAAGGATTGATGGCGCTCGCGCCATATCCGATCAACAATGCGAAATGCATCACCTCGCGGGGCTCGCCGGATTCCACGATGAGCGCCACCTGATTGCGCGTCTTCTCCCGAATCAAGTGGTGGTGGACCGCCGAAAGCGCCAGCAAACTCGGGATCGGCGCGTATTCCTCATCCATGCCGCGGTCCGAAAGAATCAAAATGGTGTATCCAGCGCCGATGGCCAGCGACACGCGGCGGCAAAGTGTTTCCACGGCTCTCTCGAGTTCCTGCTCGCCGCCGTGCGCGCGGAAAAGCGTCGGCAGAGTCGTGGCCAGAAAATCACCCCAGCTCACTCGGCGTATTTTTTCGAGGCGCCAGTTCGAGATGATTGGGTGGTGCAACTTCAGGGTGTGGCAATTCTTGGGTGTTTCCTCGAGAATGTTGCCCTCGCACCCGATGTAGGAGTTCAGCGACATCACCAGGTCTTCGCGAATCGAATCGATCGCGGGATTCGTCACCTGGGCGAACGTCTGCTTGAAATAGTTGAACAGGAGCTGTGGTTGGTCGGAGAGACATGCCAGCGGCGTGTCGATCCCCATCGAGCCAACGGGCTCCTCAGCCCGCATCGCCGACGGAATCAGAATCGTCTTTAGATCTTCGTCCGTGTAGCCGAATCCGCGTTGCCGCATCAGCAGCGTGTCGGACTCGTTCGCCTGAACGCGCGGCGGCGTCGGGAGATGGTCGAGAGTAATCCTGTTCTCCTGCAGCCATTGTGCGTAGGGCTGGCGGGCCGCCAGCGTCTTCTTGAGCTCGCGATCGGAGATTAGCCGCTTCTGTTCCGTGTCCACCAGCAGCATGCGCCCCGGCGCAAGCCGGCCCTTCATGCGGATGTCTTCCGGCTTCACCGGCAACACGCCCGCTTCTGAAGCCATGATCAGGAGCCCGTCTTTGGTGATCAGGTATCTGCCCGGACGTAGGCCATTTCGATCGAGCGTCGCGCCGATCACGCGCCCATCGGTGAAGGCCACCGCCGCGGGGCCGTCCCACGGCTCCATCAGCGATGCGTGGTATTCGTAGAAGGCCTTGATGTCTTCGGGCATGGCGCGGTCGCGATCCCACGCTTCGGGAATCAGCATCGCCAGGACGTGCGGCAAGCTGCGGCCCGCCATCGTCAGCAGTTCCACGGCATTGTCGAGCATCGCGGAATCGCTGCCGCCGGGGGTGATGATCGGGAACAGCTTCTTGATGTCGTCGCCGAACAGCGAAGTCGCCAGCACCGAT
>DASPOJ010000164.1:0-14887 GCA_035626055.1 Candidatus Methylomirabilota bacterium | reverse complement strand
TCGGCAATCGCTTCCTCTGCGGCCGAACAGGAGTCCGTGCGCGGGTCCAGAAGGCAGTTTTCGAGTGCGGTGAACAGCACAAATCGAGGGGCGAGCACGGAAGAAGAGTCTAGCGCGGGAAAGGCGCGAAACGAAGGTATGCCCTCTCAAACGCGGACGGGCCAAGTGCCAGTTTCAAACGCCTTGCCCGTCCTTCCAGGACGGTCCCCAGTGGCCGGAATTGCGCCAAGAACACAAGAACAGAGCAGATTGGCGTCGCGAGCCTCCATCAAGGCCTCAATTCGCGACGCCCGCCAGTCTGAGAAACGAAGGACGAGCCTGTAGCTCCTAGTGGCCCGGCGCTGGCGGATACGCCGGCAAGTCCGCCGGTCGCGGCGGCAGCGCCCGCGGGTTCGCCTGGATATTCTGCATCACAACGGCAATGGCTTTCTCAAGCTGCGGATCGTGCCCGGCCATCACCTGCTCCGGTAGATTGTCCACGACGATATCCGGATCGACGCCGTGGTTTTCAACCACCCAGTGGCTATCCAGCCCATAGACTGCGAATTCCGGCCGCGTGATGTAGCCGCCATCCATCAGTGGAATGTCGCCGCGGATTCCTCGCACGCCTCCCCAGGTCCGCATCCCGATGATCGGCCCCAGTTTGTAGAACTTGAACATGTAGGGAAAGATGTCTCCGTCGGAGGCGGAATACTCGTTCGTGATGCAGGCGAGCGGCCCCGTGAACACGTAATCAGGGATCGTCGTCGGTTCCCAATTGCGCGCGTCGGACATGCCGGACAGAATGCGCCGCAGCCGCTCTTCGATCATCTGGTCCACGAAGCCGCCGCCATTGAACCGAACGTCAATGATGAGTCCTTGTTTGCGGATCTGCGGGAAGAATTGGCGGACGAACTCGTTCAAGCCGTCATCCTCCATGTTGGGGAGGTAGATGTAGCCGACTTTTCCGCCTGTGGCTTCGTCCACTTTCTTGCGATTCGACTCGATCCAATCGAGTTCGCGCAGGTGATATTCGCTGCTGATCGTCCGCACGACCACGTTGCGCGAACCGGTGTCGCTCGGCTGGGAATTGACCGTCAGCGTAACGTTTTGCCCCGCCGTGTTGACAAACAGCTCGTATGGATTCTGCGGAATCCGCAGCGGGTGGCCGTTCACGGCGAGCAGATAGCTGCCTTCGGCCACGTTCACGCCCGGCTCCGTCAGAGGTGAAATCCGGCGCGGATCCCAATTTTCGCCGGGATAGATTTTCTTGATGCGGTACATTCCGTGCTCCGCGTCCGCCTCAAAATCCACGCCGAGCATTCCCGTATTCACCGCATGCAAATCCGGGTAGTCTCCGCCTCCGACGTACGTGTGCGAATTGCTGAGTTCGCCGATCATGTCGCCGATCAGATAAGTCAGATCCAGGCGATCCGCGACGTACGGCAGCAGCACCTCATATTTCTTCCGCACCGCGTCCCAATCCACACCGTTCATCGAAGCCTCGAAGAAATAATCGCGCTCCTGCCGCCAGGCCTCGTCGAACATCTGCTTCCATTCGGCGCGGGGGTCGATTTGGGCCCGCATCCCAGAGAGGTCGAGTGCGCCATCGCCCGGATGATGCGGCGCACCGGGCGTTGCATCCACGATCCCGTAGACCTGTTCTCCGCCTCCTGGTGCGGCATACAGCAGTTTGGTTCCGTCCGCCGACCAGGCAAACGCGACCGCCGGCGAAACCAGCACATGCGATTCGCGCGCCTTCAGGTCGAACACGTGAATCTCGGGATCCTCGCCGGGCAGCGGCCCGGAAAGTCCGGTCGCAGGCTGCGTCGCGTAAAAAACCAGTCCCTTGGCCGCGCCGATTTCGGTGACGACTGTGGCCGGCATCGGGAACGCGACGATGCGGTTCTGAATTCCGTCGAGATCGATGCGAAACGCCGGTTTCGGCGCCTCTTCCGGCGTTTTCGGTTTCTCGGTCGGGCCCTTCGGACTTGCAGGGCCAGCGGCGGGGCCGCCAGCGGTTGCGGCGGGCTCGGGCGAAGGTGGCTTCACGCTCACTTCGTCGCTCTGTGTCGCGAACGGCGAAGGCGTATCGTTCTGCAGTGTTACGGCGTAAACGCGCATCGGCTTCGGATTTGAAAACTCCGTGTCGAATACGCCGACGACTTCGTTGTAATCGCGGCTCGAAGCGAGGTAGAGGTATTTTCCTTCGGGATCGAACACGGGGAAATTGCTGTCCGTGAAGCTGTCCGTCACCGGCGTGATTTTTCCGCTCGCCAGCGAATAGAGTTCGATGGCGTGGTTCGTGTTCTCGAACACTTTGACATAGGCGATCCACTGGCTGTCCGGCGACCAGTTGTACGCGGTGATCTCGAAATACTTTGCCGTATCCACCAGCACCGGCTTTTTCGCTTCGACGTCCACGTACCAGAGACGCAGCTTTTGATCCGCGTACGCGAGTTTCTCGCTGTCCGGCGACCAAATCGGCGGGAAGAGAAAACCTTTGTCGCCCTTTGTGATTTGCACTGCCGGTCCCATGCCGTCCTGCGGCGAAATGTAAAGCTCTTCCTCTCCCGTCGCGTCCGAGATGTACGCAATCCACTTTCCGTCCGGCGACCACGCCACACCGTGTTCGCGCGTGCCCGGCGATGATGTCAGATTGCGGATGCTCCCGTGCTTCGCGGGCACCGTGTAGACGTCTCCGCGCGCGGCGAACACGGCGCGGCTCCCGTCGGGCGCGATGTCGAAATCGGTGATGAGCTTGCTCACATTCGCCCAATGGCGCTCCGCTTCGGGGAAATCGCCGGGCAGATAAACGGTGAGCTTCGTGGTTTTCTCCGTCGCGGTGTCGAACAAATAGAGATACCCCGAGTTTTCAAACACGATCGTGTCGCCGCCTAGGCTCGGCCAGTCCACGTCGTAATCGGTGTAATGTGTCAGTTGGCGCGTCTGTTTGCTGCCGAGGTCGTACGCGAAAAGATTGATGCGCTGGTCGGAACCACGGTCTGAGCCGAAATAGATCGTATTCCCGTGCCACATCGGGTAGGTGCTCGTGCCGTCGTAGTCGCTGATTTTCTCGGAGTGCATGGCGGCGAAATCGTAGATCCAGATCGACTGCGCGAGCCCGCCATGATAGCGTTTCCACGTCCTGAAATTGCGGAAGATCCGGTTGTAGGCGATCCGCTTGCCGTCGGGCGAAAACGACGTCAGCCCGCCCTTGTCCACTGGCAATTGTTCCGGCAATCCGCCCGTAACCGGCACGGTAAACAATCTTCCGAACCAATCATTGAACGTGTTCTGCCGCGAGAGGAAGACGATCTTCTGGCTGTCCGGCGTCCACGTAATGACTTGGTTGTTGAGCCCCATGCGTTCCGGCATTGGCTGGATGTCGGGGAGAAACGTCAGTTGGCGCGGCTCGCCGCCCGTCGCGGGCATCACATAGACGTTGCAATTCCCGTCGTACTGCCCCGTGAAGGCGATCCACTTTCCATCCGGCGAAAATTTCGCAAACAGCTCGAGCCCGGGACTCGTTGTCAGGCGCTGCGCGACGCCGCCGGACGTCGAAACCAGCCACAAATCGCCCGCATAGCTGAAGACAACCTTGTCGCCGTGCACGTCGGGAAACCGCATCAGCCGGCCTTCCGGCATCGTCTGCGCCATCACCGCTGGCGCAAACGCAAGCACACACGCAAGCAGCCACATTCCGATTCGTTTCATAAGGAGTTCACCCCGCCCGATTTGAACTGAGGTCTCTCGCGGTCCGCCATCTTAGCGCAACTTTGCATGCCGCGCTAATCAAAGCGCGCCCCAGTTATGGGGCGGTTTCCCTGAATGGGCGTTTGCACCAAAGTGGATTACTTCTGGGTGCGCCGTCACTCGCCCGCATTCGTCGGAGGCACACTGCACAAAGCGTTTTTGGTTTGCCGCGGCACATTCCATTCGAGACCGCCGCATCGCTAACAAGTTGCGGCCCCTATGCATGATAGACTGCGAGCTTAAAGACGAAGGTGGGTCACCGTGATCGATCCGGGCCTCAAGAAGAAAGTCGTCTTGGTGACGGGAGCGAATAATCCCTACGGCATCGGAGCTGCGGTTGCGCGTGCTTTCGCTAGCCAAGGCGCAAGCGTTTTCCTCCACTACTTCCGGCAAATTGATGAGACAGTCAAAGATGCGCCGGACACGGACAATTCCCCGAGCGCATCGTTCTATCATCGTCAGCAAGCGAGCTCCGCGGAAGCAGTGCTCAAACGCGTTCGCGAATTCGGCGTTGAGGCTGCCGCGTTGGAAGCTGATCTCTCGGACCCGGCCAACATTCCGACTCTGTTTGATCAAGCAGAGGCGGCGCTTGGTCCAGTCCAGGTGCTTGTGAACAACGCTGCCTACTGGGAGCCGGACACCTTCCTCACTTCGGGCACGGAATTGAGCAACAAACTCATCGAATTGTTTTCGGACCGGCCCCCGGCCATCACGGCCGCGAGCGTTGACCGAATCTTCGCCGTCAATACTCGGGCTGCGGCCTTGATGATGGCGGAATTCGCGCGCCGGCACATTGAGCGGGCGGCGAATTGGGGCCGCATCATCAACGTGAGCACCGCTGGGGCCGAGCGGTTCCCCTCGGAGGTCACTTACGGCGCCAGCAAATTTGCCCTTGAGAGCTACACTCGGAGTGCCGCAAGCGAACTCGGGAAGTTCGGCGTGACGGTGAATGTTGTGTCGTTAGGCCCTGTGCAGACGGGCTGGATCTCACAGGAACTCGAGCGTGCCCTTTTGCCGACAATTCCGCTCGGCAGAATCGGGAAACCTGAAGATGTGGCCGATGTCATCGTGTTCCTGGCCTCCCACCAATCCGGTTGGGTGACCGGACAGCGGATCTACGTGGGCGGCGGACATGGAATGTAGAAGCCTTCCGGTTGCCGCTACTTGAGCGCGCGCCAAATTGACCGATCCTCCTCTCGCAATTGTGATGCAAAATGATGCCAAAGAAATCTCTGCTATTCGCGCGCTTCGCTAATCGAAGCGCGCCCCGGCCATGGGGCGGTTTCCCTGAATGGGCGTTTGCACCAAAGTGGATTACTTCCGGGTGCGCCGTCACACAGTCGCTGTGCTCACCTGTTCTTTCCATTGTGGAACGTTCACGCCCATCACGAGAAGCCAGAGCGTAAGCAGCAGCTCCGCCACAGCACCGGGTATCACAATGTACAGCCCCAAGGTATTCCCGAACGAGGGTGCGAGGAAATCTGCAAAACTGTTGGTCAGATAGCAGACGCCGCCGATCGCCAGCAGCGCGCCCAAAATGCGAGGAAGGAAGGTCGACTTGAGAATGAGGAACCCCATCAGGACGATGTGGAATCCCCAAAATACCATGCTGATGTCGTATCCCGTATTGAACATATTGTCAGACACGAGCGCCAGCGCTTGTAATTGATCTGTCTTGAACGCGGTCAAGTAAGGCGAAGTTCGCAGCAAGACCAACGGAGCGAAAAAGTTCAGTGAGTTTGCGGCCATAATCGCGACGAACATGAGCCTGAAGAATGCCACAAGCAAAGACAGGCTCCTGCTCACCGGCCTGAGCAAGTCATAGAAGATGACGGCGGCTGCGGCGTCTGCTGTGAGCGCGACAAGCCAAGCAGTGGCGCCGAAACGGTACATCGTTTGGTGCGCCAGGATATTAGTCGCGGTAGCTGCGGCGTCGCCATATACAACAAGCTTGCCGCGAACGAAGAACTCCGCGAATGCGGCCGCGACGTTATCCGTCAAGCACAACACGGCTACGATCCGGGCCTTGAAAGCGGGCGACACTTCTTCAATCCTCTTAGGGACTGCAGTTGTGCTCACACTCATCTCTCCTATGATTAGCGAACGCAACGTTTCTAGAGTTCAGGCTCTCCTGAGTATGGGGCAGCACACTGGGAGCCCGGAAGCCACGCTTAGTGTATGAAATAGAGCTAACGATTCTCAATCGGGTCATTTGGCAGATGGTCGGCAACTCGGAAACTACCTGCGGCAATCCCCTCAGCTCTTGCGGACAACTAAGTGGCCTAAACGTGACGTCCCGCTAGCCAACCCACTACGCGCGTCTCGCAGAATCTCTCTTGTGCCGAAAACATGGTGATAGCCAAGCGGGAAGCCGAAGGGAACACGACCCACGGGCCACGAAACCTACTCCACCGGCACGAGGACCGTTTCCGTGAGGGCGAACTTGACGATAATCCTATCCTCTGTAGATTTGTAGATTCTTGCGAGCGTTGCCTGGTTTGGATGACTCTCTTGGGCTAGTGTGAAGTAGTTGGTCTCGGTTTGATCAGAAAGGATTGAGGGGGAATACTTTGACTCCCAACTCAAAATTTCGACTCACAAAATGGTACGCTGACTGTGTCGGGCACGATGGTGACGTCGTAATTCTCTACTGCGGAATTGCGAGATGGCGAGCGATAACGCTCCGGTATACAAGCGTCTTGGAAGCCGGTTCCGGCAGGAAGACCGTCGTCCGGTATTCACTCCGAAGATCGACGATGCCCGCAAAACGGGGCACATCCATTCGATGGCAATCGAATTCCTTAGGAATCATGGGAGTTTGGGAGCGCTTGGATCCCCCATTTGAAACGGAGGTCTATAAATCCAGCGAGGGTGTGATCAAATGGCACTGCTTGCATCCTAGATCTCGTGCGTCAATCAATCTTGGTTGCACAAAGGCAGTGCAAGGTCTTGGTTATGTGGAGCGGTTGGATATGACGCTCGCTCCCTGGACACTACCGATCCAAGAGCTTCGGTGGGGGAGATTTCTGAACGATTCAAATTCGCTGGTTTGGCTCGATTGGAAGGGATCCTACACTTGCCGGCTTGTGCTGCAGAACGGAATCTTGGGACGTGCAACTGTTATCGATGACGACGGAATAACTCTCAACGGAAACAGTGGCTTGCGGCTAACCGAAAGAGATGTGTTGAGAAACGGCGCTTTGGGCAGGACCGCGTTGGCGATCATCCCGGGTCTTAAGCGTTTCTTTCCGAGCAAGATTCTGAAAGTCCGGGAATGCAAATGGCGGAGTCGCGGGGAACTTCGACGCGGCGACTCGCGCAGTTCCGGCTGGGCGATTCACGAGGTCATCAGATGGCGAGAGTGAATCGCGCGTTTGCTGCAAGAGTTGCGTACGGCTTCTTTTTCATGGTCTTGATTCCCCTCGGACTAGTCGCCTGGGCTAAGGCCACAGCTAACATTATCCGCGGCCCCGTCATCCTTTCTTGGCCTATGGGAGTCGTGCTCTGCGCAATCGGCACCGCACTTCTTCTCTCTGGGTGGACTGCATTGTGGATCTATGGAGGCGGCCTGCCTATGAATATCTCCCCACCGCCTCGCCATGTTGCGCGCGGGATCTACGGTCTGATGCCGCACCCCATTTATGCTGGCTTCTCTCTGCTCTGCGCGGGCGTAGCGGTATCAACTGGATCGGCTAGCGGGTTGTGGCTCGTTACCCCTGTTGTGGTCTTAGGCAGCGCAGCACTGGTTCTAGGATATGAAACTCCAGACCTTGCAAAGCGCTTCGGCTCCGCCTACACGGTGGGGTACCGATTTCTCCCGTCAAACGCCGAGGGCGTGCCCGAACCGCGTGATCGGCTGCGCTGCTATGTGTTTGTTCTTCTCCCCTGGTATGTGGCGTACCAGGCTATTCTTGTCTTGGGTGTGCCAGGTCGTGCGATCCCTACCTATATGGCCCTCGAGTATCGTTTTCGGATCGCCGAGTGGACCGAAGCGATCTACGCAAGTACTTACGTCTGGGTCATCCTCGCGCCACTCGTCGCTAATTCGGGCCGCAGCCTCCGCAGGTTTTGCATCAGCGGCTGGTTTGCAATGGCAATTGTGTTCCCCATCTTCCTGAGCCTCCCGTTCGTTGCGCCTGCCAGGCCATTCGTTCCGCATACGCTTCTTGGCAGATTGCTTGCCTGGGAACGGGGATTTGATTCCCCGGCGGGCGCGCTGCCTTCCTTTCACGTCATCTGGGCCATTTTCGCAGCGCGCGTATTTGAGGAGCGCTGGAAGTCCCTGCGATGGCTTTGGCGAGCGTGGGCTGGTGCAATTGCGGTGAGTTGCGTGACGACAGGGATGCACTCAATTGCGGACGTGCTGGCGGGAGTGGCTGCAGCTTTCCTCGGACTGCATCCGGAATCACTGTGGGAAATTCTCCGACGGGCAGCGGAGAGAATTGCCAACTCATGGAGAGAGTGGTCCTTTGGCCGATTGCGTGTGATCAACCATGGTGCCTATGCGGGCGCGGGCGCTTTCGCCATACTTGCGATAGCGGGAGTTCTCGTGGGCCCCGGTTATGAATACTCTATCCTTACCGTCGGATTGTGTGGCTTGGTTGGGGCTGCGCTCTGGGCTCAGTACATAGAGGGTTCTCCTCGGCTTCTGCGCCCGTATGGGTTCTACGGGGGCGTAATTGGCGCCGTTTTGGGCGCCGTACTGACATCATTCCATCGCGGCGGAGGCCTTTGGCTTCTGCTTGCCGGGTTCTGTGTCGGAGGGCCATGGGTGCAGTCAATTGGAAGACTGCGCTGTCTTGTCCAGGGCTGTTGTCACGGACGTCCGGCCTCGCCTCAAGTAGGGATTCGCTATGACCACCCACGGTCAAGAGTTATTCGTATTGCGGAACTGCGCGATGTTCCGATTCACCCCACTCCGCTCTACTCCATTCTGTGGAACGCGTATATTGCGCTGGCTATGTGGCGTCTCTGGGTGCTGCACTTTCCCCTTCATTTCATTGGTGGGATCTATTTGCTACTCAACGGTCTCGGGAGGTTCGTGGAGGAAGCTTACAGGGGCGAGCCGCAAACTCCAGTCTTCGCTGGATTGCGCCTCTATCAATGGATTGCAATTCTGACAATCATCTCTGGGGCGCTGGTCACGGCCTTGGGCCGGTCAGAAGCTGCTCCAGCCCCCGAATTTCATTGGCGAGTTCTAGGCGTCGCGACCCTGTTTGGGATTGTATGTTGGTTCGCGCTGGGCGTGGATTTTCCGGGCTCCAACCGCCGTTTCGCCCGTCTCACGTAACCGGAAAAGCCGAATCTACCTGCAGAAACCGGCTCAACTCGAGCGAATGTCCGCGTGGCTGAATCGTCGCGTCCTGCCAGCTAACCCGCTACACACGTCTCGCAGGATCTCTCTTGTGCCGAAAACATGGTGATAGCCAAGCGGGAAGCCGAAGGGAACACGAACCACGGGCCACGAAACCTACTCCACCGGCACGATGACCGGGGCCGTCGAGGCGGGCTTTTCTTGTTTCTTGCTCGAGGCGTCCAGACAGCCCTGCAGGGTCGCAAACAGATCCGCGGTTCGGATGGGTTTGGTGACGTAAGCGTCCATGCCGGCTTTGAGACAGCGTTCCTCGTCGCTTTTCAACGCGTGTGCAGTCATGGCAATGATCGGAACGTGGGCGCCCGTGGATTTCTCCTTTCTGCGAATTAACAGCGTCGCCTCGAAGCCGTCCATTTCCGGCATTTGGATGTCCATGAGAATCGCGTCGAACGGATTCTTCTCGTGTTCGGCGATCGCGGTGCGCCCGTCTCCCACGACCGTCACTACAAATCCACGTTTCTCCAGCAGGCGCACCGCGAGTTTCTGATTGATTTCGTTATCTTCCGCTAGGAGAATCCGCTGCCTGTTGTGTTCCTCGCGCAGCGAGTGTTTCGTCACGAGCGGCGCGCTCGCCACTGCAGGAACTTGATGCAGAACGGCGCAGATCGCTTCCAATAGCTCGCTTTGCCGGATCGGCTTCACGAGGTAGGCCGAAATCCCCAGCGCGCGACAACGCGCCGCGTCTCCCACCTGCCCGACGGAGGTCAACATCATGATCGTTGCCCCGTCCAGAGAAGGGTCACTGTGAATATGTTGCGCAAGCGTGAATCCGTCCATTCCCGGCATTTGCGCGTCCAGCAGGATCAGCGGAAAGGGATTTCGGGCGTTCTTCTCAATTTCCATCGTCTGCAAAGCCGACAGGCCGCCCTCCACCGCCGTGGGCTTCATTCCCCAGCGGGTCAGCATGTCTTTCAGGACGCGGCGGTTCGTCACACTGTCGTCCACGATGAGCGCGCGCAGTCCGTTGAGCTGATGTGGCTCAACGGGCGCCGAACGCAAGGTCGGCGTTTCTTGAATCGCCAGCCGGATTTGGAAGTGAAAGGTGCTGCCTTGGTCCGGCTCGCTCTCCATCCAGATGCGCCCGCCCATCAATTCGACGAGTTTCTTGCTGATGCTGAGCCCGAGGCCCGTGCCGCCGTACTTTCGCGTCATCGAACCGTCCGCTTGAGAGAAGGCCTCGAAGATTGTTTTCTGTTTTTCGCGCGGGACGCCAATGCCCGAATCTCGCACCGAGAAATGAAGCACGCTCGCGCCCTCCGCGTGCGACTGTTCCTCCACGCTGACAAAAATCTCGCCCCTCTCTGTAAACTTGATGGCGTTTCCGACGAGGTTGACGAGAATTTGCCGGATGCGTCCCGGGTCGCCCATGAGCGCCTCCGGAACATCCGGCTGAATCTCGTAAATCAGCTCGAGTCCTTTCTGGTGGGCGCGGCAGCTCAGCGCCTTCATCGTTTCGCCTAGGCCCTCGCGCAAATCGAACGGGATGAGTTCCAACTCGAGCTTTCCCGCTTCGATCTTGGAAAAATCCAGGATGTCGTTGATGATCGAGAGCAAGGATTCAGCCGAAAGACGCACCAGCCCCAGGTGTTCCCGTTGTTCTGAATTCAACTCCGTGTCGAGAACGAGTTCCGTCATGCCGATGATTCCGTTCATGGGAGTGCGAATCTCGTGGCTCATCGTGGCGAGGAACTCGCTCTTGGCTTGGTTTGCCGCCTCCGCGGCCTCTTTGGCCTGTTTTAGCTCCTCTTCCGCGTTCCTGCGGCGGGTGATATCACGGCCAATCCCCATGATTCCTATCACCTCGCCGGATTTGTCGCGCCAGGGAACCTTCGATGTCGAGGTCCACTTTGCGTTTCCTTGGGCATCCACCGCCCGCTCCTCCTGGTTCACCAGTGGCTGTCCGGATTGGACGATTGCTTGTTCATCGGAAAAGAAGGCCGTTGCAAGTTCCTTCGGAAAATAGTCAAAATCCGTCTTTCCGAGCAAATCGGCGGGATTCTTCACTCCCATAAGCTCGGCAACTGCCCGGTTTGCCACAACGAACCGGCTCCCAGCGTCCTTCACGTAAATATAGTCGGGCATGTTATCGATCAACGTGCCCAATAGCCTCCGCTCCTCAGAGAGAGCCTCCGCCGCGCGCCTGCCCCTCTCTGCCTCCTGCTTGGCCGCCTCGGCGTCTTCCTTTGATCTTTCTGCTTCCGCGCGCGCGGCCTCGGCGCTCCGCTTCGCAGCCCGCACCCGTCTCATTTGCGCGGCCAAGAGCAAGAGCACGAGACATAGCACCGCCCCCGCGCCGGCCGATAGCTCGGCCGCGCGCTTCGCCTCCAACAACGAGAAGAGTCCTTGAGTTTGCGACAGCGAGCGCTCCCGCCAATTGAACTCAATATTTGCAAGACTGCCGTCGGCCATCATTTTCCCCATCTCAGCGCGCAGCGCGTCAGCTGCTTGGACTGCCCCCGGCCGCTGGTAACTTGCCCCTACTCCGAACATGATCTCAAGAGACGGGAAAGTGATCATTTGCGTTGGAACGTCGGCGCATTCCGAGGGCCGATGGAACTCCTCGAAATCCTGCGTCAGGATCGCCGCATCCCCTTTCCTCGTACAAATTGCGCGCAATTGTTCGTCGGGATTCGGAACCTCAAATTGCTGCGCATTCGGGAAAAGCTCCTTCGTGAGTTTGGCTTCGAGGGCGCCCGTCAACACGGGCATTTTGAGGCTTGAAGATTGGTTCTCTGCCGAGACAGGGTTGTCCGCCCTGGAGACGAGACCGAAGTTGCTCATGATCCAGGGAGTCGTGATGTAGATTTTCCCTTTTCGCTCCGGTATGTCCCCAATGATCGGCCAAAGATCCAGTTGGCCTGAAGTCAGGGCTACATCCCCATCTCTAGCTATGTAAATCCACTCGAGCCGGATCCCGCGGCGGCGCGCGGCCTCATTGAGGATTTCAACTGCCGAACCATGCGGCTGACCGTCCGGCCCGAGGAAGTCCGCTGTGCCGGAGTCGCTGAAGCCGATCCGAAAGGTTCGCTGCTGCAGCAGGCGCGTCGTCCGCCAATGCTGGTAAGCCCCGAGGCTCGCCGTAAGTGCTGCCAGGAACGCCAGCGCCCATGCGAGCTTCCAGCGCAATTTGCGTGTAGGAGTCATGGGCAGCGTCCCATTGCAGGATCCCTCAGCCTGCGGAGATTAAGGCGCAATCGTGGGACACAGGTCTCGAAGAGATGCGTGCATGCGAGTGGCCAAACACCATTCGACGCGTCCCCGCATGTCTTCTGGAATCAGTAGTTTACGGTACGAAACGCTTCGCAATACACCACAGAATCAGTGAAGGTGTTTCACTGTGGAAATCGCTGCCGAGGTGACACTGGCGCCGCGAATGACCGGTTCAACTCGAAGTCGTGCCGGCCGGCAACTGAAAACCATTCAGGCGCCGAGAAGGCCGAGCGCTCGCAATTCCGCGTCGAGCGGAGCGGGCCCCGTGAAATGGATGCCGATCATTCCGAGTTGCCGCGCGGCCTCGACAAATGGTTCGACGTCATCAATGTAAAGCGTTTCCGGCGCGGCAACGCCGAGTTCGGAAAGCGCGCGGCGATAGATCTTCGCTGACGGTTTCGTCGCGCCGATCACGCAGGAATAAACCCGCACCGGAAAATGTTTCATGAACGTGAAATCGCGTTCCATGTGCGCGACGTGAATGGGATCCGTGTTGGAGATCAACGCGAGCCGGGCGCGGTCCGCCAGCTTCACGAAGAGATCCTCTTTCAAGATCGGCTCGGGATCGAGAGCGCGGTTCCAGGTGTCGCAGAAATTCGCGAAGTCCAGCGTGGAATGGAAGCGCGCCGTGATGTGCTGGTGCCAGGCGTGCGGCTCGATGCGTCCTTCCTGCCAATCGCGCCACAGCGGATCTTTTTCCAGGGCCGACCAAACCTCCTGCGGCGAAAGATGGAGCGGCGTGCCGAGCGAGCCGAACGCGCGCGAAATGTTGACGCGCACGATCACGCGTCCGATATCGAAAATGATGGCGCGAATGGCGTGAGCGTGGCGCGATCCGGCGCCGGTCGTGTCCGGGATGTCCATCATACGGGTCCTGACTGCTCGCGTTCGGGCTCGGGAGACGCGAGAGCTGCGGGAGGATCGGTTTTCGGAGAGCGGGAGTGTGAATGCGAGCGCGCACGCAGGGCCCCAATGATCGCGGGCAAGAGCGAGAGGAACACGACGACGGCAATCACGTAGTGGATGCGGTCGCCGATATTCGGAATGACTTTTCCCAGGAAATATCCGCCGAGCACCATACTGCCGACCCAGGAGATTCCGCCGGCGATGTCGTAGGAGAGAAAACGCCGGTACGTCATGCGCGCCGCGCCCGCCACCGGCGAAGAAAAGGTCCGCACGATCGGCACGAAGCGCGCGATGATGACGGTCTTGCCGCCGTAGGTTTCGTAAAAATTGTGCGCCCGCTCGAGATGCCTTTTCCTGAAGAAAAAGGAATTCTTGCGCCGATAGAGCGCCTGGCCCGCCTGCCGGCCGATCCAGTAGCCCGTCTGGTCGCCGGAGATCGCGCACAGCGTCACCAGAACGAGCAGCGTGCCCACACGCAATTGTCCCGCGGCCGCGAAGACTCCCGCCGCCACCAGCAGGGAATCGCCCGGCAGAAAAAACCCTACAAACAGGCCGGTCTCGACGAAGACGATCACGCAGACCAGCAGCGTGCCGCCCCATTCGATGAGGCCCTTCACGTTGTAGAGCGCATGGAAGAGGTGCAGCGCAGATTGAATCATGCGAGCGACGCTCTCCTCTCCGGGCGATGCAGCCTTGAGCGCGACTCCCGGACAAGCGGACCTTTCTCGGTAAGCATTTCGACATAACGGTAGCAGAAATCGGCCGTCCTCGCCCGCCGCAATTTCCGCCGAGTTTCGGGACGCGATTCGCGACCCACGGCCCGCGTTCCGCGAACTGTGAACCGCGACCTGGGGGCCAGGAGTGAGGGCGTGTGTCCCGCCTTCCCGTGCTCGGGATGGCCCATCGTCCGCCGCCCGCCACCGGCCGCTGCGGGTGAACTCCGGGCAGGCCCGCCATCGCCAAGGCTTCGGCGCGGCAGGCAAGTGACGGGTGGCCCGCCTTTCCGACGGGGTCGGAACTCGCAAAGAGCGCTCGTCGCCCAAGCCCAAGGCTTCGGCGCGGCGAGCAAGAGGTAACTCGGAAGGCACTCCCCTACCCCCCTCCCCATGTTTTTATGTAAGTGTTGATTCCAAAGGACTTGCGAGGAAAAAGTACGTAAGTGCTGATTATAAAGGACTTGAGAACCTTTTATTTTCAACGAGATACGAAAAATGGCGCGGGAGTTTGTAAGTGCTGATTCTAAAGGACTTACAGGCGCGCTAAGTCCTTTGCTGTGTATCACTTTTGAGTTGCACAAGAATGGTGCAGTTCTCAGGTGGGCCGAGGCAACGGAGGAGGGGGCAACGGGTTGAGGTTCAGCGTACACACCGAACGGTAGCAAATGGATACTCTCTTGTCAAGTCTAAAGTGAGTATTCGAAATGATTTGCACAGCCTGCGTCCCGACAGGCAGGTTCGAAAGGCATGGGCAATAGAGGTTGGCCGGTTCAGAAGTGAGGAAAAACCCGCACCCTTGCGCCGCGCGCAAGGATTGATTGGATAAGAGCGAAGGCTCCGATCGGAGGCCGCGTATGCTTCTGATTGGAGGACCGAAGCAAATTCGGTCGAAAGGAGCCTTCGATGAGGATTATAGGGTGTGACTACCACCCGAGTTGGCAGCAAG
>DASPOJ010000163.1:0-4986 GCA_035626055.1 Candidatus Methylomirabilota bacterium | reverse complement strand
ACTATAGTGTTACAACCGGCCTCGCAGAGCCTTGCCCGCTTGCCGGGATTCGTATACGCTCCAAAATTGTGGTGAAGACGGTACGCACGAGACGCATGCCGGTGTGTCTGCTCTCGCCGCATCCGTTGGTCCTTGGCGAATTTGAGCGTGTGCTTTCTGGTTCGGGCTATAAGCTGATTCCGCGGCTGCTTGAATCTTCGCTTGGGCCGGATTTGCGGCGCATGAGCGTGCCGCGAGCCGGAGTGTTCGTGGTCGATGCACACGTCGCGCGGGCCGCTGCTGGCGCGCTTCTCTCGAATATCCTGGAGCATCACCCCGGCGCGCGAATTCTGGTTGTCGCGGAAAAGCTGAATGCGGCTGAGAGCTATTCGCTGCTGCGGCTCGGCGCCAAAGGGTTGCTCACGTACGCTGAAGTGCGCGACCATTTAGATCGCGCCCTGCCGCTGGTTGCGGGCGGGGGTTTCTGGGTTCCGCGGTCGGTGCTGTCGGGTTTTGTGGATTCCGTCCTGAGCGGGCCGGGCAATCGGCGGATGCAGGTCGAGGTTTCGAGTGAATTGAGCCGCCGCGAGCAAGAGGTGCTCAGCGGCCTGCTGGAGAACCTGGCGAACAAAGAAATCGCCGGCAAGCTGAACATCTCGGAGCGAACCGTGAAGTTTCACGTCTCGAATCTGCTGAGCAAGTTCGGCGTGCGCCGTCGGGCGGATCTGATTCTACTTTGCTTTCAGCAGCGGAGCGTGGCGTCGTAGCGTTTGCTTCTTTGCGAACTTCCACCCCGCGCGCCCTGCGCGATTGGCGCGTGGAGCGAGATCTGCGGTGGAGGTGCGCCGCGATTCCAATTTAGCTGGCGTTTCCGTGGTTGTCTTTGCGGGCTTCACGTTTCGGAAAGGTGTGGACGACACATGCCGGTGGATCGGAAGCCGGAATTCTTCAAGGGCGCGCAATTGCGCGTCGGTGTGATTGGGTGCGGATATGTTGGGCTCCCGTTGGGGCTGCGCTTCGCGGAGGCGGGCCATCGGGTCACCGGGTTCGATACGGACCAGAAGAAAGTGGGAATGCTCAACGACGGGCAGAGCTACATCGGTCACGTGCCCACGACAAAAATCCAACAATACGTGAGGTCGCGCCACTTCGGCGCCACTGCGGATTTCTCGCGGCTGGGAGAGATGGATGCGATTGTGATCTGCGTGCCGACTCCTTTGGACGAGCGGCGCGACCCGGACTTGAAGTACGTGGAGCAGACCGCGCGCGCCATCGCCCCTCATTTGACTCGCGGGCAGCTGGTCGTCCTCGAATCCACCACCTACCCCGGAACGACCGAGGAGTTGGTGCTCCCAATCCTGGAAGAGGGCGGGCTGCGGTGTCCGGTAGCGCAAGGGCCCGATGCAGAGCAGATCTCTAGCGATTTCTTTTTGGCGTTTTCACCGGAGCGCGAAGATCCGGGGAACAAGCAATTCGGCTTGGCGCAGATTCCCAAGATCGTGGGCGGGATCAATCCTCCGTCGGGACGCGCTGCCGCCGCGCTCTACGCGCAGATTGTTGCGCGGGTCGTGCCCGTCAGCACGACGCGTGCGGCCGAGATGGCAAAACTTCTCGAAAATATTTTCCGCTGCGTGAACATCGCGCTCGTCAACGAACTGAAAATACTGTGCCAGCGCATGAACATGGACATCTGGGAAGTGATCGATGCGGCGGCCACCAAGCCATTTGGCTTTATGCCCTTTTATCCCGGGCCTGGCTTGGGCGGGCACTGCATTCCCGTCGATCCGTTCTACCTTTCCTGGAAGGCGCGCGAATTCGATTTTGCCACGCGGTTCATCGAACTGGCCGGCGAAATCAATACCGCTATGCCGTACCACGTCGTGGAGGCCATCTCCAGCGCACTGAATGAGCGGAAGAAATCACTCAAGGGGTCGCGAGTGCTCGTGCTCGGCGTGGCGTACAAGAAGGACATTGACGATCCCCGGGAATCTCCCTCGCTGAAAATCATGCAGTTGCTCGAGCAGCGGGGGGCCCTGCTGGACTACAACGATCCTTTCTTTCCCACCATGCAGAAGATGCGCCATTACGACTTTTCCAAAAAGAAATCTGTGAATCTGGACGCGAGGACGATCGAGAGTTACGACTGCGTCGTCATCGCCACGGACCACAGCAGCTACGATTATCAGGCGATCGTCGAGGCCGCAGCCCTGGTCGTTGACACACGCAACGCCACGCGCCGCGTTGCCCGGCACCGCCACAAGATCGTTCTTTGCTGATCCTTCATGGCCGCCCTGCGGAAAGACATTCTCGCGCAGCTCCGGGAAAGTTGCCGCGTTAAGCAAAGTCTTTCCGGCGGCCTCATCTCTCGCATCGAAAAATTCGCGCGCCATGCGGCGAAGGCGCTTCGCTCCGGCCGGAAAATCGTCTTCTTCGGCAATGGTGGGAGCGCCGCCGATTCTCTGCACCTCGCGGCGGAGCTCGTCGTCCGCTTGCGAGAAGATCGTCCGGGACTGCCCGCTTTGGCCCTGACCACGAATCCCTCTGTGCTCACCGCCGCCGCCAATGATTTTGGCTTCGACCATGTTTTCGAGCGGCAGATTGAATCGCTGGTTGCTCCCGGTGACGTTCTCGTTGCGCTTTCGACCAGCGGAAACAGCCCGAACATCCTTCGCGGGGTGCAAGCCGGTGCAAGGCGGCGGGCATTTCTGGTCGCGCTCACCGGCGAAACCGGCGGCGCGCTCGCCCGCAGAGTGGATTTGCTGATCAACGTTCCCTCCCGTGACCCGCAGCGCATCCAGGAAGTCCACATTACGATCGGACACATCGTCTGCTCCCTCATCGAGGCGCTGTGCTTCCGCGGGCGCCGCGCGGCCGCTTCCCGGACTCCCCGCCCGCGCCCGTGACCGCCCTGTAGACCGTTACCATTTGTAAGAATTAGCCATTCCCGCCCATTGCGGCCCGGCGATTCCTGGCCTACGGTAGTTCTTTAAGATGGTCCCGCCCCCCAATTACGCTGGTTCCAGCAACAAGCGCCGCAGCCAGCGCGTGATCATCAGTGTGCCCGTGTCGGTCAGCGGGAAGAAGGCCGACGGGACTGAGTTTCGGGAAGACGCTGTTACGCTCGTAGTGAACGCTCACGGCGCATTGATTGCTTTGGCCTCAAAGGTGAAGGAAGCGCAATCGCTGTTTCTCACGAGCCGAGGTTCCCCTGAGCCGCAGGAATGCCGCGTCGTTTACGTCGGCCACTCCGACGGCGGCAAGACCCAAGTGGCAGTTGAGTTCCTTCAGCCCGCGCCCGATTTCTGGCACATCGCCTTCCCACCCGATGACTGGTCAGCCGCCGTCTTGGAAGGAAAAGTCACCCCCACAAGTTAGTTTGCATTTCTCACAAGTGATTGGGACGCATGTGGGCCGCGCGCGTGACGCTCCGCTCTTCTTCTGCCTGGGGGCGGCACGCAGGCCAGCCCACCGCTCGCGAAGAACGCCTCGGCGAAAGCGCTCGGCGTGAACCCTCGTGGTTCAGCCCCGTATCGGTGTGAACCGTGGCGGGCCTCCCCTCGCCCGTCTGCCCCCCTCTGCGTGACGGCGGCGCCGCCCTGAGGGGCTATCTCAATTTCGTCCAGCCTGTGCGACGACCGGCCGCGGAATCTTTAGTGCCGTGGCGATTGCAGGAGTTCGACGCGCGCGGTTCCGAAGGGCACTTCGGCCTCGATGAGTACGGGCGTACGCCCGGCATCGTGCGCGAGCCAGACCCAGAAGCGCGTGCCCGGAACTTCGCTGCCGCGCTCGGAGATGTGAACCGCAATCCGCGTCGCCGTAAACTCTCCCGCCGGAACTGTGACTTGCCCGGACGGAATTTCGACGTCCGCACGGATCTCGTAGAGACGGTGCCCGTCAAACGCCGGAGCGCGAAATTCTGTGCTGTGCTGCCAGTCGGCGGCGCGCAGCGCGTATAGAAGGCCAATGGGGTCGCGCGTTCCAGGCAGTACGCGAACCAGCGTCGCATTCGGCGGGCCACCGCGAGCGTTCTCCGCGAGCGGAACAGGTTCCGCCTGCGTTGAAGTGCGGAGAATGGAAGTTTCCGATTTGCCCTGTTCGTTCAAATACATCTCATACTGCATGCAATTCAGTTGCGACGCGTCCGTGTACGAATCGAATTGATCGTCCAGTGTATAAGCCAGGCGCATGGTGTTGATCGTGTGCGCGGTGGCGCGAAAATGCCACGCGAGATGGCCGAAGAAATTGCGTTCTTCCGCAACCGAGAAGTCCAGCGTCGCGGCGTGCACCGAAAATTGCGTCCATAAGACTTGATAGTGCAGCACCTCACCCAAGGCGAACGGCACCGGCATTGCCGCCGGTGTAGCCGGCGGAGGCGGCTTCACCTTGGATTTGGCCTGCCGGGTCTGCCCGCCCAGCGCCGGCAGCGAGGCGCAAATCAAGACACCGGCCAAAATGCCGGTTAGCGCGGCGGGCCGGTCTTTATGCAGTTTGAAATCGTGCATGGCGATCGTTTCCCAAGATGCGATGCGAATCTTCGTTTATCGTGACTGCAGTGCGCGCCCCTCGAGGTAAGCGGGCAACTCGATCAGGCTGTCCAACAGGAGGTCGGGCGGAAATTTCACCAAGCCGGCGCTCCCAAATCCGTATGTCACTCCGCACACCCACGAGCCGGCGTTGCGCGCCGTCTGCACGTCAATGTCGGAGTCTCCTACGAGCATCGCCTGTTCTGGACAAATTCCGAATTCGCTGAGAATTGCAAGCATCCCCATGGGGTCTGGTTTCTTCTTCTCGAAACTGTTGCCCCCGTGGATCACTCGAAAATATTTGGCCAGGCCCAGCCCTTCGAGAATCTCCTGGCTGAAGCGGGTCGGCTTGTTCGTCAGCACGGCCAACGGCCGGCCTTCCAATGCGGCGAGCCCTTCGCGCACTCCGGGGTAGGCGACCGTGTGATCCAGCATGTGCGCGCGGTAGTGCGTGAGAAAAAACGCGTGGCCGTGCTCGACTTCT
>DASPOJ010000162.1:0-2656 GCA_035626055.1 Candidatus Methylomirabilota bacterium | reverse complement strand
AATACACGCTCGGCGACATGGGAGTGGGCGAATGCGCCGGAGAAGTTGTCTCCGCGGTGGAATTCGATCTCGCCGCGGCCGAGTGCGAAGTCTTCGAGGCGCAGGTCGCATTCGAGGAGGGCCGGACGCAGGAGGCCGGAACGACGGCGTATCGCTCCATGCTGTACGCCGCGCGGACGCTCGTAAAGCTCATGAACCCGAACATCTCGAACGATGCCGAACAGATCATCAGCGAGTTCCGGGCGCGCTACTATGACACCCGAAAATTCTGGGATCCGTTCGCGGGCGGAAAATTTGCAAATTATCTTTTCGATGCCCATCGCAAATCGAGCGAGCCGTACACGCCGGACTCCAGCCGGTACCTGATCGACGAGGCGCAGCTCTTTATCGACGCTGCCCACAGTTGCTACAACCGGCTCGGGACGTCGGTGAAACTCTAAAACGAAGGAACGCGACGGGGTGGATCTTCAGCACGTCAATGTGAAGCTGTTGCTGGAAAAATCCGCGGACGCGGAACTCGATCCGTTGATCCCCATTTTTCACGGCTGGATCGAGGGCCAGGTGTTCGACGAACTATTGCTGGACATCGCTGATTACCGGCACGTCCCAGCCGGGCCCGGCGTGGTGCTCATCGGCCACCAGGCCAATTACAGCGTCGACAACGCGAACGATCGCCTGGGTGTTCGCTACAATCGCAAATCTGTCCTCGACGGCAGCAATCAGGATCGCTTGACGCAGGCTGCGCGCGCCGCCCTTGTCGCTTGCCAGCGTCTGGAAGCAGAGCCACGGCTGGGGGGCACGCTGCGATTCAACGGCCACGAAATCGAACTATTCATCAACGACCGGCTCGTGGCGCCCAATCGCGAAGAGACGCGGGACGCAGTGAAGTCCGATTTTCAGGCGTTCTTTGGAAAATTGTTTCGCGGAAGTGAATTCTCGCTCACCCCTGAGAGCGATCCTCGCCGGCTCTTCGGAGTTACCGCGAAAACTTCCAAGTCCTTCTCTGTCTCGGATCTTCTGACAAACCTCAAATCCTGAATCCGAACGCGCTTGGACTTGGAAAGGCCAGCGGCTCGCTAGTGGCTGCGGCCGTTGAACTGGGAGCAGCAGGGCGGTTGGCGCAGTTTCAATTCCATCAGCTCGATTCGCGTGCCGTCGGGGTCGAACAGTCCAAGTTGCCATTTTCCGTCGCGGCCGACCTTATCTTTTTCAGCACCGTCCCAGCCGTGTGCTCTCAGGAGTGCCATTGCGGCGTCGCCGTCCTGCACGCCAAGCGAAACGTGATTCATGATTCCGAGTTCGTGAGGCGACGGAGCCGCCGGCATATTCAGCATGTATTCGAGCCAATCCGCGCCGTCCGGAACCTGCATGTCCACCCAGTCCGCCACGTCATCTTTCATTCCGCCGTACCAGTAGAGGTGAAAGCCGAGAACGTCCGAGTAAAAATGGTCTTCCGCGGCGCGATTCCGGACGATGAAGCCGCAGTGAATCATGAGGACGCTAACGGGGTCTACCGCTATAGGCCCGGGAAGCGGCTTCGAGTACTGAATGAATTGAATGTGTCGGCCCTCGGGGTCGTTCATCTCGATGGACTTCGCGCCGTTCGGGTCTTTCTTGATTTCGCTCACCTGAACGCCATGCGCGGCCAAAAACTCGCGCATTTGCTTCACGTTGGCAGTCTGAAACGCGACGTCCACGATCGCGCCCGGTCCCGCGCCCTGCCCGGCGACAAGTTCAATGGCCTGATGATCGTTCACTCGATAGCACAAGCCTTCGGTGGCCGGACATTCCGAAAGCCCCAACACCTTTCCGTAAAATTGGCGCGAGGCATCGAGATTCGCAACCATAAACCGAATGTGCGCGATGCCATTGATGGCTGGGCGCGATGGCGCGCCCGCGGCAAAAACCGGTGCGCATAGAAGCGCGGCAAAGAGCGCGATGTGAGTTTTCCGCACGAGTGTCCTCCTGGACAGTCAGGCGCGGATTATACGCTGAAGCAGGGGCCAAACGGCAATTCCGGCAAAGCCCGGACACGCGATGCTCGCATCGGGTACAAGCTCAGCACTGGATTTTTGCGGTAGTATAAGGAAAACATGCGGGGCCGTAGCTCAACTGGATAGAGCAAGAGTTTCCTAAACTCTAGGTTGGCGGTTCAAGTCCGCCCGGTCCCGCCAGCACCGTTGACTTTCATTCTGCGAGGAAAGGGCCTCTTACGATGGGCCCGGGAAAAGGTGGGCCTGGAGCGGGGTCGACTACGAACTCCTTGGCACATCTTTCGTTTGCACACTTGACAATTTGCCCCATTGGGCCAGTGCCTGCCCCGGGCGTGGACTGCACAACCACCAGCTGGGCTGAGCGGCAATGTGGGCAGGAAATAGAGATTGAATGTTCGAGTACCATGTTCATATGCTAGCACTCTCGAGACAGCACCACCAGCCCTTGAGCCGCTCAGCTTTCAGCGTCGGGCTCCGATAATTTTTAGAGACTCCTCGATGATGTCGTACACTGAATGCAATTCGCGCGGCGTGACGATGTACGGGGGCAGCACATAGACCACGTTGCCAAGCGGGCGCAGCAACACTCCGCGGCTCAAATAAAAATCGTAGAGTTTGGGGCGAAGTGCCGACAAATAGCCCGCGTCAGGCACTTCCAGCTC
>DASPOJ010000161.1:0-4948 GCA_035626055.1 Candidatus Methylomirabilota bacterium | reverse complement strand
TCAAACAACTCCCGGAACGGTCCAACGAAACCCAGCGCCGTCGCCGCTAGTGCGATTTGGAATGACTCGCATCGCCGTTTCACGATTGACGACCGCCGTGTCTATTTTGCGGGATTCTCCGGCGGGGCGCGCGTCGCAACTTCCTGGGCGCTCGCGTGCGGTGATTGTGCCGCGGGTGTGATTTCGAGTGGCGCGGGATTTCCCGTGGGCCAATCTCCCTCCGCTCAAACGCACTTCAGCTACTTCGCCGCAATCGGCCTGTCGGATTTCAACTATCCGGAAGCGGTCGAGCTCGCGCAAGAACTGGATCAACTTGGCCTGCCGCACCGACTGCGTCGCTTCAACGGATCCCACCAATGGGCGCCCCCTGAAGTTTGGTCTGAAGCTCTAGCGTGGATGGATCTTCTGGCCATGAAACAGGATCGCCTCGCGCGGGACCCCGAATTTATTTCGCAACAATTCGAGAGCGAAACCCAGCGTGCAGAAGAGTTCGAAAAAAGCGGGGACATTTACGCCGCGTGGCAGGAATATCGTGCTCTAGCGGCCGATTTCGAGGGTCTCCGGGATGTCGCGTCCATCATGAAGCACGTCGAAGAACTGAACACTTCTCCTGCCCTGCATTCCGCCGAAAAGCAGGAAAAGAAGGATTTCGAAGAACAGCGGCGTCTCGCGGAACCAATTTCTTCGGGCGTGACAGCGCTCGCTGATGGCGGCGGCGACCAGGCCGAGATTCGCCATCTGTTGCTTGAGCAGATCACCGCGTTACAAGACGCTGAACAGGGCGAGCAAAATGAGCATCGGCGCCGCGTCCTCGAGCGGGCACTGGGACAGGTCGTCGTTGGGGCCGATGAGTCGGCGGAAGATCGCATGCGCGCCGGTGACGCTCTCCGCGCATCCATCTGTTTCGAGATCATAAGTGAAGCCTTCCCGAAGGAGCCGTGGCCGCTGATCGGAGTAGCTCGGGCGGACGCTCAAATGGGTCAGAAGAAAGACGCCCTTGACGCGTTGCGCCGAGCGCGAGGCAATGGACTGGATGTCGAGACGCTTCGGGGAATCTTGCGCGACAACGCCGAGTTTGCACGTTATCGCGACGACCCCGATTTCTTGAAGCTTCTCGAGGATTCCACCGCTAAACACTGAACTTTGCGAACCCGCTACTTCTCGATTATCAGTCGCAATTCGTGACACCGATCGACACCAACGCCATTCTCTACGATGAAATCTCGATTTTCGGCTGTTTTGCTTCCAACCTGCGGCACTATCACCAAGCGCTGGAGATCGTCTTGCGAAACGATTTGCCTTGGGATCGGTTCATCACGCACCGGTTCCCGCTGGTCGAGATGGTCAAGGCCTTTGCGGTGATGGAAGCCGGGCAGGGAATCAAGACGATCATTAGCACCGAATAATAATCCTGAATAAATGGACGCAGTTTGCCTGGCGCAGGTGTCGAACATTGCTTTCGCGGCGCGGCGCCGCTGGTGCTCGGTGTTCAACGGCACAGCCCACAGCACGCCGGAGGCCCGGCCGTTGCTCGACCCGTTCGCGCTTGACCCTGAATTCGAGCCGTGGGTTCCGGCAGAGCGCCGCGCTCTTGCTCGGCCGCCAGCTCTGGGCGAGCCGCGGAGAGCCCGGACTTGTGGGAGATGACGGCCGCCCCACATTCGTGGACGTGCGCGAAAGGTTCGAGTATTTCAGCAGTCTGAAGTAGTATATGGGCTGTCTTACGAACCACAAAAAGCGGGAAGACATACCGAGAGAGAGACTTTGGTGTTTCTTATCCCGCAAATCAACGAGCGGAACCCAATTCTATTTCGAGGAGCATAACTGAAGTGGCTAACGCAGAGATTGCAATTGCAGAGCCCAAAGGGAAACTGGGTGTTTTGACCGTGGGGCTGGGAGCCGTGGCCACCACGATGATCGCGGGCGTCGAAGCCGTCCGGCGCAAAATGGCCCTCCCGATCGGTTCGATGACTCAGATGGGCACAATTCGACTCGGCAAGCGCACCGATAAGCGCGTCCCCAAAATCAAGGACTTTGTCCCGCTGGCGAAGCTGGAAGACGTGGTGTTCGGAAGTTGGGACCTGTTCTCTGACAACGCTTACGAGGCGGCTCTGAAGGCCGGAGTTCTTGAGAAGCTGCAATTGGAGCAGTTCAAGGACTTTCTAGAAGGCATCAAGCCCATGACGGCGGCCTTCGAGCAGAAGTGGGTGAAGAATCTTCATCCCAACAATTTGAAAAAGGGCGCGACCAAGATGGAGCTGGCCGAGCAGGTCATGAACGACATCCGGCAGTTCCAGAAGACCTCTGGCGCGAGCCGCGTGGTCGTGATCTGGTGCGCTTCCACCGAGACCTTCTCGGAACCACATCCTGTGCACCAGACCCTCGAGTCGTTCGAGGCAGGGCTCAAATCAAACAGCCCGGACATCTCGCCGAGCATGATTTACGCCTACGCGGCGCTGAAAATGGGAGTGCCATTCATCAACGGTGCGCCGCATCTGACCGTGGACATCCCCGCGCTGACGAATCTGGCGATCCAGAAACACATTCCGATTTGCGGCAAGGATTTCAAGTCCGGCCAGACGTACATGAAAACCTTGCTGGCTCCCGGGTTGAAGCTGAAACTCCTCGGCCTGAAGGGCTGGTTCTCGACGAACATTTTGGGAAATCGGGACGGCGAAGTCCTTGACGATCCGGATAACTTCAAGAGCAAAGAAGAGACGAAGTCCTCGGTTCTTGAATACTGCATCCAGCCCGATGTTTATCCCGAGCTCTACAAGGGCTACTACCACAAGGTCAGAATCGAATACTATCCGCCGCGCGGCGATGCGAAGGAAAGCTGGGATAACCTGGACATCTTCGGCTGGTTGGGTTACCCCATGCAGATCAAGGTCAACTTCCAATGCCGCGACTCGATTTTGGCCGCACCTATGGCTCTGGACCTGGTGTTGTTTGTGGACCTGGCCCAGCGCTGCCCCGAAATGGCGCGCAAAGGAATTCAGGAATGGCTCTCGTTTTACTTCAAGAGCCCCCAGGTGGCGCCCGGCCTCTACCCGGAGCACGACGTTTTCATCCAGGTCATGAAGCTGAAGAACACGCTGCGGTACCTGAAGGGTGAGGAACTGATCACTCATCTAGGGTTGGAGTATTACGACTAGGTTATCGCGTGGGGCAGACCTGGAAACTCGATGGTCTGCCCCGCTGCTCGGTTATACTCCTCTTGAGCCGCTCCCGCCGGTGTGCTAGATTCCGCACACCGCGCCTCCGACAGAGCATCTCTCCTGGAGACGCGCGAGGACCCCTCAAATCCGATATTTTCTCAGAGAGGTGCATTCGTGAAATTTCCAAGAAGTTCTAAGCCGCGTGTGCGCACCAATGGAGACGTCGTAGTGTTTTCATTGGCGGCGTCATTTCTCTTGATCGCTTTCCTTCTCACCACAGGTTGCGGGAAGTCGCATCAGCAAGCTTCGACGGCGCCCGCTGCGGCGCCTGCCGCTCAACCTGCTCCTCCGGCCCCGAGTGCGCCAGCGGCCACTCCCGCTCCAGCGCCCGGGGCGAATGGAGCGGACACCACCGCGAGACTCGCCGCCGTCGATTGGGCCCTCAAGCAGGACGCGATCAAGAATGACCCCAACGGGCAGTGGGCCATCGCAGCCACCGCGTCTTCGAGTTACAACGATGCGCAGGGCCAACAAAGCTGGTCCGCCAACCAAGCCACAGGAGCGCCGGATGTCCAGGCCTACGCCGACGATGGTCATGCCTGGGCGCCTAAGACTCAGGACAGCGGCATCGAATGGCTCGACCTGAAATATCCCAGGCCGGTGCATGCCACAGAGGTGCGCGTGCGCGAGTCTTTCAATTCCGGCACGGTTATCAAAATAGAAGTTTTCGATGAGGCCGGCGCGGCTCACACGGTGTGGGCCGGCAACGATCCAACGACCGGACTCAACTATCTGATCGTCACATTTCCAAAGACGCCCTTTAAGACCGCGCGAGTCAAAGTCACGTTGGCGACCAACATCAGCCCGGGATGGAAGGAAATAGACGCCGTTCAGCTTGTGGGCACCGACCAGTAACAAATACGGTTCGCCGTCGCCGGGCCAGCAGGCAATAGCTCCTCGTCGGCAGGCGAACTTCGAGAAGATTACTTTCGCATCGTGCAGAACCACCAGCCTGGCCAAGTCGATGTCAGCGGCAAATCTTTGCCCGCCCGCATTGGTGTAACGCTTCTTGTCCTCGCGACCCTGTATCTTTGTTACTTCGGGCGTCCCGGGGCCGTCGGTTTCGTCGGCAACGAAGCGCGCTACGCTTCGATCGCTCGTGCCATGACCGAGACCGGCGACTGGATCACGCCGCGTCTTTACGGACAGGGATGGTTTGAGAAGCCTCCTCTCTACTACTGGAGCGCGGCCCTGAGCTTCAAACTCTTTGGTGTGACCGCAGCGGCCGCGCGCCTTCCCTGTGCGTTGTACGCCTTGCTCGCCACCCTCGCGCTGGCGTGGCTCGCGTTGCGCCTTTACGGCGCCGGAACGCTACGGTGGATGTTTCTTTTCCTTCCGGTCACGGTCGCCATGATCGCCTTTTCTCATGACGCCGTGATGGACATGCCGTTCTCTGCGATGCTCACGGTTGCCATGGTCTGCGCCGCTGTTCTTCTCCAACTCGCGCCGGCTCCCATTTCCGTTTGCGCCTTATCTGGCAAACCCCATTTCCGGGCGGCCGCTTCCACTTTGTTCAGTGCGGTCCTCTTTGGCTGTTTCCTCGGATTCGCCGCGCTCGCAAAGGGACCCGCCGCACTCGTCCTTTGCGGCGGCGCAGTGTTTCTCTGGGCGCTCCTCACGGGGCGCTGGCGTGATGCCTTCCGTTTGCTGCATCCCGCCGCCATCCTCGCATTCTGCCTCACGGCTCTGCCGTGGTACGTTCTTTGCGCGCGCCGCAATCCCAGTTTCTT
>DASPOJ010000160.1:0-9208 GCA_035626055.1 Candidatus Methylomirabilota bacterium | reverse complement strand
AAATGCCCGTTTAAGCCGAATATCGGAGTTGATTACCACTGGCGAGGTTCCGATCTTGGCTGGACGCCTCCGCCTCCTCCGACCACACCGCCGGGGCCGCCGCCACAAGGACCGCCTCCGCACAGGCCGTTGGCTCGACCGCCGGAGGCGCCGAAGACGACGGAGCAGCCGCCGTGCCCCACTTCGGATGATTGCGAAAAACTGCGGTTGATCTGGGAGCAAAAGCAGGCCGAGGCCAAAGCGCTCCAGGCGAATGCGGACCGGGCCAAGGCTTACGCGGATCAAAAGCAGGCCGAGGCCGACGCGGCCGCAAAGACCGCCGCGGACGCTCAAGCCGCCGTCCCGAAAGTGAATAAGGGAACGGGCTGGATGGAATCGGGTGGGATCACGCTGACCTCGCACGACCTCCAGCTCGCAAACGCGGCGAGCCAGCAGGCGTATGCCGATTACGAGGCTGGAAGGATCAGCCTTGAACAACTTCAGGATATCTGGGCCAAGTCCGGCGATCCAGCCGAAATCATCAAGCTCCGCGATGCGGAGAACGCCGCGATTGCGGAAGCGCAAAAGAAAGCGGACGATGCGGCCAACACAGCGGCTGCTGCCAAGGCGATTGCGGAGAGTGCGGCAGCGAACGCGAGAACGGCTCAGGCGGCTGAGGATCAAGCTACTGCCGACGCGGAAGCTGCACACCAAGCCTACCTGTATTGCCTAAAGCAAATCGAAGAATGCCAGCGCGGAGAAACGACCGGAGGGGGAAGTACGGGGGGAGGAACGACTGGAGGAGGAACCACTGGTGGAGGAACCACCGGGGGCGGGACGACTGGTGTGGGACCAGGCGGTGAAGGAAATCCGCCGCCGCATACGCAAGAGAATCCCTGTCCGCCGTTCCCCGAGAACTGCGACGAACTGAAGGCGAAATGGGAGCAACTCAAACACGACGCCGATGTCGCGCAGGCCCAAGCCGACTACGCCAAGCAACAGCAGGACGCCAACAATCAAGCGGCAGCCGGTTACGAGGAACAAGCCGACAAAGCGCAGAAGCAGGCGGACTACGTCACCAACCAAGCCAATGAATGGCGGCAACTGGCCGGCAACATGGCGGCCCTCGAGCAGTCCGCGATTCAGCATCGCAATGCGTTCCCGCCGGGTAGCGCGGACTACAACAGCTGGGACCAACTGGCCCAAGGCAACGCAGAGCAAGCGAAGTATGAAAACGAGCAGGCGGACAGGCTCGAAGCGGAAGAGCGACAAAACGATGCGCTCGCGGCCAAGCTGAAAACGCAAGCGACACAATTGCGCGGCCTTGCGAGCGACGCACAAGCGAAGGCGGATCAGGCGAAGGCTGCCGCCGACGCGGCGTCTCAAGCCTGGCAGGATTGCCTCGCGCGGAAGAAAGCCTACGACGAGGATTGCAAGAAGAAAGCAGCGGAGATTCCCAAGACTGTGAGCCGTCCGACGCCCACGCCGCCACCACCGAAGCCGACTAATCCGAATCCACCGCCGACAAAACCTCCGGACGCCACCGGGCAGGTCGGCACCTCGACAATTTTCGTTCTGAGCCAGCACGGAATGCCGGACGCTATCGTCGTTGGCGAGCCTCGTGTGGATCACCCGGGACTTTCTTTCGGCCCGCATTACAATTTTGCGGGCAAAGGGAGCTTCACGTTCATCTGCAACAAGCCGGGAACGTATAAGGTGATCTTCGACACTGACGACGGCAGGCGCCACGTGGTCACGATCGTCTGCCCGGAGCCTCAATAAAACCGGGTGGCGTTCATTGGGCGAGCAGGACAAAATTTCTTTCTATTCGCCGAGCGTGCAGGCGGAGGCATGCTGGCAGGGGCCAATTCGGCCTCAAAATGGAAATCCCGCCCCGCGGAACGTTACCCCGCGCGGCGGAGCGTGTGCAGCGTGATTTCGGGCGGGACGCCGAGGCGAACGGGCGTGGCGATGGTGCCCAGGCCGCGATTGACATAGATCCATGAGCTGTGCCGCGGCGCGTGGGCTGCAGCGTACGCGCGGAGTTCGGCATCGGACACGCTCGACGGCGCGCCCAGCGCACGGCCGTAGAGTCCGGCGACATACGGCGTGATGAAGGAAGCGGGAGTGAAGCGATGATCGAGAATCTCCACGGTCACCTGACCGCCGTGCGTGTGGCCCGCGAGCGACACCTCGATCCCCAATTCCGCCGCGCGCGGGAATGAATTCGGGTTGTGCGAGAGGAGAATGTTCGGCATTCCCGGCCGAACGAGCCGCTCGACGCCCTGCAGCATGACCAACTTCTCTCCGCTGGCCGCGCGCTGGCGCTGGTAATCCACGCCGATGAGATTGAGCGGCTGCCCGTTCCAGCGCAACTCAGACTGCTCTTGCCGAAGCAGAGTCATGCCGTTCTTGCGGAACAATTCCGCGGCGAGGGCTTCCGCGCCGGCGTAAATCTCGTGATTGCCGTTGCAACCCCAGACTCCGAGCGGCGCGCGGAGATGCGACAACTCCCCGATGCAGGCTTCAATGGGATCTCCCGACCCGGTAAGGAAATCACCGGTGACGACGGCGAGGTGCGCGTTCAGTTCATTCGCCATGCCGACGGCTCGGCGCACTTGCGCGATCGGCATGAAGCTGCCGACGTGAATGTCGCTCAGTTGCACGATGCGCATTCCATCGAGCGCGGGCGGCAAGTTCGCGATGGGCAACTCGGACTCGCGCACCTGGAAGCGCCAGCGCTCGTCCGCGAAGCCGTAGGCGAAAGCAAGGAACGGGGCCGCACCCGCGACGACACTCGCAGTCTGGAAGAAATAGCGGCGCGAGAGGTTCACAGGCTCTCGCGCTGCGGCGGAGCGGCCGGCCCGCGATTTCCCTCCACTTGCGAACAAAGCCCGGCCACGGCGCCACAGCCACTCCCAAACATGCACTGCGCGAACCGCGACATAGGCGGCCAAAGAACTCGCCATCCACAAACCGACCATCTCGGCCAGCATGGAGCTTTGCCGCAGAGGTCTGTGGCGGCCGAGCAATCCATTCAGGACGGCAAAGATAATCAGCAGTAGGGACAGTATGATCGCAGTGCGAATCACGCGGCGCAAAGCGGGGCTTCGCCGGTCCGCAAACCGCTCAGCGCGGCGATACCAGTAACGCTGCGAAAGGTATAGCAGCGTGAGCACAGCCGCGACCACCCAAGTCTGAAGGAAGATGTACCAAATTCGAAGAAACAAGAACTACGCTCCTATCCGAACGGCGAATGCCGCGTTCGAATCGCCCCCGGACGCAAAGTAGATACTAACCTTAGAGGAAGGCAAAGAGAGCGGAGAGATTCCTGCCGCCACTGCGGGCAAGCTGTCGTCCGCCGCATGCCTGCCGGCAGTCAGGCGGCGGACTCCTCGGTATGACTGGTGATGATGGTCGCTCGGCATCCCGCGGGTTTCCTCAACATTTGATTCCGCAAACGGCAAGTCGGTCACCGGCAGGCCGGGAGCTGCTGCTCAATTCGTCAAGACACGCCGGGCGCAGCCAGGAGGGCCCGAAGTTTTTCCGGATCATCCACCGGCGGCCGGCACGAAGTGCCGGAGCAGACGAGCGCCTGCGCGATATCCGCGCGAAGGTATGAAATCGTTTCCGCGAGAGCCGGAGACAGAGCGCCCGCCGCCGCGCGTTCGGGCGTGACGCGCAGCACGACCTTGCCGAAGCGATAGCCCGCTGCCGCAACCTCTTCGAGGCGCGCCGCGGCAGGATCGCCCGAGCAGCCGGTCACGACGATTTGCTGGGCGTGGCGCGCGTGAAGCAAGATCGCCAACCCATACGTCGCGGCGTGGAGGCCGTATTCCGGCGCAATTTTGGCAAAGCACTCGAGGGTTTTTTCGGCCGCCGCGCGATAGTGGGCGTCGCCCGAATACTCGTAGAGGCGGTCGAGGACGATTGCGGCAGCGGAGTTCGCCGCTGGCGTCGGCGAATCCTGCAACGGTTTCCGCCGGACGTCGAATCCGCCGAGCGGCGCGGCTCCGGTCGGCCGATCGAAGAACCCGCCCCCGACCGAGTCCGCATAGTGGGCGAGGAAAAAGTCCGCCGCGCGACGGGCCACATCGAAATAGCGCAAATCGAGCGTGGCCTCGTAGGCATCCAAGAGCGCCGCGGCAGCGAAGACCTGATCGTCGAGCGAGCCATCGAGCCACTCGCCTCCGATGCGGTGCGCAAAGCCGCGCGCATCATTCCAGGCTTCGCCGAGCATCCGATCGAGCGTGCGCAGCGCAAACTCGCGGCATCCCGCGCCCAACTCGCCGCGCAGCACGCGAGCGGCTTCGAGATAGGCCGAGCAGAACATGGCGTTCCACGAAACGTAGTGCGTGCGGTCCACGAACGGCTCAGGGCGCACGAGCCGGGCGGCGAGCATTTTGCGTTTCCCGGAAACAAGCAACGCTTCCACTTGCGCCTCGGGTATCGCCATCGCGCCGGAAAGCTCCGGGGAATCGCTTGTGATGCAAAGCGTATTCTTCGCGGGATTGTGGTGCATCTGGCCATGCTCTTCGACGCCGTAACGTAGCTCGGCGGCGCGCGCTTCTTCCGGCGTCAGAACCGCAGACAACTCTTCGAGCGACCACGTGAAATAATCGCCATCGTCGTCGAGCGACTGGTCGGCGTCCTGGCTGGCATAAAAGCCGCCGCGCTCGCGATCGGACAGAACGCCGTTCGTCCAGCCGATGATCGTTTCCGCAGTCTTGCGGAACAGCGGATCGCCGGTGACCTGCCAGCCGTGGAGGTAATTCCTCAGAAGCTCGGAATTGTCGTAGGACATTTTCTCGAAGTGCGGCACGCGCCAAGATTCATCGACGGAGTAGCGGTGAAATCCTCCGGCGAGCTGATCGTAGACGCCGCCGCGCGCCATGCGTTCGAGCGTGGTCCGCGCGACGTTTAGCAAATGCGTTCCGCCCTTGGCTGCGAACTGGCACTGGTCGAGGAGCAAATCGATCGCTTGGGGATGGGGGAATTTCGGTGCGCGACTGAACCCGCCGTTGCGAAAATCAAATCGCTCCGCGATCGAATCCACCATGCGTTCCAAGGCGCCGGGATCAAGAGTACCCGCCGCGCCCTGAAAACTCTCCGCCTGCGCGACGGCGCCTGCGAGCGCGGAGGCTGCTTCCTCAACGTCCGCGCGTCGGTTGCGGTACGCCTCGGCCATCGTCACCAGGACGCGGCGGAAACTCGGGCGGCCCATGCCGTCTTCGGGCGGGAAATACGTACCGCCAAAAAACGGCTTGCCGTCGGGAAGCAAGAAGCCGGTGAGCGGCCAGCCGCCTTGTCCGGAGAGGGCGCTGACGGCGGATTGATAGCGGGAATCCAAATCGGGGCGCTCGTCGCGATCCACTTTGACGGGAACGAAGAGCCGATTGATGAGCGCCGCGGTCTCTGGATTTTCGTAGCTCTCGCGGTCAATGACGTGACACCAGTGGCACCAGACGGCGCCGATATCGAGCAGGATGGGCTTGTCCTCGGCGAGAGCGCGGGCAAAGGCTTCTTCGCCCCATTCGTACCACTCGACGGACTGGTGCGCAGCGGAGCGCAGATAGGGACTGGCGGAGCGCGCGAGCCTGCTGTCAGTCTGCGTCACTGGGAATCCTTCCTTAGGACTGTGCGGCGCCGGCACGCCGCGGCGAGCTACTGGACGGGGTCCTGCGGTCCGGCATCATTCGGATCGATGGGCTTGCGGCTCGCAAAGCCCTCATCCTTGCGGTGCCAGAAGCGAATGCGCGCTTCGCCCAACCGCCAGCAGAGATAGACGTCCTGGTTATTCATGCGCGCGGGAAAATCCACGAGTCCCTTCTCGAGATCTTTCACAAGACAGCCGACGGACTGAATTTTCTCGACCGCGTCGCGAAGCGCAACGACGACGCGATCGCGCTCCGCGCGAACCAGCGCGAGTTTCTCGTGTGGAATCGTGACGCCGCCCATCAAGAGAATGCGCTGGCTCACTTCGCCCAGGGCGTCATCCAGTTTGGTCAACTTCGCGTTCAGCTCAACGGCCTCGACGAGCGTCGGCTCGAGTTCGCGCCGGGCGCGCTCAGCGGCGTTCAAAGTGAAGAATTTCTGGTCCTGTTCGTCGCCGGCCATGGAAACCCACGCTTTGCCTCAAAGAGAATCCAGAAGAGCACCAACGTTTGTTGTCCACCCTCATTTTCGCTTATTGGGGCGGACTTTACCATAGACGCGCCAGCGGGCGACGGCGCGCGGGGCTGGTGGGGATTGTGATACAGTTTCGAGTCGATGCGGATATTCGTTCTCGGGGCCGGCTCGACAGGTTCGCTGCTGGCCCAACTCCTCGAGAGGCAGGGACATCGCGTGACCTGCGGCGACCGCGACCCGGAGCGGGCGCGGCGGTTCCTGGGGAAACGCAGCGCGATCCCGGTGGTCGAGGTGAACGCTCGCAATCTCTGGGCCATCGTGCGCGCGGCGCGCGGAGCGCACTTGCTGGTGAACGCGTCAGCCGCGGTGTTCAACGAAATTGCTCTCCGCGCGGCGCTGCGTTTGCGGTCCCATTATCTGGACCTCGACGCCCATCTGACACGCAATCCCTTCCGGCCCGAGCAGCTTCGATATGACCGCCGCTTCGTTCAAAAGAATCGTTGCGCGTTGATTACGGCAGGCGCTTCGCCCGGCTTGACGAATCTGCTGGGGGCGCGCGCGATCGAGACGATGGACTCGGTCGATACGGTGCGAATCCGGCTGTACGAAAGCATCGAGAGCGACGATCCCATTTCGCAATGGTCGCCCGACGTCTCGTTCGATGAAGCGGTGTCGCGCCCGCGGATCGTCCGCGAGGGCAGATTCGCGTTCGGGAAGCGATTCGGCGAGCCCGAAACGTTTCGCTTTCCGCCGCCGATCGGGGAGACGCGCGTGGTGCTGGCGGCGCAAGACGAAGTATGCATCTTGCCGCACTACGTTTCCGTGCGCGAGATGGACGCCAAAATCGGCGGAAACGAAATCGATCGCCTACGGCGATGGTACCGGCAAGGCAAGCTCTCGCGCTCGCGGGGCCCCGTAAGTTCGCGCTTCCCGAAGACGCCAACACCGCGGCAGGTGGCGCGGCTGATCAAGCGCGGCGATCTGCGCAACGCGCGATTCGCCGCGGCTGTAGTCGTGCGAGGCGTGAAAGACGATGAGCCGATCGAAGTCCGCTGGGACGCGAGCTTCCCCACCCTTTATCAGCTTCGCATGCGCGGGCTTCACGCGACGCCGATCGCGTATGCCACGGCGAACGTCGCGGCGCTCTTTATAAAACATTTCCCACGGGAGATGAGCGGCGTACATCCGCCGGGCGGTCTGCCCGCTGAGGTGCGCCAGGCTGTCCTCGCCGACGTGCGGGCGCGCGGGATTGGGTTGAAAATGAAAGTGACGCGGCTGAAGAGACCGGAAGACGAAGAAGAGATATAGCCAGAATTGCTCCCTATGCCGATACCTCGGGCTTTGCCAATTGCCCAGAGCCACTAGATTCTTCGGCCCCGCCAAAGGGCCGGGCCTCACAGATGGCAGGATGGCGGTCAGCGCCCAAGCAGGCGGGACATCTCTTCCGATGACGCGAAGACGGCGACCCCGCAGGGCGGGGCCACCACCATGAAAACCAAACTACTCCCGGGCTTCAAACATAGAGAGAAATGAGGGTTAGTCGGTTTCCTTCGTCAGCATGAAGGGCACGCCGATTTTGTCCGCGTAGTGCGGGCGAAACCGCTCGACATTGTAGAGCTTCTTGACGTCCACCTTGCGCGGACCGAGCTTCGGATCCGGCAGCGGACAGTGGCTATACTTTCCGTCGCGAATCCCGACCAATCGTCCGAACGTGCCCTGGCGGAGCAGGTCCACGGCAACACTAGCGAACGTGATGGCGATCATGTGGTCGAAGGAATCTGCTTCACCGCTGCGCAAGTCGTACGTCAAGTCGCTGGTGATGGTGTCCTCGCCGGCGCGGCGCTTGATCTCTTCGGAAAGGGCTTGCCCGACGTCCACTTTCTTGCGGTGTCCGAAGGGATCGGGCTCGCCGTACTCGGCCACCGAACCGCCTTCCCACATTGCGCCTTCCGAAGCGATCACAAAGGAATAGCGGCTGGGATTCTTGCGCTTGTCATCGACGAGAATATCCACCAACCGGCCCAGATCGAATTCCGCTTCCGGAATTACGCAACGGCCGGAAGTGACGTACGCCGTGAAGAGCGCCGTGAAGCCGGCGTCGCGGCCGAAGATGCGGAATACGCCGATGCGCTCGTGCGAGCCGAGCGTAGTGCGCTGGCGCGTGATGATGTCCTTGGCGCGGGTGATCGCGGTGGAGAAGCCGATGCAGTACTCGGTGCCGCGCACGTCATTGTCCATGGTCTTGGGGATGCCGATGACGTGGAAGCCTTTCGAGTCGAGGACCTTGGCGAAGCTCAACGTGTCGTCGCCGCCGATCGCGATGAGCGTATCAACACCGAGGCTTTGCAGATTCTCCAGCACGACGGGGGTGAAATCGTAAGTTTCCGGGCCGGTCTGAAGGGCTTTGAGACGGTCCGCGGGAAAATCCCGTGGAAGGCCCTTCTGCGTCATTTTCGACGGATTCGTCCGCGAGGTGTGCAAGATTGTGCCGCCGGTGCGGTCAATCCCGCGCGTATTGATGCGGTCGAGTGGACGGACGTACTCGGGATCGAGTTCCCGCCCCGGCCGCATGTGGGTGAGTCCCTCCCACCCGCGCCGGATGCCGAGAACTTCGTATCCGCTCTCTGTGGTTTCGTAGACTACGCTTTTGATGACGTTATTCAGGCCGGGGACGTCTCCGCCACCCGTAAGAATGGCTATTCGCTTGGGTTGTGTCATGGCGAAAAGATTTTAGCATCTGGACGTGAACACTGCACTCCGAAGATTGCGGCGCGTGCAGGAGCCCGGAAGGCCAGTGGGCGGAGGCGAAATCGGTCAGTTCCACCGGCGCGGCCGATTCGTGCGAACTACCTGCGGCCAGCGGCTCGCGGAAGGGATGTAAACGCCCAAAGAGGGAAGACCTCTCGGAAGATTCTTGCAACGTCCGCAGCGAAACCCGGGCGCGACAATGCGGAGAGCTTCATCTTGCGGCGAACGACCCAGGCTTTCAATCTGATCCACTCATCGGCCGCGACGGGCCAGCCGCTGTGCTTGGTCCACTCGCGCTTTTCCATCGAATACCAGTAGCTTTCGTAGCGGCTGCCGAGGCGGCGCTTCTGCT
>DASPOJ010000159.1:0-9722 GCA_035626055.1 Candidatus Methylomirabilota bacterium | reverse complement strand
CCGCGCCCGCTTCTGCACCCGAGACACCAGGCGCAACGCCCCCGCCAGCGGCGAGTTCGGCGCCTGCGTCTGCGCCCAGCGCCGCGCCCGCTACTGCGCCTCCGGCCACGAGGCCGCCGGAGCACGGCGCTCCCAGACCTGCGCCGCCCGCGGAACCGTCGCTCACGGGTGTCGGCAGCGTCGCGACGGATTCTTACCGGGTGACGGTGAAATCGTTGCAGCGATACGCTGGCGGCAGCATCGGCGTCACCCTCGAATTTACCGGCCTCTCTCGCTTCACGTTTCAGCTCGCAATGGTGCGCGGCGGCACCTATCTTACCGACGAATATGGCGTTCGCTGGGAGATGAGCCAAATTGACTCTGCCGGAATCTTCAACGTGAAAATGACCGGAGTCGGCGGCATCTGGCGCGGTGTGTCGCTCGCATCCGGTACGACGATTCGGACGACGCTGGTCTTCAATCCACCCGGCCAGCCGCGCGGCGAAGTATTTTCGTTGACGATGCTCGAATTTCGCCCCAGGCCGAATCGCCGGATCGAGATTCTCGAGCTGAGATGATGCCTTCTGGTACGCGCCGGCGATTCTGACAATCCTCGTGCGGGCGGTTGAGCTATGATTTCATTTGAGCACCGGCATTCATGGAACGGAGTCTGGAAAGTTCGCGATGAACGAAAATCACATCCAGTTTGCCACGGTTGAGGAAGCCCTCGAAGAGATTCGCCAGGGCCGCCAGATTGTGATCGTGGACGACAAGGACCGCGAGAACGAAGGCGACTTGGCGATGGCGGCGGAGAAGGTCACGCCGGAAGCCATCAACTTCATGGCAAAGTACGGCCGCGGCCTGATTTGCCTGAGCCTCACCGAAGCGCGCTGCGAAGAATTGAACCTGCCGCCGATGTCGCCGGTCAATACTTCCAATTACGGCACGGCCTTTTGTGAATCCATCGACGCGCGGCGCGGCACGACGACCGGAATCAGCACTGCCGATCGCGCCACCACAATTCGCGCCGCCATCGATCCGGCCACGCGCCCTTCGGATTTGGCTCGCCCGGGCCACGTTTTCCCGCTGCGCGCGCGGCGCGGCGGCGTCCTCGTGCGCGCCGGGCAAACCGAAGCCTCGGTGGATTTGGCGCGTATCGCGGGCCTCTACCCCGGCGCGGTCATTTGCGAAATCATGAACGACGACGGCACGATGGCGCGCCTGCCGCAGCTCGCCGGATTCTGCCGGGCGCACGGCCTGAAGCTCCTCACCATCGCCGACCTGATTCGCTATCGCATGCGGCACGAACGCTACGTCCGCCGCGTCGCCGAATCCGTCCTCCCGACGCGTTACGGCGATTTCCGGATGATCGTTTATTCCTCGGAAGTCAACGGCGACCAGCACATCGCGCTCATTCGCGGTCTATCTTCAGCAGCCGGCCTGCCCGAGGAAGCGCCGTTGGCTGCGCAAGAGAAAACGCCCGATGCGCCGCCGCTGGTTCGCGTCCACGCGCATTGCCTCGCGGGCGACGTTTTTGCCTCGTCCGCCTGCGATTGTTACGAATTGGTCCAGCGTTCGCTGGAAGCGATCGTGGCCGATGGCCGCGGCGTTTTCGTCTATCTCCACGTGGGCGCGCGCAGTTTGGGCGTCGAGCCCGCCGCGACCTCCGGCCAGTTGCCGGGCATTCTCTTTCATTCCCGCAATCAGCCCCCGCAACCCGCTCGCGCAGAGGCCGAGCCGGCTTGCCAGCAGAGATTGCAGTACGAGAGCGGAATCGGCGCGCAGATCTTGATCGATCTGGGCCTCACATCGATTCGCGTTCTCACGAACCACCCGCGGAAAGTTGTCGCCTTGGAAGGATACGGCCTGCGGATTGCCGAGCAGGTGCCGATTCCCGTCGCCGCTTCTCTTCCTTCCCGCAGCCGCTCGTAAATTTCAGCCGGCGCGCGAAGCGATTCCCGGCGCCAACAAGCGAAGCAGCGAAGACGATTTTGGAGGCGGCACAACAATCACGTACGGCCGAATCGCCTCGAGTTTTCTCTTGCTGATTCCGTGGATGGCGAGCAGATCTTCCACGCGGCGAAACGGCCCGCTCTTCTCGCGAAACGCAACAATCGCCGCTGCTGTGCTTGGTCCGATTCCCGGCAATTGCTGCAGTTCGTCCGCGGTGGCTGTGTTCAGGTCGAGCGGTTTCGACGGCGGCTGCTTCGCGCCATTCGCGCTCGCCGCGAGCAGGGCGGCCGCACAGGCAACAACCAAGAATTTGCAAGCACGATGACGCTGCATCGCAGTTTCCTTGCTTCTCCGCTTCCTTGCTTCCCTGTTTCCTTGCGTTCGCGTTTCCTTGCCGCGCAGAACTTCTCGCTCAGATCCGATTGCCCTGCTGGTCGTAAACTTCGACGGGGCCAAACAGCGCCGCCTGGTGCCCGATTTGTTCCCGGTCGCCAACGACGACGATTTGCATGTTGGCGGAGTCGAAGTATTGGCGCGCGGCGGCCAGCACATCGTCCGCTGTGAGCGCGCGAATCCGCTGCCGGTACATCTCGAGGTAATCTTCTGGCAGTTCCTCCAGCGTAACCGTGGCCAATTGCCCCTCCAAACCATCTTGCGTCGCGAGGCCGAGTGAGAAGATACCGGAAAGATAGTTGCGCGCATCCGCTAGTTCGTCCTCACCCACCGGCAGCGCGCGAATCCGGTCCAGCTCGTAGAAGATCTCGGCCAGCGTCGCGGCGACCACGTCGTTGCGCACCGCCGCGGACACCGTGAAGTAACCGTGGCGCCGCAGCGCGTGAACGCTGCTGCGCGGACTGTACGTGTAGCCTTTCTGCTCGCGGATGTTCATCACCAGCCGTGAGTTGAACGCGCCCCCGTAGATGGAATTGGCGAGCGTGTAGCGCAACCAGTCGGGATGGCGCCGCGTAATCGTAACATTGCCGGCGACGACTTGCGCCTGCACCGCGCCGGGCAGGTGAACCAGGGAAACACCCCGCCCTCGCGCTTCGGGCAACGGTACATCGGCAAAAGCCGCGGGCTTCGCGCCGCTCCATCCGCCGAACACGCGCTCGACTTGCGCGAGCATCGCGTCGGGCAGGAAATCGCCCACCGCGATGAACAGCGCATCTTCCGGCCGGTAATTGCGTTCGTAGAACGCGACCAGTTGCTCGCGGCGAAACGCCTCCACCTGCGATTCCGCCGGCGAAACCACTGCGTACGGATGCGCGCCAAACAGGACCTTGCGGATTCGCTCTCCGGCCAGGAAACCGGGAGTGCTGCGTTCGATGCGCACCCCTTCCAGCATCTGGCGGCGTTCGCGCTCGAATTCGGCTGCGGGAAACACCGCTTGCGTCGCGAGTTCCGCCACCAAGCGCAACAGCTCCTCGGAGGAATCAACGAGGCCCGCGAACGAAATCACACTCGTGTCCATCCCGGCGCCGGAGGATAGATCCGCTCCCATGCGTCGCAAATCCTCTTCAATCTCGCGGCTGGTGCGCAGGGAGGTTCCCGTGCGCGCAACCGCGGACGTGAGGCTGGCGAGGCCGGGCGCCGAAAGCGCGGCGGAGGCGTTGCCGCTGCGGAAGAAAAGCTCTCCCGTGAACTTCGGGATCGTGTGGGATTCCACCAGCACGACTTCCAAACCATTGGGCAGGCGCGCGCGAGTCCTCTGCGGCCAAACCACGGGCCGCTCGGGACCGAGCGCGGGAACTTCAGAGCGAAAATCCGGCGCCACCGGGGCCGCCATCACGCCGCCCCTTTCCCGGCCGGACTGTTTTTTTGCAGCGGCTGGCGCAGCACCACGGAGCGCTGCGACGGGGAAAGATATTTCTCCGCGACTTCCTGCACGCGTGCGGGAGCAACATCGAGAAAGCGATCGAGGATCGTGTTGACGAGGCGGGGCTCGTTGTCGAACAAAGTGAAACAGGCCATGCAGTGCATCAGACCGTAGCGGGGAACGTGCCCTCCATGCCCGCCTTCGAGCACGGAATAGTAATCCGAACGGAATTTCACTTTGAGCTGTGCGAGTTCCGCCTCTTCGATTCCCTTTTGCTTCACCCCGTCCAAGACCGCGTCGTACGCGGCAATCGTTTCTTCCGCGGAGTGTTCCGGCTTGTGCATGATCCGCGTGACCATCAGCGTCGGGCCGTTGTAATCGAACAGATCGCCGACCGGATAGTGCACGCCTCCCTCCGCATCCACCGCGATCTGCTGCTCGAGCACCAGTTTTCGATAGACACGGCCCGCGCGACCGCCGTGCAAGGCCTGATCGAGCATCGCGGCCGCGTACCAATCGTCCGTGAGGCGGCGCGGAGCCGGGTATCCAATGGCCACCGCGGGCAGCGATCCGAACTTCTCCTCGACGGCTCCGCGGCGCTCGCCCGATTGCAACGGCTCGCTCACATCCGCGGGGGCGATCGCCGGCCCGGAAGGAATATCCGCGAAGTAACGCTCGGCGAGCCTAAATCCCTCTTCGGGTGAAACGTCACCGAGCATCAGCAACACGGCATTCGCGGGAGCGTAGTAGGTGCGGAAGAAAGATTGGACGTCATCGAGCGTGGCGGCGTCGAGGTCGGCGAAGTCGCCATAGAAATTGTGAGAGTTGGCCCAGTTGCGATAGGCGATGGGCGGAAGATCCAGCCACGGGAAGCCGCCATACGGTTGATTGAGGACATTGACGCGGACCTCTTCCTTGACGACGTCGCGCTGATTGCGGAGATTTTCGTCGTCCACCTTGAGCGCGCGCATACGGTCGGCCTCGAGCCAAAGCACGCGTTCGACGGCGTTCGAGGGGACGGACTGGTAGTAGTTCGTCACGTCGTAGTGCGTGGAGCCATTCAACACGCCGCCTGAAGAATTGATGAGCTTGATGTGCACCACTTTCCCGGCGTGCTCGGAGCCCTGAAACATCATGTGCTCGAACAAGTGGGCGAACCCGCTGCGGCCGTGCGGCTCCAGACGAAAACCGATGTTGTAATACACGCCGACCGTCGCAACAGGCGCCGCGCGATAGGGCGCAATGACGACGCGAAGGCCGTTTGGCAGCGCGGCGCTTTCAATGGGAATTTGCAGACTTTTCACCTAGTCTTTCCCCCTGTGGTTCCGAGTTGCCACCGCCCGCCGCCGCAAGTGCGCGCTCGACGCTTCTCAGTGTGGCGCGCGGCTCGGCGGAGAGCAAGGACGCTGCCAGGCGGCTCAGCGCCACGTACGCAGCGCCAAACTCGCGCGGAAATCCGCCGAGCGCGCGGACGTGGAGTTCGACGGTGCCGAAGTCGCCGCGGCTGATTGGACCGGTGCAGGCCGCTCGCGGCCCGAGTCGCTTCGCATTCTCCAGCGTCTGCCGGGCAAGCGGCTCGAGAGCGCGCACAGCTTGACGCCGCGTGAATCCCTCCGCCATCAGAATGCGCGTTGCCGCTTCGAGAGAGGCCAGGAAGAACGCTGCCACGAATGCCCCCGCCGCGTGGTAGGCGGCTTTGCCTCCGGCCTTGACCTTCACCGGAATGCCGCCCAATTCCCGGCAGATTGTTCGCGCCAGCCGCACGGCCGCCACGCTTCCTTCCATCACGAAAAAGCAGCCTTCCAAGCGGGGGATCTCGCGGCCGCTGAAAGTCTGCAGCGGATGCATCGAGCCGGTCTCCGCCCCGCACAGCTTGAGCTTTTCCAGCACGCCGGAGCCGAGCGCGCCGCTGGTGTGAAGAACGATCTTGCCGCGCCACTCCTCACTTCCCATCTCGGCCAATTCCGCCGCGACTTTCGACATAGCGTCATCCGGCGTCGCAATAAGCAGGACGTCCGCGACGAGAATCTGACGCGTCAGCCCGGCGTGCGCCTGGCCCTGGCCGATGACCCGGACGGCGGCGCGAGCGCTGGATTCCCCGCGCGTCACAACCGGGCCCACGCGCCAGCCAATTTCGCGCAGCCGGCGGCCGAGCGCGCATCCCACCCGGCCCGCGCCGACAATTCCCAGAGTTGGAATGCCGTGTGCTAACATAGTGCGTCTTAACATCGTTGGTCTCCGGGTTCCTAGCCTTTGCACAACCTCTGGATCCTCTATTTCGCCGGTCTCGCCGCTGTTTCCATCGCCGCAGGCCTCCGAGCGCTCGTGGGACTTCGAAACATTCCGCGGCTCGCGAACGCGACGCCCCCTCCGGAAAGCGCCCTGCCTATGATTTCTGTGATTTTCGCCGCCCGGGACGAAGCTGAAAAACTGCCGGCGGCGCTAGCCAGCCTGCTTGGGTTGACGTATCCCCGGTACGAGGTCATCGCAGTCAATGACCGCTCAAGCGATGCAACCGCTCACATTCTCAACCAATTTGCCCGGACAAGCAAACTTCTCCGCGTGGTGGACATCCGCGAGCTGCCTGCGGGCTGGCTGGGCAAGACTCGCGCGCTCAATGCCGGGGCGCAGGCCTCCTCCGGCAAGTGGCTGGTCTTCACCGACGCGGACGTTCACTTTGATCCGGATGTTTTGAGCCGCGCGCTGGGGTTGGCGGAGGAACGCGGATGGGACCATCTGACACTGCTCCCGGGGGTGGACATGCGCGGCGTTTGGGAAACCGCTGCTATCAGTTATTTCATGCTGATTTTTCTGTTCGGGAATCCCGTATGGAGTGTAAACGACCCCCGCTCGCCAAGTTACGTGGGAGTCGGCGCGTTCCAGCTAGTAAGGCGAACGGCGTACGAAGCCGTCGGCGGGCACCGGCGGCTGGCGCTCGAAGTGATTGACGACATGAAGCTGGGAAAAATCATCAAAGTGGCCGGTTTTCGTTCCGGCGTCGCTGTTGGGACCGACGAAGTGCGGTTGCGATGGCACACGGGTCTCGGTAACGTCATTCGCGGGGTTACAAAGAACTTGTTCGCCGCGATGCACTTCAACATTTTCTTTGCTCTGGCCGCCGCGCTGGGGCAGATCCTACTGTGCGTCGTTCCGTGGTTCGGCGTGATCTTTGCGACGGGGTGGGCGCGTCTATTCGCGGCGCTCGCTCTGGCAGCACTGTTGACAATCCACGGCGTGTCGCTTCGAGCGGTTCGGAAGTCGCCGCTCTATGTGATCACGCAGCCGTTTGGCGCGGCGTTCTTTAGCTGGATGATATTGCGGTCAGCGATTGTTACGCTTTGGCGGGGCGGCGTGAATTGGCGCGGAACGTTTTATTCGCTGGCGGAATTGAAGAGGGGAGCGGTGTGAGGGGGATATCGAGAGGGCGCAGAAAAGATGGGCTGAGACAAGCTCCGCCCCTGCGTGGGGAAAATCCGTGCGCGCGGCGGGCGGAAACGGGCTAGTCGACTTCTGGGGGAGGCGCGGCGGGCGGGGTGGGAGAGAAGAACGCGGTGATATCGCGCTGCTTGAGATCGCGGACCCGGTCGCGCAGCGCGGCCGCGCGCTCGAACTCGAATTTCTTCGCGGCTTCACGCATCTGCGTTTCGAGTTGCGCGATGGCCTGGTTCAACTGCTCTTCTGTGGTGATGTTTTCGTCCACAAGCGGCTGATCCGGAACTGTGACGTAATCGGCTTCGACGATCCGGGCGAGCTGCATGTCCACACTCCTGATGATTGATTGCGGCGTGATGCCGTGCTCGGTGTTGTAGGCGAGCTGCTTGGCGCGGCGGCGATTTGTCTCGTCGATCGCCTGGCGCATCGAGCCGGTCATGACGTCGGCGTAGAGGATGGCACGGCCCTCGACGTGGCGCGCGCAGCGGCCGACGGTTTGAATCAGGGCCGTCGCACTGCGAAGGTAACCTTCCTTGTCGGCGTCGAGAATCGCCACCAGCGAAACCTCGGGCAGATCGAGGCCTTCGCGCAATAAATTGATCCCGATGAGAACGTCGAACTCTCCGCGGCGAAGATCGCGCAGAATGCGCACGCGCTCGAGCGTTTCGACTTCGGAATGCAGGTAGCGGCACTTCACGCCGACCTCGATGAAATACTCCGAAAGATCCTCGGACATGCGCTTGGTGAGCGTGGTGACCAGCACGCGCTGATTGCGCGCGGCACGCACGCGAATTTCCTCGAGCAGGTCGTCCACCTGGCCCTTCACAGGCCGCACTTCGACTTCGGGATCGATTAAGCCCGTGGGGCGAATCACCTGTTCGACGACGACGCCCCCCGCGCGCGTCAGCTCGTATGGCCCCGGCGTGGCGGAGACGTACACCACCTGATCGGTGCGATGCTCGAACTCCTCGAACGTCAGAGGGCGATTATCCAGCGCGGAGGGCAAGCGGAAGCCGTAATCCACAAGCGTCTGTTTGCGCGAGCGATCGCCGTGATACATGGCGTGAAGCTGCGGAATCGTCTGGTGGGACTCGTCCACGAACAGAAGATAATCCTGTGGCACGTAATCGAGCAGCGTCGGCGGCGCTTCGCCCGGCAATCGGCCCGAGAAATGGCGCGAATAGTTCTCGACCCCGTGGCAATAGCCGATGGTGCGCATCATTTCGATGTCGAACATCGTGCGCTGCCAGAGGCGCTGCGATTCGACGTATTTTCCCTGCTTGTCAAGCTCGCCTTTCCACCAGCCGAGTTCCTCAAGAATCGTGACGATGGCGCGCTCGCGCTGCTCGGCGGGCATGACGTAGTGCGACTTCGGATAGATGGGCAGCCGCACCAGATTCTCCGTTCCGCGCAATTCGCCGGTCAGCGGATCCATCGCGCGCAGCGCGTCCACCTGGCTGCCCCATAGCTCGACGCGGTAGGCGACGTCCTCATACGGCGGATAGATCTCGATCGTATCGCCGCGGACGCGAAACGTGCCGCGGCGCAACTCCTCGCTGCGTTCGTACTGGATGTCCACGAGCTTGCGAAGCAGTCCTTCGCGCGAAATGCTCTGGCCACGCTCGATCAAAACGAGCATGCCGTAATAGGCCTCTGGCGAACCGAGGCCGTAGATGCAGGAGACCGAGGCCACGATGATGACGTCGCGGCGCTCGAATAGCGAGCGCGTGGCGCTCATGCGCAGCTTGTCCAGCTCATCGTTGACCGTGGATTCCTTCTCGATGTACGTGTTGGAAGCGGGGAGATAGGCTTCCGGCAAATAGTAATCGTAGTAACTGACGAAATATTCGACGGCGTTCAGTGGAAAGAAATTCTTGAATTCGTGGTAGAGCTGCGCGGCAAGGGTCTTGTTGTGCGCGAGGACGATCGCCGGGCGATTCGCGGAGGCGATGACCTTGGCCATCGTGAACGTCTTGCCCGAGCCGGTGACGCCGAGGAGGACCTGGTGTTTCTCGCTGGATTCAATGCCGCGCGTGAGCTGGTCGATCGCTTCCGGCTGATCGCCGCGCGGTTCGTAATCGCTGATGAGCTTGAAATTCATGTCTTAGCCGCACAGCGGGTTCAAAGCTGTGCGGATAAACAAACTATTATAGCGCGATCGATGCACTGGCGCCGTCTTTCGGAACGTAGCCAAAATCGGGCCGCTTGGGCAATTCGCAGTGGCGCGAAATGCGCGGCCCTGCCCGCCTGAGGGCAGGCGTACGGCTGGTGAGGAAATCGAGTTAGAGATCCGCCCGGCTCAATCCGGCAGGAGTTGCAAAATCGTGCGGGTGCGGACAGTTCCAACGTAACGCAGAGAGTCCCCGTGCTCGCTGGTCAAAGTGACGTTCATCTTCTCAGTTCCTATCTGGCTGACGCTGACGACCCAGCCATTGCGAAGTGAAACGTAGCTTGTGCTTCCGCCCGAACCCGTCCATGTGCCCGTGGCCTTCACACCGCGAGCGCGCAATGGATCGGATGCGCCCGGATGTTGCGACTTGGG
>DASPOJ010000158.1:0-2480 GCA_035626055.1 Candidatus Methylomirabilota bacterium | reverse complement strand
GGCATCATCGAGCTAGGCACATTTCTCGCGGCGATTTCGGGACAGGTCGCAGCGGGCTACCTCGCCTTCCACTTCCGCCACCGTCAATTTTTCTCCGGACTCGTCCTTCTCGGCTGCACGATGATCGGTCTCACCACGAGCCTCGGCATCAGCCGCGTGCGCGCTGCGAATCCCAACGTGAAATTCCGCCCCAATCCGCTGGGAGATCTCTGGCAGCAGATTCGGATCCTGCGACGCGACCACATTCTTGGCTGGGCAATTATTGGGAACACGTACCTTTTCTATCTCGCCGCACTGCTGCAATTCGTCGTCGTGATCTACGGCCACGACGTTCTGCATGTCAACGAAGCCCAAACCAGTTATTTGACGGCCGCGGTGGGAATAGGAATCGGGTTCGGCAGTCTCGTGGCGGGCTATCTCTCAGGCGGCAAGATTGAATACGGCCTCGTGCCGCTCGGCGCGCTGGGCATGACGCTGTTCAGTCTGATGGTTTCGCGCCCGGGCCTTACCATCTGGCACGTTCGCGCCGAGCTCGCCCTGCTCGGTTTCTTCGGGGGCTTCTACGCCGTGCCGCTCGGCGCGCTGATTCAGTTTCGTCCGAGGCCCGAAACGAAAGGCGGGGTTATCGCGGCGGCCAACCTACTATCGTTTGTAGGCGTCTTTGCGGCCGCGGGTGCTTACGAGATCCTCGCGGCAGGATTGCATCTCGGAGCGCGTCAAATCTTTATGGCCGGCGGAGCCATGACCTTCCTGGCCGGCCTCTACGCCGTGCTCGCCCTCCCTGATTCGCTGCTCCGGTTGACCCTATGGATCGCGACGCACACGATCTACAGCGTCCGCGTCGAAGGCCGCGAAATTCTTCCCGATCGCGGCGGCATCATTCTCTATGCGCCCGCGCTCTCCCGTTTCCAGCAACTCATGCTCTTGTCGGTTCTCGATCGCCAGGTTCACTTTGTCACGCCGCCCGGCCCGCCGCCCCAGTGGGACTCCGGCAACGACGTCTTGTGCATCTGCCCATCCGCGCAGCCACCGCATAATTCGCAGCCCTACGCCTTTGCCGCGGTTGGCAAGATTTCATTCCTCAACGTGAACGTGGTGTCGCCAAGAAGCAGCAGAATGTTTTCCCGCATCGCCGTGCAATTCTGGCCCCGCAAGAACCCGGCCCGGGCGGCCGGGGATTCGGCCGTCGCGGAGGGGATCACGTAAGCAACTGCGGGTTTGCGTTCCGGCTCGCGCGGGGTCGCTTAGAAAAGCGAAAACTTCACGCTCAGGAATTTCTTCGGATTCTTCCGGAAATCGCCGATCAGCAAACGCATATCGCCCGCGAGCCCAGTCATGTTGTCGTAGAATTGCGGATCGCTGAAGAATTTTCCCGTGGTGCCCTCGTTGCTGTTGAGCTTCGCTGTCGCGGTCGCGAGATTCTCACCGATCTCGCGGTACTTCACGAAAAGCGAGTCGTCGGTCGCGAGTTTCCCGATCGTTCCTTTGCCGTTGCGGACGTCGGCGATCAACGCGTTGCTGTTCGCCAGCATTTGACGCGCTTCGTCGTGCACGGCCGGGTCGTACACGAATCTTCCGAGGGATCCTCTTTGCTGTTGCACAGCTTCGAGCACGTTGTCAAGACGCCCCGCGACCGAATCCACGCGCGTGTACAGTCTATCGCTGCTCACCAGTTGCCCGAGCGTTCCCTGCCCCGCTTGAATCCCCGCCATCATGTCATCAGCGCGGGTGAGCACGCTGTTGAGATGGTTGTACGCCGTCTGGTCCTCGAGCAGCTTGCCGAGTGAGCCGCGTCCGCGCTGCAAGTCGTCCACCATCGTGCCGATCTGGCTGGTCAGCGCCCTGAGATTCGCCAGCACGTCCGCGCTTCGCTCGACGACTTGCTTCATGGCCTCCTCTTCGTGTCCCGGAACTTCTTCACCATCCTGCAAGACGCTGCCTTTGAACCCGCGCGCAATATCCACGTAGCGGTCGCCGAGCAATCCCTCGGTTACGAGTCCAGCGCTCGAATCGGTCCGGATGTCGCTCTTGTAGCGCTGGGTCAGCCGCATTCCGACTTCGATGCTGCGGTTGGGATCCATCGGTCTCCCGGGAAGGGCCGGGGCGATCGTGATGGTCTCGACGTTGCCGACTTCGACGCCGTCGAGCCGCACCGGCGCGCCAACGGCCAAACCGTCCACTTCCGGCAGGAATGTGTGCAGCCGATACTTCGCACCCAGGGAGCCCGCGCCGGTGACGTAGAAAATTGCCAACACGACCAAAAGAAGTCCCGCGAGCACGAACACGCCGACGCGCAGTTCGTTCCAAGTCAGTTGCTTGTGTTGCGCCATTTACCACCCTCCTCAGCGGCCCCGCCTCGCGGGACCGGCTCACTCCAAGAAGCTCTTCAGGTACGGATCTGACGACTCCATCAGGGCTCGTGGGTCTCCCTCAAAATACGCCCTGCCGTCTCGCAGAACCAAGAAGTTTGTAGGGGCCTC
>DASPOJ010000157.1:0-11602 GCA_035626055.1 Candidatus Methylomirabilota bacterium | reverse complement strand
CTTTCCTGATGGGCTGCTCTGTGCCGCGCCAACTCCTGTGTGCCAAGGATGAGTTGCCGCAACACTCGGTCACGATCAGCAAGGGTTTCTGGCTTGGCCAGACGACGGTGACGGTGGGCGCGTACACGCGGTTTGCTGGGGCTACCGGGCGGCAGATGCCCAAGGCTCCCTACTACAACAAGGATTGGAGGAGCGAGAACATGCCCATGGTCATGGTGTCTTGGGACGATGCCCAGGCGTACTGCAGTTGGGCTGGCGGGCGTCTGCCTACAGAAGCCGAATGGGAATATGCGGCACGGGCCGGGAGCGTATCGCAGTGGTACGGGCCGATTGACGAGGTCGCGTGGTACTTTGGAAACGACGGGGCCCAGATTCATGAGGTAGGAGAAAAGCGTCCCAACGCCTTTGCGCTGTACGACATGTTGGGGAACGTCGATGAATGGGTGAACGATTGGTACGATTCGAAGTATTACCAAAGCAGCCCGTCGCAGGATCCCCAGGGGCCCGGGAGCGGGAAACTTCGGGTTCTACGGGGCGGAGCCTGGAACCTCGACAGTTCGGTCATTAGTGTCTCGTACCGCTTCCGGATCGGTCCGGCCAAGGGCTTCGACGACGTCGGGTTTCGGTGTGGTGGGGTGGAATAGGCGTATTGACCAGACCGAGTCTTGTACCGGAGCGAGTGAGAGAGTCTCGATTTTCACCGCCTCTACTTCACGAGCTAGGCTCAGAAGGCGTTGAAGCGGAAGAGTGCGGCGCGAATGGCCGCGGAGGAGCCCGAGAAGTTCACCGGCCTTGCCGGACGGGGTCCCGGCCTCAGGCGGGCATCGACGCCGGACTCTCGGACCCAACGCGTGTGCAAATCCACACTGAAATGATTGGACGCAGGAACGTCTTGAGGATTAGCCGCGAACGTTGCGGTCGAGCCTACTTATCCCTGCTAAAGAATAAACGCGCGATTGAGACGAGAAGGACCGCGCCGATCGTCGCCGCCGCGAGGCTATACAGCCAGCCACCGCCGAAAAAACCCAGCTTGGTGAAGATCCAGCCGCCGAGCAGCGCCCCGATCAGTCCCAGCAACACGTTGGCAAGGCAACCGAAGCCGCGGCCGCGCGCGATTTTTCCCGCGAGCCAGCCCGCGATCAGCCCGATCAGAATCCAGCCTATGAAGGAGTGCTGCGAAATGTAAATTCTTAGTTGCATTTTCTCTGGAGAGGAATGTGCGCTCCGCGAAATGGATCAGTCGTCTTCGCCGATCATGATGGCCGCGGCGAGCACCGTGGTCCATAGCCCGCGCTTGTCTCCCACGGCGGACTGCGTGATATTCAGCGTCCGGACGATCTTGTTCGAGATCCGGTACACTTCCTTCTTCTCGTCCCAGGAGAGATCGGGATCGAACTCCACGTTCAGCGTCGTCGCCAACATTTCTGCCGCCAGCTCTTCCGTGTACTCGCCCGCGACTTCCTCGGTCTCGCCGAACGAATGGTGCTCGGACAGATAGCCATAGATGGATTTGTCCGCGGGCAGAGCGAGGCCGATCCCCGCCGCAATCAGCCGGTGCGCCTCGCGCGTGGAATTCTCGCTGATCACCGTGAACGCCACTTGGCCCGGCTTTAGGTGCTTCAGCCCTTCGCTCCGGGAAATCAACTTGCAATTGGGCGGAAAGATCGAGGAGACGCGCACGATATTGCACGCGGCGATGCCCGCACTGCGCAACGCCAGCTCGAAACTGGAAAGCCGCTCGCGATGTTTTCCTACGCCCTTGGTCAGAAAGATTTTCTTAGCGACGAACGCCATGGAGTGTGCCGGTGTAGCGGTGCCTCCTCGCTCGAACTGGGGACTCGTCCAAGATCACAAGCGTGCGAAAAGTAACAAGTTCGTTCGGGGCTGTCAATACGTTTCCACGCTGCGAGCGAATCGGAGGCGGAGCAATCATCGCGCCCCCGCCGCGGCGCTCACCCGCTGCGCTGCGAACACCGCCGGCGCAACTCGGGGAAACGCAAGCCGGGTCGTGGGATGGCGGGAATCGCTTTCGGAAAGCGTTCGCAGCGCATCCACAGCCTCGCGCGGCACGATCTCCCAGTTGTGATCGGGTTCGGCGGGAATTGTTCCCGTGCGCGTCACGTATTCGATGATCAAGTCGCGAATCTCCTGCGGCGAGCGGTAGAGAATCGGCAAACCTTTGTAACTGTACTGTCCGCCGCCCGTGTACCGGTAATTATTGATCGCCACGCGCAACTTCTCCGTGTCGCCGAGCGGGTGTCCCTTGAACGTGAGATTCGTAATTCGCTGGCTCGCAGGTTTCGTCAGGTCGATCTTGTAACTCACGCCTAATGCGGAATCTGCGCCGTAATCGGGAAGTTTCAGCGTCGCGCCCGCCGGCAAGGGCCACGGCTGGAAAAAGGTCGCCGCGTGTTCGAGCGCTTGCCGGAGTTGAGCGCCCGTCATCTCCACCGTGTACAACGTGTTCTCGTAAACGTAAAGCGCCGCGAGTTGGCGAATCGTCACGTTCCCCGCCGGGATGCGCGCGCCGGGGTAGAACATCGTCGCCATCGAAACGTCCGCTTGGCCGTACTCCATTTGCACGCGATTGATCAACGTCACGAGTGGCCCGTCCACGAATCGTTCCGTCGCCCCGCTCAATTCGCGCGGGGACGTCGCCACCGGCGTATCGAGGTACTTCTGCGTGGCGGCCTCGTACGGCGCGGCCAATTTTAGAATCTCCGGGTCCGCCGCAACCGAATCCGTCGCCGGAATCGTCGTCGAATGCTTCGATTGCACTTCCCAGTGGCCTGCTGCATCGCGCTTCATGTTGACGTCCACGCGCGCTAGCGAGCCGCCCCAGTTCTTCGCCTGCACAAGCAGAACGCCGTTCACGAACAACTCTTGCACTTCGTGGTGCGTGTGGCCGAACAGAATCACGTCGATCCCGGGCACCTGCTCCGCCAGCGCATACATCACGTTTTCTCCGGCGATCTCGTCCGAATTCGCCGCCTGGTTCGCAGCTGGATCTGGACCCAGCCCCGAATGCGCGATCACCACGACGAGGTCCGCTTGCTTCCGCACTTCCGGAATCACTCGCTTGGCCGCTTCCACGATCGGCTCAAAGATGTATCCGCGGTAGTGTTCGGGGATTTCCCAGCGTGGAATTCCCGGCGTCACAAATCCCACAATCGCCACGCGCACGCCATCCACCTGCTTGATGATGTACGGCTTGAAGTACGGCACGCCCCCCGAGTACGCCTGCTCGATGTTGGCGCCAAGAATCGGAAACTGCGCCTCGCGCTTCGCCTTCCACAGGACATCGAGGCCGAAATTGAACTCGTGGTTACCCACGGCCATGGCGTCGTAGCCGAGCGAATTCATCAGCAGCATCATTGGGTTGGTCGCGTGCGTGTCTTTCTCAGCGAAGTAATACGCCAGCGGCGTGCCCTGAATGGTGTCGCCCGAATCTAATAGCAAAGCGTTGGGTTGCTCAGCGCGCGCCTGGCGAATCAGCGTCGCGATTTTTGCCAGGCCGAGATTCGCAGGCGTGTTCGTGTAGTAGTCCAGCGGTTCGACGTGTCCGTGGAGGTCGGTCGTTCCGAGCAGCGTGATGTGCACGGAGTCGACCGGGGTCGGAGCGCGCGGCGCAACTCGCGCCGGCGGCGCCGTAAGCGCCAGCGAACCCGCCAGCGCGACGCATATCACCCACAAGAACGGAAAGAGCGATAGGCCTCGCCGCAGTCTGGCGGAAGCGGTCGCGCGGCGAGGCGATCTGCGAAGGAAGTTACTCACGCTGTCAGGAATCCTCGCATGCCAGAACGAAACGCGCGAGCGTGCCACTCAATCCGATCAGTTCCCGGAGATCGAATTGCGTGAAATCGGGACCCGCGTCCTTGGTCGAGTATCCTTTGCGCGAAATCTGGACGACGCCGACGACTTTGCCGTCGCTCAGGATCGGCACGCTCATGATCTTTTGAATCATTTCGCCCGGGTTGCGGCCCAATGGCACGCCCTCGAAGACCGATGCATGGCGCACCGCACTGAAATTGTTCAACGCATCGGCCTTGCTTTCGCGCGCGGTGCGCGCAGCGAGAGCGCTGGTGCTGTTCAAAGGAATCGTTCCGATGGCCCGAAGCTCCTTCGGCAAGACGAACCGCAGAAAATTCCCCCCGCGCGTGATGCTGAGGATCGCGACTTCATCGGGCTTGACGTGAAAAATCTTGGCGAGCTCCTCCCCCAATAGCTTGCGCGCGTCGTCATCCGGCGGAGTCGACTCTTGTGTGAGCCGGTCGATAAGCTGTCTCAATGGAACAAACATACGTTCCGTCATCCTGTCTCCTCGCGGGGGAGGGGCTCGTCGACATTATAGCGAAAGCCGCCGTCTTCTACGTAAGTATCGGCGTCGGGTGTGCCGGCGCCGATTCGAAACAGTCCGCCTGCCCCCACGGCCTACAGTCTTAGGGAACATTCGCGGCTCTGCGACGTACTACTATCGAGGGGACGCGTCCTGCTGCGGGCGGGGAAGCGCACTCGAGGTTCGTCCTCAACGAGGTTGACTCATGCGATCGTTCGGCAAGCAAATCCGGCAGATTCTCCGCAGACTCGGCCGCTCGCCGGTGTTCACCGCCGTAGCGCTGATCACGATAGCCATCGGCGTCGGCGCCAATACCGCCGTCTTCAGTGTTATCGAAGGTGTCCTCCTCAAGCCCCTGCCGTATCCTCACCCCGACGAACTCGTACAGCCTTCCTTTGACGCGGCGGGCCTCGGCTCTAAGGATCTGGGCCAGTCCCCCTCGACTTACTTCACTTTCCGCGAGCAAAACCATTCGTTTCAGGATATTGGCCTATACCAGCCCGACTCCGTAAACGTCACGGGCCTAACGCATCCGGAGCAAGTTCAAGCTCTCGAAGTCTCTGCCGGCACGCTCCCGATTCTCGGCGTGCAACCTGCCTTGGGTCGGCTCTTCACTTCAGAGGATGATTCCCCCGGCGCAGCCGCCACCGCCGTCGTCAGTTACGGCTTTTGGCGCACCAAATTGGACGGTGACCCTGCCGCCATTGGGCGAACAATCGCCGTCGATGGAAAGCCTCGCCTAGTGATTGGCGTGCTGCCGCAGGATTTTCGCTGCGTTTTCTACCCGATTGAACCAATGTTGTACCTTCCTCTACAACTTGATCGCTCGAAAGGGTTTCTAGGTAATTTCAGCTATTCATCGATCGCGCGCCTCAAGCCCGGCATCACGATCGCGCAGTCCGTCGCGGACATGACACGCCTGCTTCCAGTCGTGCTCCATAGCTTTCCTCCTCCGCCGGGATTCACGCTGCAGATGTTCTACGACGCAAAACTCGCACCTACCGCAGTTTCTCTCAAGAGCACGATTGTCGGAGATATTGGAGCCATTCTATGGGTTCTGATGGGAGGCATCGGCTTCGTCTTGTTGATTGCCTGCGCCAATGTAGCCAATCTTCTTCTGGTCCGCGCAGAGGGCCGGCAACATGAACTGGCCGTTCGCGCCGCTCTCGGGGCGAGTCGTAGGCATCTTGCCGTTGAGCTGTTCCTGGAGAGCTTTGTACTCGGGATCGTCGGGAGCGCGCTAGGACTTTTTCTCGCCTACGCAACTCTGCCGGCGTTGATCGCACTGGTGCCGTCCGATCTCCCGCGCGCCGCCAACATCCGAATCGACGCCCCGGTTGTCTTGTTCGCATGTGGAGTCGCGCTCCTTGCGAGCTTGCTCGCGTCTTTGCTTCCGATTCTCAAGTATTCGGGCGCGCGTCTAGGCACCGGCATGCGAGAGAGCGGCCGCACCTTGAGTGAGAGCCGCGAGCGTCATCGTGCCCGAAACGCGCTCGTCATCGGTCAGGTGGCGCTTGCCTTTGTACTGTTAATCTGCTCCGGCCTGATGATCCGAACGTTCCGTGCCATGACTCAGGTCCACCCTGGATTCAAGGATCCAGATTCCGTCCAGACATTTTCCATATTGTTTCCCCCCGCTGACATCCCCGATTCCGAGCAGCTCGTTCATGTGCAGAACGACATCCAGAATCGCATCGGGGCCATTCCTGGCGTCTCTTCCGTGGGTTTCGGATCGAGTGTCCCCATGATCCAGCTCTTGTGGATCGACGCCGTGTTCGTAGAGGATCGTCCCTACCGCGCTGGAGAAATGATTCCCCTGCGGGCCTACAAGTTTATTTCTCCCGGCTATCTTTCGACTCTGGGGACGCCGCTTCTCGCCGGGCGCGACTTTGTCTGGGCCGATATCCACAACATGCTCCCGGTGGCCATCGTTTCCCAGAGCCTGGCTCGAGAAATCAACCCAGCCGCGAAAACAGATCCCGCTGCCGCGCTTGGGAAGAGAATTCGCGGGAGTAACACGGATGATTGGCGAGAAGTTGTCGGCGTCGTGGCCGACGTTTATCAGGATGGCGTAACCAAGGATCCGCTCCCCACGGTGTACTGGCCCGTGAAGACAGCCAATCTGATTGGAAACAAGCTGATCGTTAGCCGTTGGGTCTATTACGTTATCCGCACCCCGCTCGCTGGGTCGGCAGCTCTTATGGATAATGTCCGCCAGGCCGTTTGGGCCTCGGATCCGAACCTGCCCATCTCGGACGTTCATCTTCTCGGTTACTATTACCGTCGCTCGATGGCCCGCACCTCGTTCACGCTGCTGATGCTCGCTATTGCGGGCGGCATGGCCCTCTTGCTCGGCGTCGTGGGTCTGTACGGCGTCATCGCCTATTCCGTCTCGCAGCGCACGCGCGAGATCGGCATCCGCATGGCCCTCGGCGCACAACAGCAAGACCTGACGCGCATGTTTGTCCGCCACGGTTTGCTGCTGGTGAGTGTGGGCGTCGCGTGCGGACTTGCCGGAGCCGGCGTCACCATGAGCCTGATGAGGTCATTGTTATTCCACGTGAAGCCGAGCGATCCGATGACGTATCTGGCCGTCTCGGCCGGCCTAGTGGCCACCGCCGTCATCGCCAGCTACATCCCCTCCCGCCGCGCCGCAAACGTGGACCCCTCCGAGGCCCTCCGCGCGGAGTAGTTTCGGCTTCGGAGCACTGCAAATCGGTCGCCGCCCTATTGCGCTGTGCGCCTTGCATTGCCTTTCCCTTCTGCCTATACTCCTTTGGATCGCGCTCCGTGAATCAAGACATGCACTTTGCGCGCGAATCTTCACTCGACAGGATGGTTTCGAGCGCTCATGTCTTCGACTGAGTCTTCGTCCGGGCACACTTCCTTTTATCTGCGCAAGTTGCATTCTTTGACCGGCATCATGCCCATCGGTTTTTTCCTCCTCGAACATTTCTGGACCAATAGCGCCGCACTGGTCAGCCCGCGTAAATTCGATCAGGCGGCTGCCGACCTCGAATCTGCTCCCTGGCTGATCTTTGCCGAGGTTTTCGGCATCTGGTTGCCGATTCTCTATCACGGTCTCTACGGAATTTACGTTTGGCTGCGCGGCAAGAGCAACGTTTCGCAGTACGTTTGGGTGGGGAGCTGGATGTTCGCGGTGCAGCGTTACACCGGCTTGATCACTTTTGTCTTCATCGGCTGGCACGTCTGGACCGAGCGCTTCCTGCCTCACGGCAATTCCACGTTCGCCGGAGTCCAGGAAAACCTTGCGCATCCGCATTATTTCTGGTTCTACGTAATCGGAGTTACGGCGGCTTCGGTGCACCTCGGCATCGGCGTCTGGAATTTTCTATGTAAGTGGGGAGTCGCGGCGACGGTTCGCGCGCAACGGGCTGCGGGTTATTTGGGAATCGCTGTCGCCCTGGCGTTCGCCGTCGTCGGCCTGGCGATCGCCGTGAGTTTCCGTTACGACTGGCACCCGTTCCAATTCTATCGGCCATGATGAATCCTAGAATCATCATAGTCGGCGGCGGGCTGGCCGGATTGATGGCCGCGATTCGCGTCGCCGAAATGGGCGCCGCCGTGGATCTGTTCTCGATCGTGCCCGTGAAACGCTCGCATTCAGTCTGCGCGCAGGGCGGAATCAATGCCGCGAAAAACACAAAAGGCGAGGGCGATTCTCCCACCCTCCACTTTGACGACACGATTTACGGCGGCGATTTCCTTGCTAACCAGCCGCCCGTCAAGGCTATGTGCGATTACGCCCCGCACCTGATTGATCTCCTCGATCGCATGGGTGTCATGTTCAATCGCACGCCAGAGGGCCTGCTCGATTATCGCCGTTTTGGGGGCACTCTCTTTCATCGCACGGCCTTCGCCGGTGCGACTACGGGCCAGCAAATTCTTTACGCGCTCGACGAACAGGTTCGCCGCTTCGAGACCGAAGGCAAAGTCACAAAATATGAAGGCTGGACGTTCCTCTCCGCCGTCTTGGACGAATCTCGCGTCTGCCGTGGCATTTGCGCGATGGATTTAAGGTCCATGGAAATTCGCGCTTTCCCGGCGGACGCCGCCATTTTCTGCACTGGCGGAATCGGCGCTATCTTCGGCCGCTCGACGAATTCCGTCGTCTGCACCGGCTCTGCCCAATCCGCGCTTTTTCAGCAGGGCGTGGACTATGCCAACGGGGAATTTATTCAGGTTCACCCGACCGCTATTCCCGGCGAGGACAAACTCCGCCTGATGAGCGAATCCGCGCGGGGCGAAGGTGGCCGCGTCTGGGTGCCGAAAAATCCGGCCGATACGCGCGCGCCGCGCTCAATACCCGCAAGCGAGCGCTTCTATTTTCTTGAGGAGTGGTATCCGAAGTACGGCAATCTCGTTCCGCGCGACGTCGCGACGCGGGCGATTCATAAGGTCGTATTCGAACTGAAGCAGGGAATTGCCGGAGAGCAGGCCGTCTATCTGGATCTGACGCACATCCCCAAGGATGTCCTCGACCGCAAACTCGAAGGAATCCTCGAAATCTACGAGAGATTCCTGGGCGTCGATCCGCGGGTCGAGCCGATGAAGGTTTTCCCTGCCATGCACTACACCATGGGGGGCATCTGGGTGGATAACCACAACCAGGCCACGAATGTTGCCGGAATCTACGCGGCCGGCGAGTGCGAGTATCAATATCACGGCGCGAACCGCCTCGGCGCGAACTCGCTGCTCTCCTGCATTTGGGGCGGGCGCGTCGCGGGGCAGGCCGCCGTGAAATACGCGGAGGGACTTCTGAGCGGCGCGGATGCGGCGCCGTCTTCGGCTCCGGAAGCGGAGATCAAGCGCCAGCAGGAGCGCAACGCGCGGCTTTTGCGCCAGGATGGCTCGGAGAACTTGCTCACGATCTGGAAGGAACTCGGCGCCTGGATGACCGAGCACGTCACGGTTGTGCGTCACAACAAGAATCTGCAACGCACGGAGACGAAACTTCAGGAATTGCAGGAGCGCTTCCGGAAAGTCAATTTGTCGGACCGGACGCAATGGTCGAATCAAACCTTGAATTTCGCGCGCGAGTTGGAAAACATGCTTCTCCTGGCTCGCGTCATCACGCTCAGCGCGCTGGCCCGCGATGAGTCGCGCGGCGCGCACTACAAACCGGATTTCCCCGAGCGCGATGACACGAATTGGCTCAAGACGACTCGCGCGTCCTGGCGCGACGGCCGAATCGAATTGGGCTACGAGCCCGTGGACGTTTCGCTGATTCCGTTGCGAAAACGATCGTACACGGCGACGGAGTAGCGCGAGAAAAAATGGCGGAAAAGAAATCCATCATCGTTCGCGTCAGGCGGCAGGCTACCCCCAAGAACCGTCCGCATTGGGAGGAGTTTGAGCTCGCCCGGCGTCCGCACATGAACGTGATTATTTGCCTGCGCGACATCGCCGAGAATCCTGTTACCCGCGATGGCAAACAAACCACGCCCGTTTGCTACGACTCAAATTGCCTCGAAGAAGTGTGCGGCTCCTGTGCGATGGTGATTAACGGCCGCGCACGCATGGCGTGCTCGGCGCTGGTGGACCAGCTCGAGCAGCCAATTCACATCGAGCCGTTGAGCAAGTTTCCCGTCGTGCGCGACCTCGCCGTGGATCGCTCTATCATGTTTGAGAACTTGAAGCGCATGAAAGCATGGATTCCGATCGACGGCACGTACGATCTCGGCGAAGGCCCGCGCATGTCCTCGGACGAGCAGGAGAAGGCGTATCCGCTCTCGCGCTGCATCTCGTGCGGCAATTGCCTCGAGGTCTGCCCGCAGGTGAACGAACACAGCGATTTCATCGGCGCCGCCATCATCAGCCAGGTGCGCCTGTTCAACATGCACCCCACCGGCACGATGCATGCGCGCGAGCGCCTCGACGCCGTGATGGGCCCCGGTGGCGTCGCCGACTGCGCGAACGCGCAGAATTGCGTCAACATCTGTCCCAAAACAATTCCGCTCACTGAGTCCATCGCCGAGGTCAATCGCCAGGCGATTCGCCGCGCCGTCAGCGGCCTGCTCTTCGGCTAACGCGATGCTGTCTTCACCGCTGTTGCCGCTCGCTGGATTCGGCGGCGCGTCTTCGGCCCCGCCCGCTGCGACCGATCGCCTTCAGCGTCGCGCGCGCGAACTCCACTTCCGCTCTCTTGTCATCGACACTCACGTCGATGTCGCGCAGCGATGCTTCTTCGAGCAGCTTGACCTGGGCCGCCGCGACGCTGTGGGCAGCATAGATCTTCCCCGCCTTCACGAAGGCGGGGTCGGCGCCATATTCTGCGCCGCTTGGGTCCCGGCAAAGCTCTCCGGCGCGCCCGCGGTAAAACGCGCGCTCGATCTGCTCGATGCTGTTCGGGAGCAGGTGCGCTTGCATCCGGGCGGTCTCGCTCTTGCGCGTACGGCAGACCAGATTCGCAGCGCGCATAGCGACGACAAGATTGCCGTGGTGCTCTGCGTCGAGGGCGGCCACGCGATTAACGACGATCTTGCCGTCCTCCGATCGTTCGCGGCGCTCGGCGCGCGCTACATGACGCTCACGCACTTCGCCGATATCGATTGGGCCGGTTCGTCGGGCGGATTGGTCAGCACGGGGGGAAGCAAGGGACTCAGCGAATTCGGCCGTGAAGTCGTGCGGGAGATGAACCGCCTGGGAATGGTTGTGGATGTTTCGCACGTTTCCGACCGGACGTTTGCCGATGTGCTCGAAACAACCGCCGGGCCAGTGATGGCGTCGCATTCGTGCTGCCGCGCCATCTGTCCCGCGATGCGCAATCTCACCGACGACATGATCCGCGCGCTGGCCGACCGCGGGGGTCTGCTCCAGATTGCATTTCATGTTGGATTCCTCAGCGCCGAGTATCATGCTGCGATGTGCGAGGTGATGGCGGAATTCGAGACTCGCAGCCGCATCCGGAATGCGGAGTTTGCCGACAACGAGGCGCTCACACTGCGGCGGGATGAGCTTCTGAGAGCGGATATGGTGCGCGAAGGGAAACTGCCTCCGGTGAAGTGGGAGAAGATAATCGAGCACGTAGACCACGCGGCGCAGCTCGTGGGCGCGGAGCACGTCGGGCTCGGATCAGACTTCGACGGCGCGTTCATGCCCGAGGGAATGGAAGATGCGTCGATGCTGCCGCGTATCACCGAGGCGCTGCTGCGGCGAGGATACGCGGACGAAGACATCCGGAAGATTTTAGGGGAGAACGTGCTGCGCGTTCTGGGTGACGCCGAACGCGTGGCGCAGGGAACG
>DASPOJ010000156.1:0-4641 GCA_035626055.1 Candidatus Methylomirabilota bacterium | reverse complement strand
CTCTACGGGCCGCGCGACAATTTCGACCTGAATAGTTCGCACGTCATTCCGGCACTGATCCGAAAGTGCGTGGAAGCGCGGCAGTCCGGGGCATCGCGGATCGTCGCCTGGGGAACTGGCAAAGTCACTCGAGAATTTCTCTATGTGGAAGACGCCGCGGAAGCCATCGTTCTCGCCGCTGAGAAATATGATGGTTCGGAACCCGTCAATCTTGGCTCCGGCAGCGAGATCAGTATTCTTGATTTGATGAGCCTGGTGAAGGAATTGGTGGGTTTCCGGGGTGCAATCGAATGGGACGGTTCCAAACCGGATGGTCAGCCGCGCCGCTGCCTGGACACTTCGCGCGCATTCCAGGAGTTTGGCTGGCGGGCCAAGACCACGTTTCGCGCGGGATTGAAACGGACCGTTGCCTGGTTCCTCGAAAGCCGGCTGCGACAGACCTCCACGGGAGCCGCCTCCAGATGACCAGCCCATTCCCCATGCGCCTTGTGAGAAGAGGGTAGGAGCCTGCTGAAGTGAGAATCCTGATCACGGGAGGAGCGGGATTCATCGGTTCGCACGTCGCCGAAGCCTATCTTGCGGCTGGCCACGACGTGAGTATCGTCGACGACCTTTCAACGGGATCAAGAGATAACGTCCCTGCCGAGGCGCATTTCTCCCAAGCGGATATCAACGATCTGCCCTCGATCGAGAAAGTGTTTGCCGATTTCCGGCCCGAGGTCGTCAGCCACCACGCGGCGCAGATGGATGTTCGTCGCTCGCTGAGGGAGCGCCGTCTCGACGCAGAAGTAAATATCTTAGGGTCTCTTTCAATCCTGGAGCTGTGCATCCGATCGGGAGTGAAGAAAATCATCTTCGCTTCAAGCGGCGGGGCCGTCTACGGCCAACCCAAGAAGCTACCCGTGGCGGAAACGGCAGCCGAGACGCCCATTTCCCACTACGGAGTGGCCAAGCTCGCGGTCGAACGCTACTTGCATCTCTATGAGTATCTGCACGGCCTGTCGTTCACCTCACTGCGCTACGCGAACGTGTATGGGCCTCGGCAGAACCCCGAGGGCGAAGCGGGCGCGGTGGCTATTTTCGCCGGCCAGATGCTTCAAGGAAAGCGGCCAACGATTTTCGGCGATGGCTCCAAGACGCGTGATTACGTTTACATCGAGGACGTTGTCTTGGCCAACATTTTGTCGCTGACGCGAGGGGATGGCTGTACGTGCAACATTGGTTGCGGCGTGGAAACTAGCGATTACGAAATCTTTGACGAGATACGCCGCTATCTTAGACTCGCCCTGGAGCCCCGGTTCGCGCCGTCGATCAGGGGCGAGGTCGAGCACATCGCCCTCGACATCAGACTTGCAGCGCGTGTTCTGAACTGGAAACCGAAGACCTCCTTGCGCGATGGGCTGGCCAAGAGCGTGGATCATGTCCGACGGTGCGTAACCGCGTGAGGGAGAGGAATGGCAAACTCGTTCTCGCGCTGCTCTGCAAAAGGTCATTTTCACTTTCTTCGATCTGACGCGTCCGGTGCGACTTTGGTTCGGCTTGCGGCGGCGCGAGATGAAACATCGTATCGCCGGGAATAACTGACGCCTTGCAAGGAGAAGCAGTTGGTCTCATTACGATTCTTGATGCTCCGCAGGGCAAGCGATGGGCCGTGGCTCGGTTGGCCTTACGAGTCGGTCCTGAAGAATGTCGGCGTCGATCTCTACCATATTCCTGAAGACACGCCGCTGGACGCGGATATCTTTCAATTGCTGGCGCTTTGCCCGGAACGGCCTTCGCTGATTTTTCGACCGGAATGCACGCACTTTCCGCTTCCTGCGGGATTGACGGAGGTGGACATCCCCACCGCAATCGAGGAAGAGGACGTGTACGCCTACACGCATCGACGCATCGGTTGGTCGATGCTGTTCGATTATCCGGTCATTTATCACCCCGGCTTCGCCAAGATTTTCGAGGCTGCCGGACATCCGCGTCCGATCGAATTGCCGCAGGCGCTTAAGCCTGAGCTCTATCCGCATCAAGAGCGTGTTCGCGAATATGAGGTCGGATGGGTTGGCAAGGTGGATGGCGCGATCTACCGTGCGCGCCGGCCCGTGCTGACCGAACTCGCACAGCACTTCAAACTGAACGATTGGCAACGGCGCTACAGCCAGGACCAAATGGCCGAAATTTACCTTCGCTCGAAAATTGTTGTGAACGTCTCGCGCGACGATTATCCGCAGGACGCGAACCGGCGCGTATTTGAGGCCATGGGCGCGGGAGCACTGCTTGTCACGCGGATGCCGACCGAGCTGACCGATATCGGCCTCGAAGAAGGGGTGCATTTCGCGGGCTATCGCGAGGCTGCGGAGTTGGTGCCGCTCGTACGCAAGTATTTGGATGATGATGCGCTGCGCTGCCGCGTCGCAGAGGCGGGGCGGGAGGAAGTGCTAAGCAATCACACGTACGAGAATCGCGTGGAAAAACTATTGAGTGTTTTGCGCGAGGATGCCGGACGTGTCTGGGCGCCGGCGCGTTCGTGGCCCGCGCATCGCGTGGATCTTGCGTATCTGGACTATTACGCGGGCAACGGCCCGCTCTCGCGCGCGAAGAGAGAATGGCCGCGCGTGGCGCGCCGCAGCGTCGGCGGGGCGGTTCGAGGCGCGGCGTTGATTGCCGGGGCTTGGTCCCGGAGATGGCGGTAAGGGGAACTTGCAAGCAGGAACGATCATGCGGCCCACAGTCAGCGTACTCATAGATACTTTCAATCACGAGCGCTTTATCGAGCAGGCGATCTTGAGCGTGCTCGAGCAAGACGCGCTCGAGCCCCCTGATGAAATACTCGTCGTGGATGACGGCTCGACCGACCGCACGCCCGAAATCGTGCGGCGCTTCGCTCCCCGAGTGCGCCTGCTGCGAAAACCCAATGGCGGCCAGGCTTCCTCTTTCAACGCCGGGCTTCCTGAACTCAAGGGAGAAATCGTCGCCATGCTCGATGGCGACGACTGGTGGACGCGGGACAAGCTGCGGATCGTGCTGGATGTGTTTGAAAAGAATCCCGGCGTGGGCATTGTCGGCCACGGCTGCCAGATCACGGACCCCGGCGGCGCCGTTCAGCGCCTGGTTTTGCCCGACCAGACCTATCGCGCCAATCTGCGCAGTTTGGAATCCGCGCGGCTGTTCGACCGGGTGAAGGGTTTTCTCGGCACGAGCAAGGTCGCCTACCGAAGAGCCGTGCTCGAGAAAATCCTGCCCATCCCCGAGGAGCTGGTGTTCGAGGCGGATGAGTATCTCTGGAGCATCGGCGCGGCGCTCACGGACGTCATCGTTTTGGATCAGGCATTGTTCTTTTACCGCTTTCACGACTCGAATTTTTACATGCGCTCGCAGGAATCCGATGAGGTCGCGGCGCGCCGTTACCGCGTGATGTCTTGCCTCTGGCGCGAGGTCCCGCCGCGCCTCGCTTCACTCGGCATACCGTCTGAAATTGCGGACGCAGCGCTGTTTTCACTGAAACTCGAGGTCGAGATGCTGCGGCTTCGCGTGGAAGGCGGCTGGTCTTGGGAGATGTTTCGCACGGAGCGCGCCATGGCGCGCTATTCGTACTCGTCGGCGGGACTCGGCTATCGCGCATTCAAGACATTTTCTTTGGCGCTGTCACTGGTTCTTCCCCCGAAGACCTATTGCCGATTGAAGCGCTGGTACAGCGCCCATGGTTTGCGCCGTTACCGCAGCTTGCTCGGCGAACCGACCATCGCGGGCCCCACGGCCGAACGGAGGGCCGTGACATGAGTGCTGGCGAGTCTCGGTGTCCGCAGGAAAGACCTGCGGTTTCCGCCATCTTGGTCAACTGGAACGGGGCCAAGCATCTTCGTCTGTGTCTGCCGAGTCTCCTGTCACAGTCTCACCAGCCGCTGGAGATCATTGTCGTGGACAACGGGTCGTCGGACGATTCCGCGAAAGCGGCCAAAGAATTTGGCGTGACTTGGATGCCGCTGGGGGAAAACATAGGTCTTGCACCGGCTCTCAATAGGGGCGCGGCCGCGGCGAAAGGCGATTTACTGCTCTTCCTGAACAACGATATGCGATTCGACTTCGAGTTCGTGGCGGCCCTTGCCAGCCCTTTCCCGGGGGATAGTGTCATCTTCGCCACCGACGGAATGCAATATCCGTGGGAGGGCGGCGATCCCGTTCACACTGCCACCCGGCTGGCCAAGTCCAAGATTCGAGGCAACGCGACCGAGTTGGTGCCTGGACTCTATTTTTCTCAGGAGCCTGCGACGGAAGTGACGCAGACTTTTATCGCATCCGCGGCGTGCATGATGGTTAGAAAAGATCTCTTTCAATTCATCGGGGGGTTCGACGATCGGCTCCCCCTGGGTTACGAAGATGCCGAGATTTGCGTGCGGGCTTGGATTCATGGCTGGAAGACGTTGTTCGTGCCACAGGCGATTTGCTGGCATCGTGTGAGTGCCTCCACGGGTTCGCGGGAATCTGTGCTTTTGAATTTCTGCGGAATTGTCAGGGGCCGGCTGTTGTTTTCGACCAAACTCCTGCCATTCCGCTATGCGCTGCGGACCTGGCTGGTTTCGATAGCCGGATTGGCGAAAGACGTCGGCCGTCTGCACGGCCAACTGGCAAAGGCCCGGTTGGAGACGCTAT
>DASPOJ010000155.1:0-4277 GCA_035626055.1 Candidatus Methylomirabilota bacterium | reverse complement strand
CGGAAATGCCGGTACTTGGTCGCAGTCTCCAGTGCGTGCGCGAAAGTGTGGCCGTAGTTCAGGATTTCGCGCAGCCCGGACTCACGCTCGTCGCGCGAAACCACGCGGCCCTTTTGCGCCGCTCCCCGCCACAATGCGTATTCCAGCGCTGCCGGCTTGCGCGCGAGCAGCGAATCCAGATTATTCTCGAGAAATCGGAACAGGGGCTCGTCGCCGATGATGCCGTACTTGATGATTTCGTAGACGCCGGAACGAAACTCACGCTCTGGCAGCGTGCGCAACAGGTCTGTATCGGCCAGCACGAGCCGCGGCGGATAGAATGCGCCGACCAGATTCTTGCCTTCGGGCAAATTCACGCCCGTCTTGCCGCCGAGAGAACTGTCCGCGACGCCCACGATCGTCGTCGGCACCTGCACGAGACGCACGCCGCGTAGATAGCTCGCGGCGGCAAACCCGGCCACGTCTCCCACCACGCCGCCTCCCACCGCCACAATCACAGCGCCGCGATCCGCCCCCGCGCGCACCAGGGACCGGCACAACTCTTCGACCGTGCGCAGATTCTTCGCCGCTTCGCGATCATCGAATAGGATCGGTCGCGTTGCCGCGCGGGGCAGCGCCCGCCGGACAGCCCGCCCCACATGTTGCCAAACGCGCGGCGATGACACGACATGCATGGACGTAGCCGGGCCCAATCGCTTCAATTCGGCGTGGGCGCGCCGGATCACGCCGCTTCCAAGAACCACGGCGTACGGCCCAGCGGCGGATTGCACAATAATGCGTCGCATTTCGGAGAAAGCCTCGCGGTCGAATGTAGCACATCCGCGACCGCCGTGCCCTGAGCTGGATGCGCCAGCCTCAAGGATAAACTCTAATGAATTTTCTGTTCGAGGGCGGGAAGCGATTCGATAAAAACGTGCCCCACGAGGGCGATGCTGCGCGGGTCGATCTTGTCGAGGCTGTCCTCGGTCGTGTGCCAGATACCACGCTGGGCCGCGTCATCCAGATCGATAACGTCGCAGGCAGCGACGCTACGCCGCAAAAATGGCGTGTGATCGTCTTCGACCGAGGACTTACTCTTCAGGAAAACGTTGCCGTAGCCCAGCCGCTCGGCTGTGGCCCATACGACATCCGTGAGCCAACCGGTGGAATTCGCGTCCCGTAGGATATGCAGGTCGGAGATTCCGATCATGTCGGCCAACACCAGCGCCTTGACCCTGACCAACTCCCCGGAAAGCGCCAACTCGGCGGCCAGTTCCCTGCTGCCGTACGTACTGTCAGTGTCGCTCCAGTCCCGGATTGCTTCTTCCCCGTCGAAAAAGGCGATCCAGACCGTCAGCGCATTCTTCCGCACGCAAAGCGAACGCGCCAATTCCAGCATGAGCGCCGTGCTTGATGCACCGTCGTCCGCGCCGACAAAATTCGGCAGTAATTTTGTGTCGTAATGCGTGGCGTAGATCACGATGTCCGGCCGCTTGCCCGGCAGCTTCACCAGGATGTTCTTCATCGCGAGATTGCCCGCTGGCGTGGAGGCGTGAAAATCATCCTCGGTTACCGGGCAGCCATAGCTCTTCAGCTGGCTGATGAGGAACGCCTGCTGGCGCTCGTTGGCCACGCTTCCCGCCGGACGCGGACCGATCGCCACGAGTTCCTTGTCCAACTCGTATGCGCGATTCCCGTCGAACCCGCCCGTCTGCGCGGCCGGAGGCGCGGCAGGAAATTGCGCTTGAGAGGCAGCCTGAGCCGCGCCATCCCCGCTCGTCGAAGGCGGCTGTCCGTGCCCGCAACCGGCTGACGCGCACACCACCGCCGTCAGCAGAAACCAACGCCTCAACCGGCACTCTGAAAGTCGCATACTACACGGCTCCTTGGTTCGCCATGGCGCGCGCGCGCCGCTTCTTGCGCACGACGAAGGCGGACACGGCGACGCCCAGGAGATACAGCAGGAACATCGGCGCCATGAAGACAAGCATTGTCGTAGCGTCGGGTGTGGGCGTGAGGATGGCGGCGAGAATCGTGATGATGAGCACGGCGTAGCGAAAATTCTTCAGCAGCATCTTCGGCGTTACGAGGTTAAACAACGCCAGGAAGAAAATCAAAACCGGCAACTCGAATATCAATCCCAGCCCCAGCAACACGACCAAAATGAGATCGAAATATTCATTGATGCTGATGAGCGGCTTGAATGGCCCCTGAAATCCGATTAGGAATTTCAGCATGTATGGCAGCATCACGAAATAGCCGAATGCGATCCCGCAGAGAAACAAAAACACCGAACTCGCCACGAACATCGAAACCGCGCGCCGCTCGTGCTTGTAAAGTCCCGGCGCGATGAACAGCCAAACCTGGTACAGCACCCACGGCGACGCGATCACCAGCCCGAGGTACACCCCCAGCGTGATGATCAGGTTGATCGCGCCCGTCGGACTCGTATAGATCAACTTGTCATCGAGGTGCGCGCTACGCAGCGCCGCCACCATGGGACGCGCGATGAGATTAAAAACCTTATTTGAGATGGATAGTCCTACGATCACCCCCACGCCGATCCCGATCAGCGCGTGGATGATGCGCGTGCGCAGCTCGGCCAGATGCTCGAGGAACGACATTCGCCCGCCGGGCTCTTCCCGCTGCTCGCGCAATACTTCCTCAGGCAGGGTGGGATTCTCCGTTCGGGGCCGGTTCCGCCGCCGGGCCCGCGGCAGTCTCAACGTGCTGCTCGGCCGCCGTTTCGGCGGGAGCTTCCGCAGTCGCTGTTGGCTCGGGCGCTGACGCCTCTGGCAACGCCGGCGCGGGTGGCGACGCCGCAGCCCCCCTGGCCGCGGCGTCGCGCATCAGGCGTTCCTTCTCGCGCGCCTGGCGTTCGATCTCATTCATTTCGGCTTCCAGCGTGGACCGGAAATCCATGGTCACCTTGCGAAACTCCGACATCACCTTCCCCAGCGTGCGAGCCACTTCCGGCAGCTTCTCCGGTCCCAGAACGACCAGCGCCACGAGGAAAATGATGATTAGATGGGGAACGCTCAGCATGACTTAGGCACCGCGCCGTCCGGACGCGCCCTCCGAATGCGTCAAGAACGCCTCTAGCTGGCCCGAAACTCCCGCGTCCCAGCCTCGCACCCCGCCCCATTCCCTCCGCATCCAAGGGATTGGCCGGTTCCTGCGCTTCCAGACGCTTCCCGGCGTGCTCCTTTCGCATCATAGAAGAGGGTTGCAGGCGAGTCAAATGGCGCAACTGGTATGCTATACTGGATTTTTCGAAAGCGAGGGTTTGTGCGCAGCAGCCGACGCGGGGCTTTGCTCGTTCTAGGAGTGCTACTGCTTTCCGCCGTTCTAGGCGGCATCTATGGCCCCTCGGTCAAGGCGACCACGGCCGGGGCCAACGACCTCCAGGACTCCATTCGCAACTTCACTCAAGTCCTCGCCGTCGTCCAGCAAAACTACGCCGTGCCGGTGGACACCGATCACGCACTGTATGAAGGCGCGATCCCGGGAATGTTGCGCGTCCTTGACCCGCACTCCAGTTTCTTCGATCCGCGCCAGTACGCCCTGCTTCGCGAAGATCAAGCCGGCAAGTATTACGGAGTGGGGATGACCATCGGCCCGAGCGGCACGCATAAGATTGTGACCGTCGTTTTGGCGCCCATGGTGGGCACTCCCGCATTTCGCGCCGGCCTTCGGCCCGGCGATGTGATTCTCAAGGTCGACGACAAATCCGCCGATGGCCTCAGCACCTCGGAAGTCGCCGACATGCTGAAGGGCCCCAAGGGCACGTCGGTCAAGATCACTGTCGGCCGCGAAGGTTACGATGCTCCCCTTGATTTCACCGTCACGCGCGCCGAAATTCCCAAGCGCTCCGTGGACGTTGCCTTCCTGCTGCGCCCCGGCATCGGGTACATCAAGCTCTCCGGATTCAACGACTCCACGGAAAACGAAATGGCCGACGCGCTCAAGGCCCTTAACGCCCCTTCGCTGGACGGCCTCATCCTCGACCTCCGCGGAAATCCCGGCGGCCTGCTGAACCAAGCGGTGGCTGTCTCGGACATGTTCCTGGATAAGAATCAGCTCATCGTTTCCCACCACGGCCGAGTATCGACGGAGCACCGTTACTATGCGGTCCAGGGAAATCAGGGAATGCAGACGCCCCTTGTCGTGCTCATCAACGGTGGCTCGGCCTCCGCATCCGAAATCGTCACCGGCGCGATTCAGGACCACGATCGCGGCCTGGTGGTCGGCGAACAAAGTTTCGGCAAGGGCCTTGTGCAGACCGTCTCCCGCTTGAG
>DASPOJ010000154.1:0-11380 GCA_035626055.1 Candidatus Methylomirabilota bacterium | reverse complement strand
AACCGAGGAACATCGCGCCGCCGTCCCCCATGAAGATCTTGGCGGGATTGAAGTTCCATCGCAAAAAGCCGATTGCGGCGCCGAGTACGGCCGCGGCCATCGTGCTGACCAGCAATTGGCCGCTTTGGAACGCGAAGAGCGCAAAAAAGAGCGATGCTATCGCGGCCACGCCGGCGCAAAGCCCGTCCATGTGGTCGAGGATGCTGAACGAGGCGGTGACGCCCACAACCCAAACCAGTGTCAAGACCGTATCGGCCCAAACGCCGGCCCAACCAGGAATCGATGCGGAGAAGACCTGGGCGCGCACGCCGGAGACCAGCAGAATTACGCCGGCGCAAGGCATGGCCACGAACAGTTTTATTTGGTGATGCAAGAGGCCGCGATCATCGAGAAAGCCAACGACAGCGAGCAGTGTGGCACCGGCAAAAATGCCCACGACTTCGCTCCAGGGCTGGCTCCCCATCGAAACCACGATGGCGAGCACGACACCGAGATAAATAGCCAATCCGCCCAGCAGCGGAACAGGCTGAAGATGCACTTTTCTCGGGCCCGGGCGGTCCACCAGGCCGACGTGCAAGGCGAGTCGGCGCACCGGCAACGTGAGACCAAAGGAGGCCAGCAACGCCACGGAAAACGCGAGCAATCCTGAGTTCAAAACTCCTCCGGGGGTGAACTCCGGCCGAGTCAGCGCTCGGTCAGCATCTGACCCAAAATCTTCCGAACGTGCGCGCGATCCTTCGTGCTGTAGTACCAGTCGATCGTGCGTTTCAGCCCTTCACGAAAAGAAAACTTCGGCTCCCATCCGAGGAGCTTCTTCGCGCGGGAGTTGTCGGCAACGCGATTCAGCGGCCCGGTGGGCATGTTCGGAAAAAACTTGATATCCGCTTTCTGGCTGGTGAACTCGAGCACCATCTTCACCGCGTCGAGAACGCGAACGCGCTCGATGGTGCCGAGGTTCACGGGCGTACCGTCGTCAATTTTCTCACCGGCAAGAATCGTGCTGGAGACAATGTCATCAATGTAGGTCCAATTGCGGATTTGCGCGCCGTCACCCCAAACCTCGAAGGGATTCTGTCCCACGAACGCGCGGGCGATCATCGCCATGACCGCATGATTTTCGACACCGCGAGGTCCATACACCGTGAAATAGCGGCAAGAGGAGGCCTTGAGGCCATGTTCCTTGGCGTACGCCTGCAATGTGAATTCCCCCATCAGCTTCGCCCAGCCGTATGTGTTGTCAGCGTCGTTCGGACCTTTGGTCAAGTCCTCGGTGAGATAGAGTTCTTTGTTCGTGTCGGCCTGCAGGAAATTTGGATAGACGCAGCCCGACGATGCGAACACGACCTTCCGCACCCGGGCCTTCAAGGCTTCGGCAAAGACCAGGCCATTGAGGAAGAAATTGGACGCGGGGCCGGCTTGGTGCAAATCCACGTAGCCGCGGCCGCCGTGATCGGCGGCGAGGTGAAACACGGTATCAACCCCTTGCATCGCCGTCCGCGCGATTCCCGGCTCGCGAAGATCGGCATGCAGGAATTCGATTTTACCGCTGGCAATGTGGCCGGCGATGTTTTCCAGCCGGCCGCTGGTGAGATCGTCCACGACGCGGACGCCGGCGCCGCGGGAGATGAGCTGATCGGCAAGACTCGAACCGATGAAGGACGCTCCCGCCGTAATCAACGCCAACTTTCCCGACCAAAACGCTTCTGTAGCTGTCATTCGCTCGCGACTTTCTCCATGATGTCTATAAGAATTTGGAACTGTTTCACCCTATCATAAAAGATAGAAGCAGCACGCGAGCGCGAACGCATTTGTCCTAAGCGTCCAGGGTCGCCCAGAAGGCTGCGAACCGCCTGAGCTACGGATTCCGGATCGTCCGGATCGGCGGACACGCCGCAACCGGTCCGGGCCAATATGCGCACGACGTCAGCCCCGAAAGGAGCGACGCCGAGAATCGGGCGGCCCGCGGCGAGCAATGGATAGAGCTTTGACGGCACGACGACCCCTTCGAGCCCGCGCTTCACCGTCACAATTGAAAGATCGCCGGAGGCGAGAACGCCAGGGATATCCCCGGCCGGATAGAAGGGGAGAAAACGCACCGCGCGGCAACCTGCGGCCTCCGCCTCGATCTGCGATTTACAAGCGCCCTCGCCGACGAAAACCAGACCGACACCTTCCGATTCGAGCAAGCGCGCGGCACGAATCAGAGTGCTCCAGGCGCCGTAGAAGCCGAGATTGCCCGCGTGGACGAGGACGAAGCGGAAATCACCGCGGATTTCGCGCGCGATCGGATTATCCGGCGAAGCCAACGGTACCGGGAGGGAAACACCGTCGCGAACGATCGCGATACGCGCAGGGTCCACACCCTTGGCGAGGATGCGATCGCGCATGTCCTCGCCGAGCACGATGACGCGAGCGGCGCTGCGCAAGGCCTTGCGGTGCATGCGCTCCCAGCGCTCCGTCCATTTACCGGGGCGAACGATTTGGCCGACGATGGCCATGTCCGGATAGAGATCGCGGATGTTGTACACGAATGGGCGTCCGATGAGGCGGGCGATCATGGAGCCCACGATGCCAATGAAGGGCGGGTCCGTCATTGCGAGAACGATATCCGGCCGCATTGCCAGGGCGCGCGGGAAGGCGAGCGCCACATACGTGAGGTAATTGCTCACGCGTCCTCGCATCTGGAAGCGGGGAAAAGCGGTTGAGCCGACGCGCTCGATGACAAGATTGCCGCGCACCTCGCGCCGCAACAAGTAAGGCGGATGGCGCTCGGCCGGATCGTAGGAGGGCCGGCCGCAGAGGACCGTGACGCTATAGCGCTGGGCGAGCGGCTCGATGAACTGCGCCGCGAGCTTGGCCGTCGCGGAAGTGTCCGGCGGGAAATATTCGTTCAGGATCAGGACGCGCACGCTGGTATCCGAGAGAAAAATTGAGAACGCCAGCGATCCGGCCGGGACACATGACCGTGCGAAAGAAGGCTCAGCGCGGCACCTCGGAGCCGGGAGCGCCGCCGGGTTTGCGAATCAGGATATCGCCGAGGACCAGCGCATCCATCTTCGTGCGCAGAAAACAATCAATCGCTTCTTCGGGCCGGCAGACGATCGGTTCGTTGTCGTTGAAGGACGTATTCAAAACGACGGGCACGCCGGTGAGATTAGCAAACTCGCGAATCAAGCGCCAATAGCGCGGATTGGCCTCGCGATTGACGGTCTGGAGGCGGCCAGTCCCGTCCACGTGAGTGGGCGCGGGAATCACACTGCGCTTTTCCGGCCGCACGGAATAGGCCAGCGTCATGAAGGGCGAGGGATAGGACTTCTCGAAGTACTCCGCAGTGCATTCTTCGAGAATGGAAGGCGCAAAAGGACGAAAGATTTCGCGGTGTTTGATACGCTGATTCAAAATGTCTTTCATTTCGGCGCGGCGCGGATCGGCAACGATGCTGCGATTTCCCAGGGCCCGAGGCCCCCATTCCGCGCGGCCCTGGAACCAACCCAGAATGCGGCCCGCGGCAATTTCCTTTGCGGCTTCGCGCGCGATCTCTTCCACCGGGCGCTCGACTATCTCCATCCCGGATTCAGCCAGGCGGCTAGCGGCAACGGCCGCGCGAATCCGCTCGGGCGAAAATTCCGGCCCCCAGAACGCATGCCCCATGACGAAGCTGCGCGGACGGCGCAAGATCTGATGATGAATGAAATACGCCGCGCCTACAGCGAGTCCGGCGTCACCGGCGGCGGGCTGAACGTAAACGCGCTCGAACGGCGTGCGCTCGAAGATCCGGCCATTTGCAACACAGTTGAATGCCACTCCGCCCGCGAGGCAGACGGCTTTCTGGCCCGTCCGCTTATGCAACGCGTTGAGCATCTCGAACAGGACCTCTTCGAGCCGCGCTTGAAGCGTGGCAGCCGCGTCGCGATGGCGCTGTTCGAGCGGCGCCTGCGGATCGCGGACCGGGCCCAGCCGCTCGGCCATGTAGGAAGAGAACATCGGCCCCAACTCGGGCGTCTTGTCGGATTCGCGCCAGCTCATCTCGGGGCCCGTGCGATGGTGGATGAAATATTCGAGTCCGAGGCGAAAGCCGGCTCTTCCAGTGCTGCGCACGATGCGGCGAAATTCGTCGAGATAGGCGGGCTCGCCGTAGGCGGCAAGGCCCATGACCTTGTATTCGTCGCCGAATTTCAGGAAGCCGAGATACTGAGTAACGCCCGTGTAATACATTCCAAGCGAATGAGGAAACGCGATCGATCCGTCCACGCGCATCCGGTTTCCTTCGCCAACCGCCCACATCGTGCTTGCGAAATCGCCCAAGCCGTCCGCAGAGAGCAACGCGGCCTGCTCGAACGGTGAAACGAAAAACGTGCTGGCCAGATGGGCCTGGTGGTGCTCGATACGGTGGAACTTCGCGCGGATCGTTTTCGGATCGCAATCAAACGCCCGGGAGAGCGCTTCGGGAATTCCTACGAAGCGGGCAAGGACGCGGGCGCGTTCCCGGGCGAATTTCGGCATGCGCATCGCGAAGAGAAGTTTCGTTCCGAGCCGCGCCCAGGGATTCCGGGGAATTGCGACGTGATCCACTTCAGCGAGGGTGAGGCCGGCGGTCTCCAGGCAATAGCGAATCGCGGCGACGGGAAAACCGGCGGCGTACTTTACGCGGTTGAAACGCTCTTCTTCGACCGCGGCGACCAGCCGGCCTTCCGACACGAGCGCGGCCGAGGCGTTGCCGTGGTACGCATTGATTCCGAGGATGTTCATGGAGCGAGTGGAAAAGCCCCTTTAACTAATCGGGAACACCGGCCACCCCGCCAGCCATGGCGCGTGTGGATTCAGTGGCGGGTATCGGTTCGACCGAAGGCTTAGCAAGATGACGGCGCACCCATTCATTCAGAACATAAAGCCCCCAGGGGCGCGCCCAACTAGTTTGCCCGACCAGAAAATTCTGCCACGCAGCGTGCACCGATCTCGGAACCAGAAGAGGCTTGAGCGGGTCCACGAGTTCTCCTAGGCTCACTGCAACGCGGAGACCCAGCGGGCCCTGCATCCAATGCTCCCAAGGCAGCGTAAAAGTACGTTTGGGCTGATAGATGACTTCCTCCGGGAGTAGGTCACCGAGGGCTTCTGCCAGCAAAGTCTTCGACTGATCGGAGCGCTGTTTGGCTTTGAGCGGCAGCGCGGCTACGAATTCGACCAAGCGATGGTCCAAGAAGGGCACACGCACTTCGAGAGAGTTGGCCATGCTGACCGCGTCGGTGTCGCGCAACAGCGTGTTGACCATGTACGAGCGCATCTCGAGGCAAGACACGGCTGCAAACGAGTCAAGACCTTCGGCCATTCGCGCGGACTCGACCAGCCAGGCTCGCCAGTTCCGGGCGGGATCACTCTCGCCGCCGGCGAAAACGGGCGGCAAGGGCCGAATGAGAAGCTCGGAGCAGCGCTCCGGGGGAAAAAGAGTGCGCGTGAAGAAATAGGCGTGCGGCAGCACGTCCGGAGAACGCCACAGCGAGACCGCCTTTCGCACGGCGTCAGAGCTCTGGCCAACTCCGGCAATCTTGATCGCGAGCGCGGCCGTAACGGACCTGAGCGGTTCTGGCGTCCAGTGACCCAGCGTGCGGAGGCGGGCGGCGCGCGGCGTTTGACTGAAGGTGCGATATCCGCCGAAGACTTCATCGCCACCCAGACCCGATAGAGCGACCTTTAAACCAACTTGTCGCGCCACCCAAGATACGAAATAGGTATTGATGCCGTCCATTGTGGGTTGGTCGAGCGCCTCGATCGCTTCATCCACGCGATGGAGCATTTGATCGGCGGAGAGCAGGAATTCCTGGTGCACGGTGCCGAAATGTTTCGCCGTGCGGCGCGCCATGGGAGCTTCGCTGAAACTCTGTTCGGGAAAGACCACCGTAAATGTATGCAGGCGGCCCGACTCCCGGCTGGCGAGGCCAGCCAAGGCCGCGGAGTCCATGCCGCTCGACAGGAACAGACCCAGGGGAACATCTGAGATCAGGTGGCCGCGAACCGTCTCTTCAAGCAGGGGGCGGAGGCGGCGAGCCGCTTCGGAAAAGCCGGTTGCGGGCGAAGACTCGGGCGCTTGAGCGGCGGAGGAAAAGTCCCAATAGCGTTTGGGGGAGCTTTCGGCGCTGGAGACATCTTGAATTGGAAGCACATATCCAGGAGGCAAGGAGAAAACGCCGGCAACCAGAGTCTCGGGTTCGGCAACCGAGCCGAAAAGCAGATAGGATTCGACCGCCGAGGGCGAAATTTTGCGCGGAACCAAATTGCTGGCGAGCAGTGCGCGCACTTCCGAAGCGAACACCAATACGCCCGCCACCCTCGCGTAGTAGAGAGGTTTGATACCGAGACGGTCGCGCGCCAAGAGCATACGCGCGGGATTCGTTCGGCCGTCCCAAACAGCGAACGCAAACATTCCACGCAACCTGCGAGCGCAGTCCGCTCCCCACTCTTCATAAGCGTGGACGATGACCTCCGTGTCCGAATGAGTGCGGAAGGAGTGTCCCGATGATACAAGGGACTCGCGGAGCTCACGGAAATTGTAAATTTCTCCGTTGAAAACGACGGCAACGCGGCCATCTTCGCTCCAGACGGGCTGAGAGCCGCCGGTGAGATCGATGATACTCAGACGGCGCATGCCCAGTGCGACGCACGGCCTTTCGAGAAAACCTTCCTCGTCCGGTCCGCGATGATAGATCGCAGCCAGCATGCGACGAACCGCAATCGCCGCCTCGTCCTTGCGTTCCGTACCAACGACGCCGCAGATTCCGCACATAGTTTTACTTGGCGTGACTGAAGAGAGTTGCGCCCGCCCGTTGGAGTTGATCCCCGAGCCCAACGCGCCGGATGCCCAGCCGGCGGGAACCGTAACAGCTTAGCAACAAGCGAAAGCCCAGGGCGAAACTAAACAAAAGGAAACTCGAAAGAAACAATGCGAAGGATTCTCGTTCTAGGACATAAGTCCAGTTGGCCGTCTCTTCCCAATTCGGCCAAATGCGGTTAAGTATGCGCCGAAGGTGGATGAACCGGGCAAACGGGATGCGTGCGAGGTGTACATGCACGGTGCGCTCATAAGTGTAATCCTGTGGGTAACCAGGAACGTCCTGTATCGCCTGGCGAAAAACCGCCGGATCCTTGAGTTGCTGACGCGTCAGAGACTGTCCCTGTGCGTCGCGGAAAACGAATCTGTAAGACGGATCAACAACAGCCCAACGACCGTCTATCATGACCTCGGCAACGACGTGTTTGGTGTTCAATTGTGGGTCGAGCAATAGGAGACGGCGCGCGCGCAGGCCGCTGCTCTGGGCGAGGTTCACGAACGCATTTGTGGCCGAGCCGCATACAGTGAGCAAGCCCTGATAGTTCAGTGTGTCTTCCGGGTCGCGCGCGGACAGCGCAGAGGATGGTGCGACGGTGCGGCGGGCCGGCCCGTGCCTCATCCAGGCCAAGATGGCCTCAACCTTCGCGTCAGCCGTGCCCGAGGCCGGAACGATCGCGTCTGAGAACCCTTTCAAATAATTGGTGGTCGAATATTCCCAGACAGCGCCGTAAATCACGAGGAGGAAAGAGACAACGAGAACGACATCCGTGGCATACCAGAAGAATTGGAAAAGCCGATGCTGTTTCATTCGCGGCGCCCCTCCGCGAGAATGAACGAGTACAACGATTCCGTCTCGGCCAGCGGCTCTTCCCATGTTAGGGAGAGCGCGACCTCCGCGCAGCCGGCACGCAGCCGGGAACGCAACGGGTCGTCATCCAGAAGCCTCCCAAGAGCGGCGCTGAAAGCGCGACGCTCGAAGGGAACTGCTAATCCTGCGCGGCCCTCCACCAATGGAGCAATCCCACAGCGGTCCGTTACCACCACGGGCGTTCCACAGGCCACGGATTCGCCGGCTGTGTTTCCAAAATTCTCGTTCTGCGACGGCAGCACAAATACGTCCGCATCCCGGTAGGCAGCCCATTTCGCATGCTCGTAGAGAGCACCAGGAAACAATACTCTTCCGCGCAACCCGAGCTTGTTTGCAAGCGCTTCGAGATGGCGCACATATCCGCTTTCCTCTTCAGGGCCCGCCAGGACGAGGATCGCAGGCCTCTTATCGCCGGTTTCCATGCGCCAATCGGCGAACGCCTCTATGGCAAGCTCAGGGCACTTCTTTTGTACCAGACGCCCCAAGAATAGAACCAGTTTAACATCTATTGTGATGTCTAATCGCTTACGGAACTCCCCCGGTTCCGGCAGACGACTCGGCACATCGATGCCGTTTCGGCGTACGACTATTTTGGAACAAGGAATTCCTCCCGCCGCCAATTCCGAGCGTTCCTGCTCCGAAGTGGCCACTACGCTTCGCGCTTCTTGAAGCACCCGGTCCCCAAAGAGCCGGTGATACAACCGCTTCAGCGGGATGTTGCGCACGATGGGCTGAAACATACCCATGGGTTCGACGACATAGGGCAGCCCTTCGTGGTATCGAACGTGGGCAGTGACAGGACCTAGCAAATCGTACAGACCGTAAATGTGAACGATGTCGAAGGCGGAGGAATTCTTGCGGCACCAGCGATAGGCGCCGCGATTCCACGTAATCGCGCGATAGCGGCCCAAGACGGGGAGATAAATCGTGTCAACAGCGTCTTCTCGCGCGCGCCAACCCCATGGCTCGCGAATGGCGCCGATACGCTGCCGCGCTGCTTCATCCAGACCGAGATCGGCCGTCAGAACCGTGACCTGGTGGCCCCGCGCCGCCAAGCCTCGCGCTATCGCGCGGACTTTTACAGAAGGGCCTCCCTTTTCAAGAAAGGGGTAGTAGGACTGGGTGACACTCAAGATGCGCATGCGGGTGAAATGACTCGCTGCCCACGACCATGGCAGCAGTGGCCGTATTCACGGCTGAATTATAGCCATCACATCGTCGAGCAACTGGTGCAGACGAGCAGCGAATGCGCTAAAGCGATACTCCTGCTGAACGCGGGCGCGCCCCCGCTCGCCCATCCGCGCGGCCAAAGCAGGGTCTGAGAGCAGGGACTCGATGGCCCGCTGCAAGGCATCCAGATCCGCGTGCGGAACCAAAATGCCTGAGGCCCCGTTTTCGATCACTTCAGGCGTGCCGCCATGCGCGCCGCCGATTACGGGTTTGCCGCAGGCCATGGCCTCAAGAAATACGAAACCAAAGCCTTCGCCACGGCTGGGCAACGCGAATAGCGTGCAATGGGCATAACTGGACATCAGTTCGTTCTGCGTGACGCGCGTCAGGAAGCGGACGCGAGCGGACACACCACGATTGGCGGCGAGGGACTCGAGGCGCGGCCGGTCGTCTCCATCTCCGATGGCAACTAGCGAAAGATCCGGCGCTGAAGAGAGGAGGCGCGGAAGAACGGAAATCAGATGATCGAGGCCCTTGTAGCGTTCCGCCACCGACCAGCGGCCCACTGAGAGAATTACACGGCCCGTGGGATATCCGTCCGGCGGGGATAGGGTGCTCGACGTGGGGAGACGTTCCTCCCAATCGGGGTCCAATCCCCAGGGCAGCCGAACCAGTTTGTTGCGCGGCACGCCTTGCTGCAATGCCAAATGATCCAGCGTGTCCACGCTCGGGGCAGCCACGCGGTCCGCTCCGGCGAGCGCGCGGCGGCGCACCACGCGGAGTGGCGACCACACCTCAACGCCATGGCCGAAGATGACGGATCGCAGCCGCGGTGCGCGCCACTTCATCATTGCTGAAATCGGGGCGAGGTTCACATGGAGCGCCACGACCAATTGCGCCGAGCCGGCGGCGCGCCAGGCGTCCAGAACAAACCGGGCCTTTTGACGCCCGTAACCTTGAATCGGGTATTGAGCACCAGCGAGTGAGAAGATTTGCCGGCCGGGCGGATCATTCAAGCTGAGGAACCGGGTCGGCCAGCCGCGCTCCCCGGCATACCGCGCAAGAACAGAAGCGACGTGGCGTCCGGCACGCTGCACGCCACCCGCCGACAGCAAATCAGGGAAGAGTCCTATGATCATTCATGTAGCCTGCGGCGTCGGGTCTGCTCAAGCCACTCACGAATGGAGGCCGCGTTGTTCTCCCATGTCAAAATCCGGGATGCGCGCGCCGCAGCGTCGCCGATGCGCTGGCGGAGCTCCGAATCAGAGGACAGCGCCTGAATGATCGCAGCCAAGGCCTTCGCATCGGTGGGATCCTCGAGAACAAAACCGTCCTTTTCGTGCGAGACGAATCCCGAGACCCCCGTATTGCGGGACGTGATGACCGGCAGTCCACACGCCATGCACTCCGCAGTCGGAAGTCCGAATGAATCCTCGATGGAAGGCCCAACGTAGGCGTCCGCCGCTGCATAGAACTGCATAACGTCCGCGGAGACATCGGAAAAACGAAGCCGGTCGTAAACTCCCAGCGTTTCCGCGAGAAGACGGTAAGGCCGCTGGTCATCGCTGCCCACGATCAAGAGCCGAAGCGAGGGATCCTCACAAAGCGCCGTGGCTTCCAACAGGTAGCGAAGGCCCTTCTTCTTCCAATCGTTGCCCATCAGGAGCAGCACAAGATCACTGTCCGAGTAGTGGAACTTTGCGCGCTCTGCGGCGCGCCGCGAAAGACGCACGCCCGGGTAAAACAATTCGTGGTCTATGGCGTTGGGGATGACGGCGACATCCGAACGGGCGAAACAAGAATGCAACTGCGCCGCGGTAAATTGCGAGACTGCGGCAAGACGCACGCGCGGATTGGAGTAGACGCGGCGCTCCAATGCGATGATGAGCCTGTAGTACAACCTGCGATGAATCGCGCGCGGCCAACTCCAGAAGGGCACGCGACGCAAACGCAGCTCCTCGCGCATTAAGCGGTAGAATTCGCGGAACACGATGTGCACAACGATCGCATCCGCATCCAGGCAGTTGACACCCGGTGAGAAAACAATCTCGGGGGCGAGATGACGGAACCGGCGGTCGCGCCAGCGCCAGAATGTATTGGCGACGCACCACCACAGGAACGCAAACAGATGCGGACCAGGCAAGGCGGGCACTCGATGCCAAACAATCCGGGTAAGGTCCAAGTCTTCGACGCGATTGCTGTAGATGTGAAATTCGTAGTCGCCGGCAAGACGAGAAATGCATTCAACTATGGCGCGCTCGGTGCCGTGGCGCTTGTCGAGAAACGGCGAAACAACCGCTATCCGGTGCTGCGTCATAATGCGTGAGTCAAGGAACGGCGCCGGCAATCGGCGAGGTGCCCGGCGCGTGCGGACGCGAGCCTCACCGGCTTCCGCTGACCGTCCCGAAACGCATGGGCATCCGCGAACCCTTTGAAACAGGAACGGGCTGAGGCATCCGGGCGAGTTGCGGCAAGCGGAACATGATTCCGGTCAGGATCCAAAGATAGGAGTTGTTCAC
>DASPOJ010000153.1:0-26612 GCA_035626055.1 Candidatus Methylomirabilota bacterium | reverse complement strand
GGGAATCGGGCCGCGGCGTTCGATCATCTGCTCGAACGTCACACCCTCGAGATATTCCATGACGATCATCCAGCGTCCGCCGGCCTGCTCGAAGGAGTGCAGCGTGGCGATATTGGTGTGGTTGAGGCGCGCCTGCGCCTTGGCTTCCGTGCGGAAGCGATCGAGCAGCTCGGGCTTTGAAGTGAGGTGGTCGGCGAGAATCTTGATCGCCACGAAGCGATCCAGGCCGGTATCCAGGGCCTTGTAAACTACACCCATCCCGCCGCGGCCGAGCTCCTCCAAAATCTTATAGTTGCCTATGCGAGAACCAATCATGGCCGGGCTGCGAAGCGAATTTCCCGCTCCTTAGAGACTGCCGCGCATTCTAGCACGAACCGCTCACACGAAAGCCGCCCGAGAAACGGCAGTCAAAAGTTTGCGGAAAAAACGGGCTAGGGTGACATTCCGAGCCAGCCTGCCAGCAGACAGGCGAAGCGAGGAATTTCTCTTCGCATAGAATCCAAGAAAAGAGAGATTCCTCGGTTCCGCACCGCAGGACCTCATAATGACGACATTCTGAGTTCTTCCGCAAACTGTTAAGCAAGCGGCACGGTGCGAAGCAGCCTCACTGCCCTGAGGACAATTGCCAGAGGCGAATTGTGCCGTCGCCGCTCGAAGAGGCGAGAATTCGGCCGTCATGAGTGATGGACAGGCCGTTGACTGCGTCTGTGTGCCCACTCAAGGTGCGCACGACGCTCCCGCTCTGAATGTTCCAGATACGAATCACATGCGAGGCGTGCGCCGAAATCAAATATTTGCCGTCGGGCGTGAAGATGACGTCATTGATCGCGCTGTTGTCGTCGCTCGTATAGGTGCGAAGGGACGACTGTGTCCCGCCCTGCACCGCCCAGAGCATAATCACGCCCTGCGTGTCGGCGCTGACCACGTATTTTCCGCCGGGACTGAATCGCGACGTGCCAATGTGACCGAGAAGGCCCTTCATGTCCTCGAATTTAGTGCCCTTTGTAACATCCCACACGCGGACAAGGCCGTCATCGCCCCCAGCCACGAGAAGGTTTCCATCGGGGCTGAAATCGACGCGGGAAATACTCTTTCCCGTCGTGTGCAGGGTGGCGGTGAAGGCTTGGGTCGTAACGTTCCAGACGTCCACTTCGGTCGTGTCGCCCGCAGCGGCGAGAAACCTTCCGTCCTTGCTATAGGCAACTGTCCACAGTCCAAACTGCGTGGGCGCACTCAGCACACGGTCTCCCGTGGAGGCGTCCCAGACATACAGATTATTGTCGAGCGACACGCTCGCCAGCCGGCTTCCGTCCGGATTGAACGCGACTCCGAACACCGGCTTCGAATGTTTCGCGAGTGTTAGGAGCAATTCCCCAGTCGATGCCGACCATAGCTTCACGGTGGAATCGTTGTCGGCCGAGGCCAACCTTGTGCCATCCGGGCTAAACGCGATGTCGTAGATGCTCCCGCTATCCGGCCTGAGAATGTGCCACGGGACAAAGACCGGCCCTGCCTCGGAGGCGGACGCCGCCCCAGTGCTGCCGCCGGAGCTGCTAGTGGCCGCTCCGGCGACCCCGGTGGGTAGGCCGTTGTCGCCTGTGGAGGCCGTACCGCTGCCGCCCTCCTCCGACGCGCTGCCGCCCTGGGCGGCCGAGCTGCCGCTGGTCGTGCTGGTGCTTGAGGTTCCGCCGGCATTGCCGTAAGCGGAGCCGCCGCCTGAACCGCTTCCGCCCTCGTTGTTGTGGACCGTAAACCAGCCCTTCATGTTGCCAACCACGATCAATACGACTCCAAGAACGATCACCGCGAACGCGCCGCCGATGACGGCAAAGAGCCATGCGGGCCGCGACGGAGGTTGCGTCTTCACCGCAGTCGGCGGCAGAGGCGTCGCGACGACAGGAACCACGCGAGGCGCGGGAGGAACCTGCGGTGCGACTTGCGGCGCGACCTGCGGCACCGTCGGGAACTGGGGCGGCGTCGAAAACTGCGGCGGCGCGGATACGTGCGGCGGAGCATAAATGACTTGCGGCACCTGGGGCTGAGTTGCCGCGATCGCGCCGGGCCTTTCCAGCGCCGCGCCGAACTCCTCGCAGGACTGGAATCGATCCTGCGCATTCTTTGCAAGGGCTTTGAGGTCCGCGCCCACGATGCCGTCGGGAATGTAGGGATAGAAGCGGGTCGGCGAAGGGGGCGGAGTCGTGACGTGATCGCTCATCACCTTGAATTCGCTATCGGCCTCAAAGGGAACATGTCCGGAGAGGAGATGGTAGAGGGTGACGCCCAGGCTGTAGATGTCCGAGCGAACGTCCACCGGCAGATTCTGAATCTGCTCGGGAGACATGTAGGCAAGCGTGCCCATGCGCGTCCCGGTGCGCGTCATACGCTGATTGCCCATGACCTTGGCGATGCCGAAGTCCATCACTTTCACAATGCCGCCGCGCGCCACCATGATGTTGCTCGGCTTGATGTCGCGGTGAATGATGCCGGCACGATGCGCGTGTCCAATTCCAAGCAGGCTCTGCTTGAACAGCGGCACCGCCTCCTCCCAGGGAATCGGGCCGCGCCGCTCGATCATCTGCTCGAAGGTTTCCCCCTCGAGGTATTCCATGACGATCATGCAGGTTCTTCCCACCTGCTCGAAAGCGTGCAGCGTTGCGATGTTCGCGTGGCTCAGGCGCGCTTGCGCCTTGGCTTCCGTGTGGAAGCGCTCCATCAGGGCTTGGTCTGAGGCGAGATCTTCGGAGAGCACCTTGATGGCGACGAAACGCTCCAGGGAAACATCCATTCCCTTGTAGACGACACCCATCCCGCCGCGGCCGATCTCCTCAATGATCTTGTAGTGGCCGATCTGGGCGCCGATCATCGCTGGGCCTTCCTGCTGCTCGCCGGAATTGCAAGCAATCTGCCGAATTCTAGCACGAACCGCGCGTCTCGGATGGAAGGCCTGCAGCAGAAGAGGCCGCAGAGTAACGGTTGTGGAGTTCGGTAGGAGCGGGGCGCAGGAAGCTGGATTTCCTCCTGGCCGCTTCGGTAGCATGGGGCAATGCGCTGGAAGAAATCGCCGGAGGCTAGCCTTCAGTCGGGCCTGCGCGCCAACGCTCCGGCGTTCGCAATCCTTTCCCTGCTCGCCACAATTCCCTACCTCAACACGCTTTTGAACGGCTTCGTCTACGATGACAATTTTCAGGTCGTGGGCAATCCGTACGTCCACAGCTTCCATCATCTGCGACAAATCTTCACGACGACGGTCTGGTCTTTTCAGGGCGCGCAAGGGGTCACGAATTACTACCGGCCGATGATGACCTTCGGCTACCTGATCTGCTACCAACTGTTCGGTCCGGTGCCCTTCGGCTATCACCTGGTGAACATCGCGTTGAACGCCTGGGTCGTATGTCTGGTGTTTTGGGTGGCTCAGCGGATGCTGGGCGACCGGTTCGCCGCGTTTGTGGCGGCGGGAATGTTCGCGTTGCATCCGATTCATACGGAATCCGTGGCGTGGATTGCGGGCGTCACCGATCTCGAGTTGGCCGCATTTTACCTGCTCACATTTTCGCTCTATCTGAATCTCTCCGCGAGACCCCGCGAAGCGCATCCCCGGCCGAAATTTCCTCGCCGGTTGGCGATGGCGGGCGTCTTCGTGCTGGCGCTGCTTTCCAAGGAGCAGGCGCTGACTTTGCCCGCGCTGGCGACCGTTTACGAGCACTTCTTCCGCGATGACCGCGAAGCCACATCGATTCGCGAGAAGGCGTCCCGGTATCTGCCGCTCTGGGGGCTCGCGGGGCTGTACCTCTTGATTCGACTCTTCTTTCTCGGGGGTCTGGCGGTGGTTCTTTCACGACTCGGGCTTACGCGAAAAGAGATCGTGCTTTCCGCGATCGCGCTCGCAGGCCAATATCTCCGTAAACTCATCTGGCCGGCGCACCTTTCGGCATTTTACGTTTTCTATGAGAGCAGCCAGATTTCAGACCCTCGCGTTCTCCTCGGCCTCGGCGGAATCATTCTCTGCGGGGCCGCATTCCTCTGGCTCTGGAAGAATGCGCGGACGCCGGCATTCTTTTTGCTGTGGATGGGCGCGACGCTCGCTCCCGTCCTCAACGCGCGCTGGATGCCCGCCAGCGTCTTTGCCGAACGCTACCTCTATTTGCCTTCGGCCGGATTCTGCTGGCTTGTCGGCTGGGCCGTCGGCCGCATCCGCGCCAACGCGCGGATTCCGGTACTTGCGCGCGCGACGCTAGCCCTCGCCGTGGGAGTCGCCGGTCTGGCGGGCGGCATCGCAACCGTTCGGCGCAATCGCGACTGGAGGAGCGATCAGGCGCTGTACCTCAAGACGCTCGCGACAAATCCCGATTCCGGCGCGATCCGCTTGAACCTCGGCACGGTTTACTTCAATACCGGCGACCAGGCGGCCGCCGAGCGCGAATGGATTCAAGCACTCGCGGCGGGGCCGCGAAACGTCTTCACGCTCATCAACTTTGGCCTGTTGCGCGAGAAACAAGGACGCTACTTTGAATCGCAGGAATTCTTCGAGCGCGCGATCCGGATTCGCCCCGATGAGATGGACGCGCACCTGTTCTACGCCCAAATGTTGGAATCCATCCACCGGGACGTTGAAGCCGATTGGCAGTACCGGCTGGCCGTGACGCTCGCACCGTATGCCTCGAACGCCCATTCTTCGTATGGGCAATTTCTCTACCATCAAGGGCGGTGGCAGGACGCACAGACTCAATTTGTGGCCGCCGTGCGCGATGACCCGGTGCCGGAAGCTTACGACGGTTTGGGCGACCTCTACCGGGACTGGAAGCAACTTGCGCAAGCCGAGCAATCCTTTCGGCTGGCGGTGAAATACAATCCCTTCGATAGTCACGGCCATTTCGCACTGGGCGCCATCGACGCGGCCACGGGGCGAACCGCCGAAGCCGTGCGAGAATACACGGCGGGCCTCGAAACCGATCCCACCAATGCGGAGGCACTGAGCGCGCTTCACAAATTGCAGGGTGGAAAATGAGTTTCTGCGCTGCGCCGGCCCCTGCAGAAGCGGAGATTCGCGGCGCGCTCAACCGGCTTGCAGCCGTGCGCCCCGCAAAAACGTAGTTCAGGCCGCGCAAATCAACTAAACTTAGGAAAACGATGAAGGCGAGAGACGGCACGTGTGGTTAGACAGGCTTCGGCGATGGCTCCTCGCCCCCGGGAGCTGGCTCGCGCTCGCATATTGCGGTTACTGGTGCGCGCTTGCGCTCGATCGCGCGGCGGTTGCCGTGTTTCTCGGCCCCTGGGCAGGGTCGCGTGTGCTGGCATGGCGCCTCACGCCCTTCGGCGTGATGATTGCGACGACCGGCTATCGAACGATTCCAAGCGCGGCCTTTTTTTCGACGCTCCCTCTCTTTCTGCTTCTGCTTCTAATTGCAGGCATGGCAGTGGCCGGCCACCGCATCCGGCCGTTGATTGCGCGTGTCGCGCTCGAATTCTCCGCGCTTTGGGCCATGTTGCTGATCTTGCTGGAGTGGACGCTTGTCGGCCGGACGCCCGCCCCACTGATTCGGCGATTCATCCCACCCCGGTTCGTTTGGGGCGTTTCGCCGCTGCTTTGGATTTTTCTCACGATCGGACTCAGCCTGGCCCTGGGCGTCGCGGCGCGGCCAATCGCCGGACCGCTGATTGAGGCTGCGCGCGCCACCTGGAAGCGGACACCTCTGGTGATCGCGCTACTGCTCGTTTGGCTCTCCATGGCTCTCGTGCTCGCGGGTGCATTTCATGTGTCATCTGCCGCCCGCTTTTTGGGATTTCATGCGCTGGAGTGGCTGGCGCTGCCAGCGGGCGTGTGCCTGCTGCTCATTCTGATCGGGCTGGCATGGAAACGGCCCGGCGAAGCGACTATCTCCGCGCCATGGCCCGCCGGGCAAAGTGTCACGAGCGTATTCGCGGGAGTTCTGCTGCTCATCGCGCTGCTCAACTCGCAGGCGCTTCGGCGCTGGTATGGGGAGCGCACGATGTCGCGCGTGGACTCCGCCCACTACGAGGTTCTTTCTCCTCCCGGCGCATTCACCACCGAGCAGATCAGCGACTTCGTCGCCGCCCGGGAAACACTGCTCAACGATATGGCCGGCAGGCTGCACATTTCTGCGGGCAAAGTGCGACTCCGCGTAATTATCTACCCCGATTTCCCATCCATGACGGCGGCCACCGGCTCCAGGCACGCGAACACCGTGAATGGAATCACGGTCCGCGCGGTGCTCGGCGGTTCGATTCAGCAAGTGGACCCTGCGGCCGACGCGCAGGCGCTGCTTCACGCGCTGTGGGGCGTTCCGTCCAGCGAGCGATTGGACAGATGGACCGCGCGTTGGCTCGCGGGAGAGTGGGACGGCGGAGACGTTTCCGAGGCCGCAGCTATGCTCGACCGCAACACCGGCCACCGATCGCTCGTTCAACTTTTGAACCCGCAGCTCGACGGTGTGATTTCTCCTTTGATCCGCGAGCCGATGGGCGGGGCCTGGATTGCATCCATAGCGGACCAAGGGGGAGTTGAGACTGTCCGCCGGCTGTACCGCTCGAAAACGAGCGATCCCACGGCTGCCAATCTGGCTGCGTCGCTAGGCACCACTCCGCAAGAGCTCGAGCGCAGATGGGAATTGTGGCTCTACGCTTACCAGGCGGGAATGCCCACGGCTGCGACGCCGAGTTCAGCCGGTAGCTCGATGCGGATGCCCATGGCCATGCCGATGCCGATGACCATGCCCATGCCGATGCCGCGAGAGAGTGAAGCGCCCGGGATTTGGCCTGACTTCTTTTTCCGCGGCGTCAGCTTCACTCACGAAGGCTGGAGCGGCAACGGCGGCGGATACGCTTCCGACGAAGCCGCTGCGCAACTCCACGACATTCACGACCTCGGAGCGAACGCGATCGCGCTCGTGGCCTACGCCGAGGCGCGCACGGGCGACAATCAAATCGATTACGCCGATTCGGAAGAGACTGACGAAGATCTCGGCCAGGCGTTGTGGGCCGCACACGCGCTGGGCATGAAAGTCATGCTGAAACCGCAACTCCGGGTGGGCCGCGACCGGTCCGCTGGCGAGATCCTATTCGTCGACGACGACGCGCGCGCGGCGTGGTTTCGATCCTACCGTGAATTTCTGCTGCATTACGCCTTGCTGGCCGAGCGCGATCATTTCGATTTGTTTGTGATCGGCACGGCACTGGGCGGCGTCAGCTCTGACGTTGGCGCGTGGCGCGGGCTCGTCGCCGACGTGCGGCGCGTGTACCACGGACCGATAACCTACGCGGCGGCTTGGGGAGCGGAATTCGATTCCATTCGCTTCTGGGACGCGCTCGATTACATCGGCGTGGACAACTACTATCCGCTGCTCGATGCGTCGCAGGACCTCTCGGACGCGCCACCAACGGCGAGCCAGCTCTTGCCCGGCGCGGATCATTTGGCGGACGAAATGGGCGTGGTGTCCGCGCGTTGGCACAAGCCGATTCTCTTCACCGAAATCGGCTATCCCAGCCTGCGCGGCGCAGCGAGCGAGCCGTGGTCCGAGGACGATTCCCGCGGCACGAGTCCGGAAGAACAGGCCGCTGCCTACGAAGCGACGTTCCGTGCCTTCTCAGGCCGCGCGTGGTTCCGCGGAATGTTCTGGTGGAATTGGCCATCGAACGGGCGCGCCGGAGACCCGACAGCCGGCTCCTACACTCCGCTGGGGAAACCCGCCGAAGAGATTCTGCGAGAGTGGTTCGTCCGCGTCGCCGCAAATGCGCCCAAGACGCAGGAGTCCGTGCCATGACACCTCGCCTCTTGCGCTGGCTTTCCCTCGCCGACGTGATCGGAATTCCGCTGCTGGTGCAGTGGGCGATCTGGCGCGTGGACGGAACGCCTCGTTGGGTATTCCTCGCGATTCCGGCGTGGTTGCTCTTGAGCTTTCTGCTGCACCGCGACACGCCGAAGACGCTCGGCATGCGCGGCGATACGCTGCCTGCGGCCACGCGCGAGGCTGCCGTAGTGCAGGGCGCGCTCGCGGCGGTGGTCCTCATCATCGGCCTGGTGCGGCGCGCGCCGCTGACTCCGCCGCCTCATTACAGCCTGGTGCGCAATCTCATCAACTATTTCGCGTTTTGCGTGGTGCAACAAGTCGCCATCAATTCCATGTTGATGAACCGGATGCTCGAGTTGTTCGGCGTGGCCCCGAAGAACCGTGGCCGCCCCCTAGCGGTCCGAGCCTTCGCCCCCACAAACGAATCGCGCATCGCGCCCGCCGCGATTCTCTCCGGCGTGATCTTCGGCTTGATGCACTGGCCCAATCCCTTGCTCGTCCCCTTTACGATTGTTGGCGGTATGGCGATGACGTGGCTCTTCGCGAGGCAGCGGAATATTTTGCCGCTTGCCGTCGGACACGCCGTGATGGGAATGCTGGTCGCATGGGCGTTTCCGCTTGCCTGGCATCACAACATGCGCGTCGGGCCGAGGTTCTACAAGCCTTACCGATAAGGGCCGCTGCCCGGATCGAATGCGGGTGAGTGAGACGGACCCGAGCCAATATCAGCTCCGTGAACACGGAAAGCCCGGATTCCATTACAATCCGGACAGGCAAGGAAGCAGCTATCAGGAGGCGCTATGGCAGATCCATCCTATGACGAACTCAAGAAACGCGTGGCGGAGTTGGAAAGCCTGACAGCGGGGCGCCGTTCGGGAGAATTGGAATTCAGAGTCGGCGAAAAAGGCGGCGTGAGCGTGTACGGCCTGGGACGGTTTCCGGTGACACTGTATTACGAGCAGTGGATTCGCCTGCTGAATTCCGCGGAGAAACTGCGCGCGTTTCTCGAAGAGCACAAAGAAAGGGGCGCACTGAAGCTCAAGCCGAAATAAAGATCTCCCGAGCGGCCGCCGGTCGCTCGCTCTACAAGTTCATATCGTCGTAATCGCGGACGGATCGTCGCGCGGGCAGGCTCGCTCTCCCTGCGGGCTGCGCGAGGGAATTGCTCCACCGGCCGGGGATGGCGAGCCCGCACGACGGACAATGGCCCTCGCGGAGGCGATTTGTCTGGACGTCGTGCCAGGAGCGGCGAATCAGGATTTCGCCGCACGATGGGCAAATCGTGTTGCCTGCGTCGGTGACGATGTTGCCTTCGTATACGTAATGCAAGCCGACTTCTCGTGCGATCGTGCGCGCGCGATGCAATGTTTCCGGCGGCGTGGGCGGTTTGTCGCGCAATTTGAAATCGGGATGAAAGGCGGTAAAGTGCAGCGGCACGTCGGGGCCGAGATGCTCAAGAATCCATTCTGCAAGGCGGCGCGTTTCGCCGGGATCGTCATTCAGCGTGGGGATTATTAAATTCGTGATCTCGAACCAGACTTGCGTTTCGTTCTTTAGCCACGTCAGCATATCCAGCACGGGCTGCAAGTGCGTGAGCGTCGTCTTGCCGTAAAACTCTTCGGTGAAAGCTTTCAGGTCCACGTTCGCCGCGTCCACGTGATCGTAGATATCGTGGAACGCTTCGCGCGTCACGTAGCCGTTCGTGACCATGACGGTCGAGAGCCCCGCTTCATGCGCGGCGTGGCAAATGTCCACCACGTATTCGCCCCAGATCGTCGGCTCGTTGTAGGTGAACGCAATGGATGGGCAGCCGTGGCGCTGCGCGAGCGTGACGACATCCTCCGGCGGAACGAAATTCGAGCGCACCTGATCCGCTTTCGATTTCGAGATGTCCCAATTCTGGCAGAAGAAACAACCCATATTGCACCCGGCCGTGCCCATGGAGAAGACGCGCGTGCCGGGCAGAAAATGATTGAGCGGCTTTTTCTCGATGGGATCCACTTGCAACGCTGCGGGAGCTGCGTAGCCCAGTGAATAGAGCTTACCGCCTTCATTCACGCGAATGAAGCAGAAGCCGGTTTGTCCCTCACCGATGTGGCAATGTCGCGGGCAAAGATAGCAATGAACGCGTCCGCGGGGCTCGGCCTCCCACCAACGGGCTTGGTGGAGCGATTCAGTTTTCTGAAAGATGCGGAGTTCTTGCATTTGGTGAGCGGCGCACGGCCGCTCGGGGGCGCATTTTTACACCCTCATTATACCGCGCTGTGCAAGTTAACCACGCCCCCGGAGTGCGGCGCGGCAATTCTCGACAACCAGGCTTAACGGGAGCTTGGCCTCCGAGTGGGAAATTGCTCCATGACTCCTTTTAGCTCCTGCAAGGTCTGAGCGAGAAACGATTGGTCGGTTTCAAAGGAGAATGAAAGCGTGGTCTGGTCTGGAACCAGAGCTACTTGAGACCTCGCACGACCGATCAAGTGGGCATGGCCGGCACTCGTGAACGTAACCTCGAGCCTGATACCTTCTTCCAGCGTAGTGAATTCCGCGGATCCCTGGAGTGAACGGACTCCTTCTTCAAGCTGTGCCGCGAACCGAACGAAATCACTGGTGACGAGGGACAGATTGAGGACGCAAGAAAACTCGCCGACGTTGACCGTACACTGGGTCACTACCCAGTTCGAATCGTCCAAATTTGAGGTCTCCTGCCGCTCGTACTTGTAGACCTCAATTCTGACCCGTCCGCCGTGCCCTCGAATTTCCATCGCCTTCGACATCGTTCCCTCCAAGCAATTGAGCGGAGCGGCAGCCCGATAAACGCCTGGATTATGAGCCCGCAGACCGACAACCTTACAATACTCCGAATCGCTCGATAAAGGCTCCATTCCAAAGCTGATCCGGCCCTTAAGCGAAACTGCGATGTCACCTCTCGGCTTCTAGCTTCTCCGCGATTTCAAGCAACTTGTTGACGGTGTTCCAGTTGCGGCCGGTGCCGGAGACTTTCAGCGTGCGCTCGATGGTGGCCCAGGAGACTTTGGGTCGCGCTATACCGTTGGGGTAATAGGCGTACAGATCGCGGCCATCGATTCGCAATTCCTCTGGAGCCATGTCGATATTGAGGAGATTGGTGCGGGCTGCGGCGCTAGGTTCGGCAGCGAGGAATGTGACAAGCAGCCTGCTTGGATCAAGGCTGCGGCGCTTAGCGAAGGGATTCCTGGCGATTACGTCGCGTAGTTCGGAAGTGGAGCGGAGAATAACGTCTGGCCGAAAGCCGAATTTGCGTTCGATGCCGTCCTGAATTCGCTTCGTCAATGCGGCGATACTCTTCTCCTTCGTTCGGAAGACGACATTGCCACTTTGGACGTACGTTTCCGGTCGCTCGAATTTCAGGGATTGGTAGAGCGCTTTCAGCGCGTCCATCTTGATCTTGTTGTGGCCGCCAACGTTTACACCGCGCAGCATGGAGATAATCACTGGCATTAGAGCCTCAGTAGGGACATCACGGACGATTCTGGTCGGCCCAGGCGAGGAAGCGCTCCAGGCGTTTTCGTTCGCGCCAAATCAGGCGGAAGAATTCGCCCGCGCGAAGCGAGTGCATATCGCCGCCGAAGAAGGTCTCCATGCGCCAGCGAATGTACGGGCTGGCCCAGGGACGAAAGCGGTAGCCGCGCGCGGCAACCCAGTAATAGCGAATGGCGCTGATCATTGTGAAGGCGAATTCTACGCTCGATAACCGGATGCAGCCAGCGTGGGCGGCGTGCGAGTCAATTAGTTCCAGCCCATGCGCTGGCGCAACGCGGTGATGTGCGCCACGTGATGCCGGCAATGCCAGGAATACATCCCCACGTTGCCATCCAGCGTGACAACGCCCATCTCCGGATGCCTGAGCCTCCGCGCAAAATCCGCGGGTTTCATGCTTTGCAGCAGCGCGACCCAACGCTGGTGCAAGGCCGTCAGTAGCGAAAGCGAGATTTCGATGGGCAGCTCGCTGTCCGGAAGCCGAGCCCAAAGGTCCTGATCGTACGGCTTGATCGTTGGCTCCTGCTCCGTCAGAGCGAGCTTGAACCGGACGAATGAGTTCAGGTGGCTATCGGCCAGGTGGTGCACGACCTGGCGCACGGTCCAGCCGCCTTCACGATACGGCGTATCGAGCTGCGCGGGCGTCAACCCGGCGACGGCGATGCAGAGGCGGCCGGGCGCCTCGGCGATTTGCTCGATGGCGATGCGGCGCTCCTCGGGAGTCAGAACCGACTTGCGCACGAGCTTGCCGATTGGATATTGCAAATCCACTGCTGCAGCTTCGTTTGCCATTTAGACCTCCTGTCAGGTTTCTTCTCTATTGCGGAATCCTGTGATCCCCGCCTCCGCGGCAAAACAGTTTGCGGAAAAAGCGGGTTGAGAGTGTCATTCCGAGCCCGACTTCCGGCAGGCGGGCCCGCCGCAGTTCACCACGAGCGTTCTCCGCAAGCGGCGGGCGAGGAATCTGCTCTTAGCCACAATACAGTGAAAAACCAGATTCCCCGGGCAAAAAGCGCCCTCGGAATGACAGCCTCGTGTGTATCTCATTTCCCTGTAAACCGTGCCTGACACAACCTCTGACATTTCGTACAGAGGCCGGCGCCCACGCGGCAAAGAAATTATCGCGCCACGCGCACCCAGATGCGCGTCGTAGCCGGTTTGCCGAGGTGGACGCGGCTGTTTCCGACTTGCAGCGTCATCGTCTCGTCGTACTCGCGGCGCTGTACGCGGACGCGCGCGCCCGGGCGAAGCCGCAAGCCATCCAGAAATTTCAGAAAGTCCGCGTCCTTCTCGTATACCGAAACGATTTCCACCTTGCTGGGGACGCTCACGTCCGCGAGGGAAACCGCTCCGGCGCGGAGAAGATGTTCAAGCCCTCCGGCCAGGGGCACGCCATGCGGGCACGAACCCGACGTGCCAAATCGCCGGATTAAGAGCCGCTCAACCTCAGGCGATATGCCGTGTTCGAGGCGCTCCGCCTCGACGTGCGCGCGGGTCCAATCGAGCCCGATCACCTCCGTGAGCAATTTCTCGGCGAGCTGATGCCGCAGAGCTAGTCGCGACGCCTGCGCGCGGCCCTTGCCGGTCAGAAGGATGCGCCCATTGCGCTCGACGCGAATCAGACCGTCGCGAGTCATGCGCTTGAGCGCGGCGGTCACGGCGGGCGGGGTCACGCCCAGTTCATCGGCCAAGCGCGCGCTGATCGGCTCGTGCTGCTCGTGCGCCAAATCCCAAATGGCCTTGAGATAGTCTTCCCGGGACGCGCTGGTCTTATCGCGCAGCACTCAATTCCCTCGCTTCTCCCGATGCGCTCGACCCACCGCCTGCGGCGCGGCCGTTCGCTCGGACTTCCGCAAACTTTTCAGTTCCTCGGCAAAGTTCGCGAGCCGGAACTCAATTTCATCGCAAATCTCACGATAAACGTCAAGGCCGGAGCCAAACGGGTCGCCTACCTCCCAATCCTCGATGCGCGGGCCGCCTTGGGCCGCCAGCAGCCCACCCGACCGGCCGCTCATGTTAATGACGACATCGGCTTCCTGCAAACTCTCCTTCGAGAGTTGTTTGGAGGCAAGCCCATCGGCGGGAATTCCGCGCTCGCTGAGCACGGCGCGCGTCTCGGGCTGGACGCTCCCAAACGCAGACAAGCCCGCGCTGGAAACCTCCATCAAGTCCGGATAGAGGTGCCGCGCGATGGCCTCAGCCATGGGGCTGCGGCAGGAATTGCCGATGCACACAAAAAGAACGCGCACGCGAGGCGGCGGAGTAGTCATCGGTGCGGTCAGGCGCCCGATTTCCCGCGGACCGCTGCCGCGCGCGCGTGGCGCTCAAGGCGCTCCTGGCGGACGCCAGGCGCCTCCCGTCCGGCGGACGACGCCATACGCAGAAACAATTCATGGACGGTGGTGTCCGCGGTGAGCTCGGGATGAAACGTCGCGGCCAGAATATTTTCTTGCCGCACAAGTACGGGTTTCCCTCCGCAACTTGCCAGAACCTCCACCGACGGCCCAACGCTCTCGATGATGGGCGCGCGAATAAAAACCATCTCCATCGGTGCGTCCTTGAGGGAGCACAGTTCGTGCCGCACTTCGCTCGCGATTTGCCTGCCGTAGGCGTTGCGGGACACTTCCGCGTCCAGCAATCCCATCGAATGCTGCTCGGGATGGCGCACCTCGCGCGCGAGAAGAATCGTTCCCGCGCAGGTCCCGAGGATCGCTCCGCCGCCCGCCGCGAATTCGCTGAGCGCCGATTCCAAGCCCTCTTCCTCGAGGAATTTCAGCATGGTCGTGCTCTCGCCGCCGGGCAAGATCACGCCGTCCACGCCGGCAAGGTCGGCGCGGCGGCGCACCCACACGGGTTTCACGTGCAGACGTTCGAGCATGCGCCCGTGCGCCTCGTAATCGCCTTGCACGGCAAGCACGCCGATTCTCACACCCCAACTCCCTGGCTCGGCCTTTGCGCCCGCCAAACTTTTCCTCGCGGCTCGTACTCCATCTGTTTTGCAATGCCGCGAGCGAGCCTTTCACTCCCGTAGCGTTCCACCAACCAGAAACCCAGTTCGAGTCCGGACGTAACCCCGCCCGAAGTAATCAGATCGCCGTCATCGACGACGCGGGCATCCACAATTTCCGCGCCTGCGCTTCTTAACTCTGTCAGGGCCTCGAAATGAGTGGTGGCCGGTCTGCCCTTCACCAACCCGGCGACCGCAAGAAGCATCGCTCCGGTGCAGACGGAGGCAACGACGCTTCCTTGTTCGTGAAACTTGGCGATTGCATGCGGAAGCGCACTTTTCTGCGCTTCCGCCCATGCGCCCCGCGCGGCGCGATTGTTCCATCCACCGCCCGGGACGATCAGCACATCCGGTCTGCCGGCTGCGCCAAGTCTTCCTTCGGGAAGCATGCGCATTCCATGAGATCCGACAATTTCCGAGTCACCTTCAAGCGAAACGAGCTTGGCATCGATTTGTGCGCCCGCAGCCTTTGCATTTTGCAGAATCTCAAAGGGAACGAGCGCGTCCAGTTCGTCGATACCTTGGAAAAGCAAAATCTCCGCAATCATCGAGTCACCTTCTTACCAGCCGCGAGTCTGAAGCAAATCCTTCTCCTCAATCTGGCGCACGTCGAGGCCTTTCATCGCCTCGCCCAACTCCTCGGATGCTTCGAGCACGGCCTTCGCATCCTGGTAATGCGTTGTCGCCTTCACGATAGCCTTGGCGCGCTTCTCGGGGTCGGAGGACTTGAAGATGCCCGAGCCCACGAACACCGCCTCCGCCCCCAGGTGACGCACCAGCGCGGCATCGGCCGGCGTGGCGATTCCGCCCGCCGAGAAATTCGGCACGGGCAGCTTGCCGGTTCGCGCCACCTCGCGTACCAGTTCGAGCGGCGCCGCGTGTTCCTTCGAGACGTGCACCAATTCGTCTCCGCGCAGCGTCGTCAGCCGGCGCATCTCGGAGACAATCGTGCGCATGTGGCGCACAGCCTCGACGATATTGCCCGACCCCGCCTCGCCCTTCGTGCGAATCATCGCCGCGCCTTCGGCGATTCGCCGCAAGGCCTCCCCGAGATTCCGCGCGCCGCAAACGAACGGCACCTTGAAATCGTGCTTCCATATGTGATTCTCCTCATCGGCGGGCGTCAGAACTTCGCTCTCGTCGATGAAGTCCACTTCCAGAGCTTCGAGCACCGATGCTTCGGCAAAATGGCCGATCCGCACTTTGGCCATGACCGGAATCGTCACGGCCTCCATGATTTCGCGGATGATGCGCGGCGCAGCCATGCGGGCCACGCCGCCTTCCTTGCGGATGTCCGCCGGAACGCGTTCGAGCGCCATCACGGCGCACGCTCCCGCCTTCTCCGCGAGCACGGCTTGCTCCGCGGACGTCACGTCCATGATGACGCCACCCTTCAGCATCTCCGCCAGGCCCACTTTTACGCGCCACTGATCGGCCGCATTGCCATTCTTCGATGCCATTGTTGTCTCCTTCACCAATGCCAATTGCCTATCATACCAGCGCCACCCGGGACGTTTCGACCCGCCTCGCGCGTCCATGCCGCTTGCGCATTTCGGCGCGCAGGACTTCCGCCAAAGCCGCCACGCCCTTGCAAATCTCCTTTTCCTCGACTCCGGCGAACCCCAGTCGCAGCGTGTTCGGCCGGTAGCCCTGAGAATAGAAATAGCGTCCCGGCGCAAAGCTGACGCCGCGCTCGCGGGCGTGAATCAGCATCTCGCTCGCATCGAAGCCCGCGGGCAGTTCGAGCCACACGCACATGCCGCCGCGCGGGTGGGTCCAGCGCGTACCGTCCGGCATCTCCCGTTCGAGCGATTCTTCGAGCGCCTCGAGCCGCGCCAAATAAGCGCGCCGCATGCGAATGAGATGTTTCAGCAGCAGCCCGCGCCGCGTGAATTCGGCCAGCGTGGCCTGCGCCAATTGTCCCGTATGCAGGTCGGTCGCCTGTTTAATCCAGCGCAGGCGCTCGATCACATTCGGCGGGGCGATCATCCATCCCACACGCAGTCCGGGAAACGCGAACTTCGAGAAGCTGTCAATCTGCACGACCACATTCGACCTGTCGAGCTGCTTCAACGAAGGCACCTGCTCGCCGCGCAAATGCAGGCGCGCATAAATATGGTCCTCGACGATCGGCACCTGGTATCGCGAAGCCAGCTCGAGCAGCTTGCGCCGCGACTCCGAAGAAAGCGTCGTCCCAGTTGGATTGTGAAAATCCGGCGTGACCATCATCAGCTTCACGCGGTTGGCCGCCAGCGTGGCCTCCAGCGCGCCAACGTCGATTCCCTCCGCGCCCGGCGCCTCCCACTCCGTGCGCACGGCCACCGCAAGGCAGCGGGTCCGCGCGCCCGCACAGATTGTGATCGCCCCGGGATACGTCGGGTTTTCTAGAACGATGGCGTCGCCGGGACGCAGAAATGCCTTGGCCATTAAATCCAGCGACTGCTGACAGCCGTTCGTGATTAGGAGATTCTCTTGCTGGGCCGCCAGACCCTCGCCACGCAGGAATTCGAGCAGTTCCTGGCGCAACGTCGGATAGCCGTCGGTCGATCCAAGTTGAAAGACGCTAGAGCCTTCGCGCCGAAGAACCGCGTCGAGACACGCCCGCAGCTCGTGCATGGGAAACAGCCGGTCGTCCGGCCTCGCCAGCACAAATGAGATGCTGTCCTTCGGCGCGGGCTGAGACAATCGGTGCAGCCCGTCTTCTCCGCGGTCTTCCACAAAGAGCGATTCCCACCGGACGCTGGCACCATTGTTCGTAGCGGGCGGCGGCGGGGAAAATTTCAGGGACTCCGAGGCCGCACGAATATAAGTTCCCCGCCCGACGTGCCCCTGGATCAGCCCCTCGGATTCGAGTTCCGAGTAGGCGTTAGCCACCGTAGTCCTGTGGACGCCGAGTTGGGCGGCAAGTTCGCGGCTGGCAGGAATGCGGTCGCCTGGTCTCAGGTCGCCAGAATGAACCAGAGAGCGCAATTGGTCGCGCAATTGGACGTACAGCGGGACATGGCTTTCGGGCTGGAGTTGAAGAGGTAACATTGTCTCCTCGATAGAGCCAATATACTAGGCTGCTCAGGGCTGTAAAGAGCCATTTTGTCTCTTAGGGGATTGCTACTCCTGCTGCGAACCAGATGGCAATCGGGGTTCTGGGCGGGCAGGGGCGCGATCCGGTACGACGAAATGGGAGGATTGAGCCGTTCGGGAAAGCGAGGGCGCACAGAGGCGCCTCGCGCCGCGTTACTTCGTGCCAGTCTGGCCGAGTTTGCGGAGCCGCTCTTGCAGTTTGCGCCTCAGCGTGGACGGTGTGTTGGGGTTGAACGCGACGAGATACCAAAGCGGCTGGCTGCGGTCGCGCGATAGCCAGGCCAGCGTCGCCGGATCGGCGTTCGGGTGGCGCGCGACGTTCTCGCGGATCGCCCCGTACGGGTGCTTGGCGAGCCGGCTCAGCGTCTTCGAAGAGACACGCGGGTGCTCGCTGATGAGCCGCAGCAAGTAATAATCGGAATCCGGCGCCTCGCGAGCCAGCTTCTCGAGCAACTCCGCTTTGGAATCCGAACTCAGCACCAACCCGATTTTCTCGTCCCAGGAGTCGTTGATTCGGTTCAATTCCTTGGTGCGCTCGTGGATCAAATCCTCGAGCTGCCGCCGCTCCTGCTGCAAACGGCCGGGGGCCAAAGTCGTACTCTCCAGTGAGTCGAGGACACGCAATAAGTGTTGGCGCTCCCCGAAAATGATCTGCGTCGTGCGCACGCCAGCCGCCTTCACCGGTGACTGCACCAAGTCCGAGCGTCTCATGATCTCCTCATTTCGTGAGCCCGAGGTCTTCGGCTAAGCAGCCAAGTTCCTCATCTCGAAGCAGCAGGTGCGCCGAATCGAGCAGCGCTCCGGTTCCCAACCGGCGCTTCAACAAAAGTCCCGCCAGATCCACCTTCTCCTCACGCGAGAGGCGCCGGCGCCCGCGCTGGAACCGTTCGAGAGAGGCGCCGCTGATTCCGACGACCGTTTTCGTCGCCGCCCACGCGGAAGAACATGAGTTCGGGCTGATCTCCGGCGGTCAGGAAACCCGATTTGACGAACCCCACGGAGTGGCTCTCGCCCTCCGGTCCCCCGCCTTGAACCGCTCATAGAGCGGTTCGTAGTGCCCAGTGAATTATGTTCGCGGGCAGACGGCGAGTAAAGTTTGGGCGCCGCGCCGCGTTCCATCCGTGCAACACGGTCCTCGCCCCCAGCCCCCGTCCGCGGCCCCTTGCTCAGCACCCCGGGCAGAGTTAGTTTGGGAGGTGCGCACCCGCCGGGGCATAGGCGGACAGCGCCTCTTAAGGGGGAGACACGAGATGACCGCATTCGACGACCACAAGGAAGAGCTCAGCCACTACGAAACGATGATGGGCCGCCACCGCGGACGCCTCGCCGTCACGCTGGACCGCCTCACGAACGCGATGGTCTTGATCGGCCAGCACGCGGTCTATTGCCACTCCTCGCGCAACCCCGACCAGCCTGCCCTGGACGTTCAGATTGTCAACGGAGAGTTGCGAAAGGCCAAGGAACTAATTCAAACCGTCATGGAAGAACTACGCGCCGAGCGCGTAGCGCGCGATTCCCGGGACGTCAACGGCAGCGATCGCGCTCAATAACCCGTTAACCGCGTTGTAGGAAGGGATTCGCCTCGCGCTCTCGCCCGATAGTCGTGGAAGGACCGTGCCCCGGGAAAACGATTGTGTCGTCGGGAAGCGGCAGTAGTTTTCCGCGAATCGACGCGAGGATCCCCTCGTAGGACCCGCCCCAAAGATCGGTTCGCCCGATACTTCCCGCGAAGAGCGTGTCTCCCGCGAACAGCCGCGACGCCTCCGCCGCCGCCGCGCGATCGCCCGCCCGATCTATCGACACACTGCGCGGCTGCCCCGTATGGACGATGACTGGCTCCGCCGGCAGATAGAGCGTGACACTCCCGGGACTATGCCCCGGCGTGTGCAGCACGCGCGCCTCGAACGCGCCCCAGCGCACCGAGTCCCCCTCGCGCAAGAATTGGTCGACGGCGGCCATCTCGGGCGGCGGCATGCCAATCCACGCGGCTTGCACGTCAAGATGCTGGTAGAGCGGCATGTCGGCTTCGTGCAGCATCACCGGGGCGCCGGTCGCGCGAGCCAGCTTCGCGATTCCCCCGACGTGGTCAATGTGGGCATGCGTGCTGACAATCGCGCAAACTTTTAGCTGGTGCCGGGCCAGAATCTCCTGAATGCGTTCGATCTCGTCGCCCGGATCGAGCACCAGAGCTTCGCGCGTTTCGGCATCGCCCAGCACATGGCAATTGCATTGCAAGATGCCCACCGGGAGAGTCTCGTGGATCAATCGTGAACCCATCGCGAAAACTATAGCATCAGATGATGGCCGGAAGCTCCGCCGACAAGCGTTCTGCTAGACTGGACCGGGCGTTTCGCCGCGCATCGGGAGGCTGCCCGCAATCGTCATGACTGTGGAGAATCCCCTGCTCGACTTGCATCGCGCCGCCGGCGCCACGCTCGGAACCTATTTCGGTTGCGAGCTTCCCGCGCGATTCACGAACTCCGGAGCCGAATATCGGGCTGCACGCGATTCCGTCGTCCTGGCAGACACCAATTTTCATGCGATGTTCCGCTTCACCGGCCCCGATCGCGCCCGATACCTCAACGCCATTCTTACCAGCAACGTCCGCGACCTCGCGCCCGACCAGGGCACAATCGGCCTGCTGCTGAATCCCCAAGGGCACATTCTGGCTGAGATTGAGACGCTCGCGCTCGGCGATTTGATCGTCGGCGTCTCTCACGCCAGTGTCCGCGAATCCACCGCCGCAACGATCGAGAAATTCATCATCATGGACGACGTTGTGTTCGCCGACGAATCCACGTCAGTCGGCTCACTCGCCTTGGCCGGCCCGCGCGCCGCCGAGGTTTTGCAGCATCTGTCGAAAGTGGACATCGCTTCCCTTGCCGAGCGCACGCATCAAGAAATATCCATCGGCGGAATCACCGCTCGACTCGTTCGACGCAATTTCGGACGCCACGCCGGCGCGGAACTGCTCGTCCCGCGCGAACATTTGCCCACGCTCTGGAATGCTTTGGCCGCGGGGGTCGCGCACGCGGGCGGCGGACCAATCGGCTTCGATGCCATTAACTCGCTTCGACTCGAAGCCGGAGTGGCGTGGTTCGGCTACGATTTCGGCGAAAGCGTCATTCCTCACGAAGCCGGCCTCGAGAACTCGCACATCAGTTATACGAAGGGATGTTACACGGGGCAGGAAATTGTCGAGCGAGTTCGTTCGCGCGGTCAAGTGAATCGCCGCCGCGTAAGTTTGCGTTTCGATGGCGCGGATCTCCCGGCGAATGGGAGTAGGTTGCTGTCAGGCGCCGCCGAAGCCGGGCATGTGACCAGCGCCGCGTATTCCTTCGCGCTGGACAGAAATATCGGCATGGGGTATGTCCGCCGCGAACACTCCGCCGCCGGCAGCAGGCTGCAATCCGAAGCCGGTGACGCCGAAGTCATAGAACTTCCCCTCCCTGCGAGCTAGCGCAACAAAAGAGGGCCGTAAGTCTTCAGCAAGCAGGCTCCCGCCGAGCCAGTTTAATCAGTCAGATCGACGCACTCCGACGCAACACGTCTCAGCAGGGATTCGAGAATCCTCAGGCGATGTTCAGCGCGCGCTTGAAACTTCCGCGTTCGTTCTGAATCTTCTTCTGCAATTGCAAGATGGCGTAGAGCAGTGCTTCCGGCCGCGGCGGGCATCCCGGCACGTAAACGTCCACGGGAATCAGCTGATTCACGCCCTGCACGATGGCGTAGTTATTGAATACGCCGCCGGACGTCGCGCACGCGCCCATGGAGATGACCCACTTGGGCTCCGGCATCTGGTCGTAGAGCTGCTTCACGACCGGCGCCATTTTCTGCGAGACGCGCCCGGCCACAATCATCAGATCGGCCTGCCTCGGCGAAGGCCGGAACACCTCGGCGCCGAACCGCGCGATGTCGAATCGCGCCGCCGCCATGGACATCATCTCGATGGCGCAGCAGGCGAGGCCAAAACCCATTGGCCAGATCGAGTTCTTTCGCGCCCAATTCACGACCTTATCGAGCTGCGTGAGAATGATGCCTTCGTCCGCCAGGAATTTCCCGACGTCCTCGGGGCGCTCCAGCTTGACGCCATGCGCCAACATTTCGCTCATCGCAGATTCACCTTAACTTCATTTTCGCACAGCTACGCCGCGCGCGCCACCTCGCCCGAAGCAATCTGGCCAAGAATGAGGCGAGGCGAGTTCAACCCTTGCGGCTGACTTTCTCCATGAGGCTCTTGAATTCTGGATCGTCGTGCAGGCAGGTGAGGTCCGGATCGCGGGCGGCCCACGAGACGTTTGAATATCCCGCTTCCTCGGCCTGCTTCAGAAGTCTGAGTGCTTCCGCCTTGTTCCCGATGATGCCGTAAGTGCAAGCCGCGTTATAGAGGATATTCGAATCGTTCGGGCGCAGCATGATTGCCTTTTCCAATTCACGAATACCTTCCTCGGCCCGGTTCACTCGGACCAGGTCGCCCGCAAGCAGGATCCGGGCGCGCACATCCTCGGGCACTTCTTCGAGTTGATGTTCGAGCGCCTGAATCTCCCGCAGCCGCAACTGATACGAAGCTTCTTTTCTCCCCAGTTTTTCCATGCTGTTGGTGAACGGGATGTACATGTTGTAATCGTTCCCATTGGCTTCGATCGCGCGTTCGGCCAGATCAGCGGCCTCCTCGAAGCGATCCGAGTTGAAGAGCGATCTTCCCAAGACGTTGTAGGCGCCGTCGCAGTCCGCTTTCTTGCGCAGCGCGGACTGGACGTCGCGGATCGCGTCATCGTAGTTTCTCAGCTCGTAGCGAATCCGGCCCCGCGCAACCAGCGCCTCCGGCAACTCCTGTTCGATCGCCAGCGCGCGCTCGCAAGCCGCCAGGCCGCGTTCGATCCAGCGCGAATCGTGATCGTGCCATTCGTACATCGCACCGCAGGCGGTGGCGATGCCCGCGTAGACCAGCGCGAATCGCGGGTCCATTCCGATCGCCGCGTCGTACATCTGGAGCGCGAAGGTCAGATCCGGCTTGGTCTCGCGCCGCGCGAAGCTGCGTCCTCGCAAATAGAGGTCGTACGCCTGTGCGTTCTCCGTCGGCTTCCGCGCGATGGCTTTTTCTTCCTGCGGGGAAAGTGTGATCCGCAACGCCTGCGTAATGTTCCGCGCGATTTCGTCCTGAACCTCGAAGACATCCTTCAGTTCCCGGTCGTAGCGTTCCGCCCACGCGGAGTGGCCCATTTGCGTATCCACCAATTGCGCCGTGATGCGGAGACGATTCCCGGCGCGGCGCAGCGTCCCCGTCAGCACGTAGGTTGCATTCAATTCCTTACCCACCTGCGGCCCGGTCACCGCGCGATCGCGATAGGCCAGCACCGCCGCCCGCGGAAACACGCGCAGCAGCTTGATCTTCGAGAGCTCGGTGATGACATCTTCCGTCATGCCATCGCGGAAATACTCGTCCTCCTTCGCGCCGCTCAAATTCTCGAAATAAAGCACGGCCAGCGACTTTTCCACCTGCGCGGCCCCCGGGGATTTCCCCGAGCTCATTTCGCGTTTCAGCCGGTCGAGATCTTGCCGGAATTTCGTCGCGCTCTGGTAACGCATCTCGCGCTCTTTCTCGAGCGCCTTGTTGATGATTCGCTCGAGCTCGCCAGGCACGCTCCAGTTCAGCCGCACCGGCGCGACCGGCGCGCGGTGCAGGATTCCGTCGAACACCGCTGCCGACGTATCACCCTTAAACGGCGCCACGCCCGTCGCCATCTCGTAGAGCACCGCACCAAACGAGAACAGGTCGCTCCGCACGTCGAGCGCCCGCCCCAATGCCTGCTCGGGAGACATGTAGGCGATGGTGCCCACCGCGCTGCCCGGGCTCGTCAAGTGGACTTCCGATATGCCCACCGTCTCGCTGCCCAATTCCGTCGCTTGCGAAGCGGGAGAAGGCGCCACCTTCGCCAGCCCGAAATCCAAAATCTTGGCGTGGCCCAATCTGGTCACGAATACATTCGCCGGTTTGATGTCGCGGTGAATGATCCCTTTCGCGTGCGCCGCTTCGAGGCCCTCGGCGATGTCCAGCGCGATGTCTAGCAAGCGGCCCGTCTCCAGCGGCTTGCCCTCAATCAGGTGTGTCAGCGTCTCGCCTTCCATGAGCTCCATTACAAGGAAGGCTCGCCCTTCATACTCTTGGATGTCGTGGATCGTGCAGATGTTCGGATGGTTCAGCGCCGATGCCGCGCGCGCTTCGCGCTGAAATCGTTCCAGCGCCTGTTTGTCTTTCGCGACCTCTTCGGGCAGAAATTTCAGCGCGACGTTGCGTCCCAGCCGCGAATCCTCGGCTTTATAAACGACGCCCATCCCGCCGCCGCCCAACTTCTCGATGATCTTGTAGTGAGAAATCGTTTGATTCAGCATGCGCCTCGCGTTTCCGCCCCCGTATCGTTGGGAGTGAAGATAATAAGGAACATCCCCTCCGGCGTCAAAGCCTTCGCCGCCCGGAGGTTCTTAAAGCCTCGCACTGCTCCTTCTCAAATTCCACGGGCTGCTTTAACAAGACTAATCTCGTTGCCTGTCCGCCTCTCCTTGCAGGCAGGGTGTTCAATATGTTGGCCTATCGACCACACTTCAGAAGCGAGTCTCCCCTTTCGTATTACAATATCCACAGCGTGTGAGCGGCAGACCTCTCTCCTGCTATCCTTGCAGGGCATCTCTTTGGAACTGAATTCGCACTTTCTCGGTGCGGGGTGAATCGCATGGCCAAATGGCATTCCAAGACCGCCGCCGAACTTGCCTGGTCCGGCGACATCGCGAATCTCAAAGCCAAGCAGGAAATCGCCGAGCGCATCGCCCAACAGGCTCGCCACGGCGAGGTCATCGGCTTCGGCTCCGGCTCGACCTCCTTCGTCGCCATCCTCGCCCTCGCCGCCAGAATCAAAGCCGAGAAGCTTGGATGCCTGGCCATCCCAACGTCCCCCGAAGTCGAGCTCGCCTGCTCCACACTCGGCATTCCCACGACGACTCTGCTCGCCGCCCGCCCCGACTGGGCCTTCGACGGCGCTGACGAAGTGGACCCGAAAGGGAACGTCCTCGAAGGGCGCGGCGGCGCGATGTTTCGGGAGAAGATGGTCTTTCGCAGCGCGACGCGCAGATACATTCTGGTGGATTCCTCGAAACTGGTGCCCGCGCTCGGCCAGAAGTTCCCTGTCCCGGTTGAGGTCTTCCCCGCCGCCATTCACTTGGTAGAATTGACACTTAAATCGCTCGGCGCCGCCGAAGCGCTTCTCCGCAAGGCCACCGGCAAGGATGGTCCCGTCATCACCGAAGCCGGCAATTTCATCCTCGATGTCCGCTTCCCCAGCATCGAAGCCAATCTTGAAAAGGAAATCAAATCCATTACCGGCGTCATTGAGTCGGGATTGTTCCAGGGCTTTGCTCCGGAAGTTCTCGTCGCCAAAGACTAGATTCCGCACTTCACGCGCAGTATGCCCCTCACTGAAACTCTCTGACGAAAAAGCTCCATCCCTTTGGAACCGGAAAATCGGCAGCTCGGGCCGCGTGCGAAGCCGCAACCATGCCCAAAATCAGACTTGCCCTAAGGAATCACATGGCAGTCTCAAGGTGTTTCAATAACTCAGAACTTGCTGTGGGCAGCCCAACCTGATTGGGCGCTAATCCCTTGCGCGAATCCCTGTTTCGTTTCATTACAACAGTGTTAATGTGTGTTCAACCGTTGTTCAACGTCCCTGCGCAAACCCTTTGCTCACAACACCTGCAAAAAAGTGGAGGTGCCACAGCGGCACAAGCCCAGTTTCCTATCGCTGCGGATTGCCGAGGCGCGTTCAAATACGGGCCGATTCCGCCGTGAAGGCAGGCTGAAGATTCGCCGGCTCCTGAAATGTTTCAAATTCAAAAATTCGTTACTCAAAGTACTAAAAGTGTTCAATATTGCACAGATTTGATTTTTCGCCGGGCGCACTCTGCTATTCTGAGAGGAGATCATGGCGCCCGAATCTCCAAACATACTGCTGATTGCTTCGAGTCCGCTGGGTACTTCATCGTTAGTGAAACTGCTAAACAAATGGGCTTGCGAGATCCACACTTGTTCCTCCTCCCATGAGGCAAGAGCGCTCGTCGCAAAGCAATCGTTCGACCTGGTACTCAGCGAATTTGGATTGCGGGATGGAAATTCTTGCCCGCTCACGGCTTCGCTAATCGGGACGAATGCGACTCTGCTCTATTCCTATCCCGTGGAAGCCGGATGCTGGTGGTTGCCTGCCGTCAAAAACGGCCAATCGTGCTGGGGCTCTCCGGCGATGCGGTCCGCCGAATTCATCGGCTTCCTCGAAACGTTTCTGGCAGAGGCAAAAACACGCCAAACTCTGCATTCAGATGAATTCAGCGAGAATTTGTTCGAAGAGATGGCCGATCAGATCGTCGATGAAAACATGCAATCTCAGCGGATGGAGAACAGCAGGACGAGACCCAACGCCGACGCCGCGTGACTCCTGATCATTCTGAACGAGCGGCGGGGGACTCGGCGAACGATCCCCTTCCCTCATGACCGGCCTTCCGTCTTTCTGGCTCGATCCCTTCGCGCCCGCTACGCCACGGCCGCCCGAGGCGTGGTAACAGTGCTCACAATCGTCAGGCGCGCCGCGGTCAATCCGTCCGATTCCGCCGTCAGCACGAGGTCTCCGCTCTGTTTCGTGGACTGCACGATCACTTGGGCGAGCCCGCCAAACACACTTCGCGCGCTTGCCTTGTCGGGCTCGTGACAACTCGGATCGCCGTTTCCGACGCCGATGATTTTCCCGGGCCCCTCGAGCGCAAATTGCACGCCGTTGCCTGCGGTCGGCACCATTCTGCCCTGCGAGTCCACTACCGAAACCGTCACGATCGAGACATCCTCGCCGTCCGCGTTGATTTTTGCGGGATCCGCCACGAGACGAATCGCCGCCGCTGCGCCCGCTGTTTCATTCCTTGCCTCGGCGGCGACTTTCCCGCCGTTGTAGCCTCGCGCCAGCAAGACTCCCGGCGCATAGTTCACGCTCCACTCGAGATGTGAACTGCGCGTCACCGCCTTTCGCCCAAGGCTCACTCCATTCAGCCACAACTCCACTTCCTCGCAATTGCCGTGCACCCAGACGCTGATCGGCTGGCCTTCCTTCCCTGCCCAGTTCCAGTGCGGCAAGATGTGCAGGACCGGCTTCTCCGTCCACCACGCCTGGTAG
>DASPOJ010000152.1:0-16906 GCA_035626055.1 Candidatus Methylomirabilota bacterium | reverse complement strand
TTGAAACATCGTATGTTACAATGGTTTGTTGACCATGTCAGCTTTGGCGGACGGGGCATCCTTTTGGGGAAGTACGAATCTAATCCAAGATGGACTCTCCATCCGAGGCTGAAGGGACTCTCATGGACAGTTTCTCCATCGCGCCCAGACCGGAAGAGGGAAAACCCAAGGCCGTTGTCCTGCCGGCTGGCGAAAGTGTACCCAAGTTTGGCGCAACTGACCGCGCCTTGTCCGACGGTTTTGTCTCCAACGTAAGAGAATTCCTGACCGAGCGCCCCGTGAAGGCGCCGCGCAATATCCGGGGGGCGTTCAAGGAAGACGTGTTTGGCGCTGGTTTTCTCGACAACCTGAAGGAGTATTTCAAGGCGCGTCCGAAGCGGCTCTCGGGTGAGATTGCCAAAGGGATGACGGTCGATTGGCAACCATGGTACCGCACGTTCTACCAGAACCTGCGGGACGCGATTGCGCCGCCGAAGTTGCCGCCACTTAAGGTGACCAGCCAGCCGGTCAACGTGCGCAGCATCTGGAGCCGGGACGAGGCATTTGGGCCGTCGCAGATCGCGGCACTGGCCGTGCACATCGGCCTGATCGTGCTGCTGGTCGTGCCGATTTACCGCAAAATCACCAATCCAACGCCCACGGTGATTGCGATCAACGTGGGGCCGGACGACATCTCTCCGTATACGGCGAAGATCCCCGCAGGCAAGAATGTGGCCCATGGCGGCGGTGGCGGCGGAGAGCGCAATCCGGTACCCGCGAGCAAGGGCAAACTGCCAAAATTCGCGCCCATGCAATTGACCCCGCCCATGGCAGTGATTCGCAATCCAAATCCCAGGCTGACGGCCACTCCGACTCTGATTGGTCCCCCGGATCTGAAGCTGCCCAGCCCCAATTTGCCGAATTACGGCGATCCGCTGGCTAAGATCCTCACGGACTCGAACGGCCCCGGCAGTGGAGGGGGAATCGGCAGCGGTTCAGGGGGCGGTATCGGCAGCGGCACCGGCGGCGGGTTGGGACCCGGGTCCGGTGGCGGCACCGGTGGCGGGGTCTATAACGCAGGGACAGGTGGATACGGCGTTCCCTCTTGCCTGTACTGCCCCGACCCGAAGTATTCGGAAGAAGCCCGCAAGGTGAAATTCATGGGCACGGTTGTGGTGCAAGCCATCGTCAACGTAGACGGGCACGCGACGAACATTCAAGTGGTCAAGGATCCGGGCATGGGTCTCGGCGAAAAAGCCTTGGAAGCTGTGAAGACGTGGCAATTTAAGCCCGCGCTTGGCCCAAACGGCAAGCCGGCCGCAACAATGGTTACGATTGAGGTCGCTTTCCGGCTTTTGTGAGCCGAGCACACCTCTTCTGAAGCCTCTTTGAGAATCCATCCTGGCCCCTCCTTTAGAACGAAAAGCCGATGGCAGCCTCCCGTTAAGGTCCCCGTGCTCGGGGCTGGCCGGGACAGCCTCCGGCCGCCACTGCGAATCCCTTCCAATCATGGTGCTGCCTCGGTGGTCGTTTGGGGCACATGCTCAAATAACAGTGGAAACAACGAATGCAAATGGGACTACGATGAGGCCCATGAAAATCAATCTGCGCGTGCTCCCGCCAGCGACGCTCCTGCTCCTGGCGCTGGGTTTCCAAGCCGCAGCGGGCCAAGCGGCGCAAACGGGATCGATTGAATTCTTGGCGCGCGTCGCACCAACCGACGGCACGCCCCAGCCGGTGCGGGCGCAGACGTTTTATCTTCTGCGCAAGAGTCTGTCCGACATCCGCAGCGATGTCGAGGCGCAGGATCCCGCGCCGAAGATGGACGACTTCATTGATGGTCTCTCCGAATCGCCGGAACTTAAGGCCTGGATGAAGCAGAATCACACCGTCGAACTCGCGGGTTCGGATTTCATCAAGCGGCTTACGCCGGAAGCCGTGATGGGAGTGCCGGAATTCTACGCGGCGTACATCAGACGCAATACCGGTTATCCGGGTTCGCTATTCCCGAAGCCCAAATACAAGGAGAAGGACAGACAAAAGAATCCGGAGAAATACAAACGGCTCGTCGCGGAGTTTCATGACGCGGTGTACCACTTCTGCAAAGACAACCCCGATAGCACGCAGGGCATGGAAGTGGAATTGACCGATTTCAACGCAACCCAGGCCTGGGAACACCTGAAGTACGTGCGGCGCCAGCGCGTGGAAAACAAAACACTGCGCCTGGCGCAGACCGATTTTCTGGCGGCGCAGGCCGACTCCGATCTGGACGGCCGCGGCACGATGACGAATGTGCCTCCGGGCGACTACTGGCTCAGCACGCTGAACATTCCCGCGCAGGCAGGCGATGTCCGGCTGAGGTGGGACGCCCATGTCAAGGTGCGTGCGGGCGAAACGACACGCGTCGAGTTGAGTAACCTCAATGCCGTAATGCAGGAACCGGGGCAATAGCCCTCAATTCGCGCTCCGCTGAGGCAGTTGCGGGGCCGCCTTCGCGAACCTTCTCTTTTCCCGCAACGCTTCCGGTAAAATCGCCTGAATGGGAAGCTGGACACTTTGGATTTGGTTCAACGCCTGCGTCCTGGTGTTGCTTGCGCTTGACCTGGGGCTGGCGCAACGCCGTCCCAGACGCATGTCGCTGGGAGAAGCCGCGGCGTGGAGCGCGCTTTGGATCGGGCTCTCGCTGGCTTTCGGGCTGTGGATTTTGCATTCCCACGGCCGGGGTCCGGCTCTCGAATTCTTCACGGGATACCTGATAGAAAAATCGCTCAGCACGGACAACCTCGTCGTCATCCTCCTCTTGTTTCAATCGTTCGCCGTCGAAGAGCGCTATCAGCATCGCGTGTTGTTCTGGGGCGTGCTCGGAGCGATCGTCCTGCGCGGAGGGCTTGTCGGCGCGGGCGTGGCCCTGATTCGCGAATTCAGCTGGGTGCTGTACGTTTTCGGCGCGTTCCTGGTTGTCGCTGGAATCCGGTTGCTGGCGCGAACGGGGCAAATGCCCCGCTCCGGCCGGAATCCGCTCGTGCGCTGGGCGCAAAAGCATCTGGCTTCGGGAAGCGGCGGGGCGGGCGGAAACTTCTTTGTGCGCGAGGGCGGGTCACTGCGCATCACGCAATTGTTTCTGGTGCTGCTGATGGTGGAATCCGCGGACGCTATTCTTGCGCTCGATTCCATTCCCGCCGTCTTCGGCGTGACCCGCGATCCCTTCATCGTCTATACGTCCAACATTTGTGCGATCCTTGGCCTGCGCGCGATGTTCTCGCTTTTCGCGGTTCTGCCGCTGGAATATGTGGGTCACGGCGTGGCGGTGATCCTGGTCTTCGTGGGAGCGAAAATGTTATCAGCGCCTTGGGTGCACGTTCCCAACTACATCTCGCTGTGCGTGGTCGGCCTCGTGCTGGCAATTTCCATCGCCGCGTCCTCTTTTTCCAAGCGGGGTGTTCAAAGCACGGTTCGGCTGGGAGCCGGCGCGCTGGCCGGCAAATGGCGAGAGCAAGCCGCAAACAGTTTTTTCCTGGAGGGACGCCGGCGCGTTCTGCCGGTGTTGCGCCTATGGTCGGAAGACGAGGAACTTGCGCGCCTGCTCAATGCTTCCGCGCCGGGCCTGACGGTGGGAATCACGGTCACGCCCGAGCACTTCGAGGCCATCCGCAAGGCCAACGGCACGCCGAAGCTCGCCGACGTGCCGCCGGATCAGGACGCCATGGAATTCGAGCTGCATTTTGGCGGAGGCGTGCGGCTCGACATCCTCACGACGAAGGCTCCGGGAGGCCACGGCGCCATTGCGAGATTCCTCCAGAAATCTGGGGAAGGGATTCAGCAAGTCGAGATCGAGACTTCGGACGTCGATCGCGCGACGGAGATTCTTCGCGCGCGGTTCGGACAGAATCCGATTTACCCCGCCACGCGGCGCGGCGCGGACGGAACACGCGTGAATTTTTTCCTCGTCGCAGCGGCGGATGGCAAGAAGCTGCTCGTTGAACTGGTCGAGCCCAACAAACTAGCTTGACTGGGGAGAGCAGAGAGATCCCTCCCGCAAATCTTCGGCGGGCAAGCTCTACGCTCGGAATGACTGAGTAAAGGCCTGACGACGGTGAATTGAGTTAGGGCATTCTGCAGGCGATTCTATGAGCGACCGTATACGGGAACCGCTGCACCATGCACTACGCGAGCGTCTTCTGAACACAGGAACAGGACGACACGGGCGATCTCTTCCGGCTTTGGCCATTTCGAGAAATCCGCGCCGGGCATATCCTTGCGATTCGCCGCGCTATCGAAGATCGAAGGAACGATTGAATTGACGTTGATGCTGTACGGCTTGACCTCGTCGGCGAGCGAATCGAACAGCGCCAGCGCGCCCGCTTTCGACGCCGCGTAGAGCGCGGCGCCGGGCGAATGGCCGAAGCCCGCCTTCGAGGCGACGTTGACGATCCAACCGCGATTCTGGCGAATCATGACTGGCACCGCTGCGCGGGCGAGCGCAAAGCCCGCTTGAAGATTCAGCCCCATCATTCGCGCGTACATCTCCGGGCTGGATTCCCAAATATTCTTGCCGCCCGCGTACCCGCCGACGGTATTCACCAGAATGTCGAGCCGCCCGTGCTGCGCGACGATCGACGCGATCATCGCTTCCACGGCTCCCACATCTGTGACATCGAGCGACACGCCCGCCGGAGCTTGCGCGCCGGCGGTCCGCACCGCAGCCGCGAAAGCTTCGAATTCCTCGGCGCGGCGGTAGGTAACGACGACTGTAGCGCCGGATTCGAGAAACGCCATGGCCACTTCGCGGCCAAGAGCGCCGGTCCCGCCTGCTACGAGCGCCACTTTCCCCTGGAAGTTCATGTCGCACCCCTCATGATGGTTACACTCGCCACGCCGGTCACCCCGAAGAGGCGCTCTTTCAAAATCGGATCGCGCCCGTTCCAGAGAGACACCGCGAAGCAAATGTGCTGGCGGCGGTCGGAGATGCCCGCAATCCCGTCCTCGCCCCAGCGGCACGCGCGCGAGCGGGCGTGGTCGTACGGAAAATATTCCCATGGCGTGCCGTGCGGGCTGCAATCCACGCGCACAGTGCCCCACTGCCGCTCGGAAAGATAGGGCCCCCAGCGCTTCCAGTGGGCGGTGCGGAGACGGGATTCCTCCAGGCATTTTTCTTCGGGTGTCATCGCTAGGCGCGGCCGGGCCTTATCCCTCTCTCGGGCCGCAGCTCAATGTTCGCATGATTCGAGCAGATCGCGAAATCGCGAGGCGGCTCGGTTAGTTCGTGGGGCGGAGCTGCGCGATGGAATCTTCGATGGCTTCCACCATTTGCTCGACGAGGCCGGGCACGTCTTCTTTCGTGCCTTGAATGTGGAGTTCGTCCAGTTTGTCTTTGTCCCGGCGCAGATCGATCGTGACGGACACAGCGGAGCCCTTCGCCTGGTAGGTTCCGAGGATGCGAATCGCACCCGGCAAATCGCCGGAATCCAGATACACGGCGCGAAGAGGCGCTTCGGCGTCGCGCGTGGTAACGTAACTCTCATCGTTCAGGCGCTTCGCCAGTGCGGCGCTGAGGCTGAGTTCGTCGTCCTCCTGTTCCGGGTCGAGCAATTGCGGCCGGAGGAGGAACGGCTTCGCGGTCGCGAGATGGATGGCCAGCTTGATTGCGTCGTCCACTTCGCCCACGTCGAAGCTCGTTCCCGAGGGAGCGGCCACAACGGGCCGTTGGATTCCGCCAACGTCCTGCGCAAGTTCCGGCACCTCGTCCGCGGCGTGTTGAAACCACAGGCTCACGTCGAGGAATTCTCCTTCGCGAAGCGCGGCGCCGTTCCGCATCCCCTCCAGGAGTGAGTACGTCAAAAGGCCTTGCTCGAATTCGCTCGCCTCGTAACTGGATTGGTCCGCCGCGGCGCCCATGAGCACGTGAAAACCCGTACGGTCCTTGAGCCGGTCGAGCGCGCGCACCTGGTCGGCTGGAATGTCCCGCTTCTCGATCAATCTCGTGGCAGCCGTGCCTGCCGCGCAGGTATCGAGAATGAGAACCTGTTTCAACGCGGGAATTCGGTTCGTCCAATCGCTCAATTCGTCGCTGGTGACGGACCACTGAGCGCGAAGCGCGGGGTCGGAGAGTTCGTCTGTGCGGGCGCTCCGGGCGTCAGCAGTGAGGTAGGCATAGAGATCGGTCTGGCCATGCAACGCGATTCCGTGGCCCGCGAGATACACGAGAAGCACATCGCGCGGCTTCGCTTGTGCCGCTATCTGCGCGAACACTTTCTGGAGATTCGCCTTCGTGGGTGCAATCGCGCCGGGGCTCGCTGCCGTCGTCAGCAGCGTCACGTGGACACGGTCCACGCCGAACAATCTTTCCGCGGCGAGTCGAATCGCGAGCGATATATCCACGGCGTCTTTGGCCGCATAACGGAGCTGCACATCGGGACTCGCGTACGTCGAAATCCCGGCCACAATGGCCCAAAACTCCGGCGGCGTGTCCTCGGACTGGCCCTCCGGAGTCCATGATCGCGGGTCCCCGCGGCTGGCGAGATAGCCTTCCACGTTCCGCGTCACGACGCGGATTTCATTAGGTTGCCCCGGGACGTAGTGCGAGCCGGAAAGATCCACCGTCAAGTTGGCGCCGCTCGCATCCGGATTCACCGCGCCGCCCCGCGCGTCGGCCACCACCTCCTTGCCGTTGACGAGGACCTGCACGCGGCCGATGCCTCCCCCGCGATTCTTGAGCTCCAGCTTGAGTTGCATGCTCCCAGGCGGCGGGGCTTGAAACTGGACTTCCGGAAAGAGCTTCACCGTTTCAAAGGCCGTAACATCACGGATGGGCTCTTTGTTGAATCCGAAAATCTTCGCGAGCAGGCCGGGATCCCAGAAACGATCTTTCAATTGATCGAGCGCGATCATCTCGGCGCCCACCGCCCAGTGCATTAGCGCCATGCCGCCCGGCGAGGCGTCGAAAACGCCAGCGGGGGTGACAGCCGCCCAATCACCCTCGTCCAGCGCCACCACAGTGGCAATCTCACTCCCGTCTGCCAGGTTCCAAATCCGTGCGCTGCCATCCGCGGCTCCCGAAGTGAGCGTGCGCCCGTCGGGGCTGAAGACAATGGAAGAGACTACGCCGGTGTGGCCAGCCAATGTGCGAAGTTCCCGCCCGGTCGCGATGTCCCACAGCTTTATCGAATTGTCCGCACCTCCCGAGGCCAGCGTGCGCCCGTCAGGACTGAAGGCTAGGGACCAGATTGTGTCGGTGTGGCCAGCCAGTGTACGGAGTTCCTGCCCGCCGGTGACGTCCCACAGCTTTATCGAATTGTCCGCACCCGCCGAGGCGAGCGTGCGCCCATCGGGGCTAAAGGCAACGGCGAAGACCGCGTCACTGTGGCCCTCCAGAGTGCGGAATTCCTTCCCGGCGGCGACGTCCCACAAGATGACCGTGTAGTGTCGCGTGCCTGCTGCGAGTGTGCTGCCGTCAGGGCTGAACGCGAGGGACTCCAGCCGATTGTTGCCGCCCTGTATTGTTCGGGTCTCGTGCCCAGTCGCGACGTCCCAAAGAATGATCGCGTTATCGTCTTCACTCTCCGAAGCCAAGGTTTGCCCATCGGGGCTGAAGGCCACGGAATGGACTTGGCGACCGTTGCCGGGCAAGGTAAGGAGTTCCCGCCCGGTGGCGACGTCCCACAGCTTGATCGTCTTGGCGTCGCCTCCGGAGGCAACCGTGCGCCCGTCAGGGCTGAAGCCAACTGGGCTTTCTCCGCCGGCCAGGGTGCGGAGTTGCCGCCCGGTCGTGAGATCCAACAACTTAAGCGCAGCCGCGCTTCCCGTGGCAAGCGTGCGGCCGTCAGAGCTGAAGGCGACGGATTCAACTTCGTCCGTGTGTCCGGCCAGGGTGCGGAGTTCCCTTCCGGTTACAAATTCCCACAGTTTGATCGTTTTGTCGCGGCTTCCGGAGGCGAGCGTGTGACCGTCAGGGCTGAAAGCGACGGATTCGATTTCGTCGGTATGACCCGCTAGCGTGCGGAGTTCCTGCCCAGTCGCGGGGTCCCACAGCTTCGTCGTTTTGTCCCCGCCCCCGGAGGCGAGCGTGCGGCCGTCCCCGCTGAAGGCGATGGAATTGACCGTCTCTGTGTGGCCCGTCAGCGTGCGCAACGCGCGCCCGGTGGCGACATCCCACAACCTTATCGATTGGTCCACGCTTCCCGATGCAAGTGTGCGCCCGTCAGGGCTGAAGCTGACGCAAGTGACCAAATCCGTGTGGCCAGCCAGCGTGCGGAGCTCATGTCCAGTCGCGGCGTCCCACAACTTGATCGTCTTGTCCGCGCTGCCGGAGGCGAGCATGCGCCCGTCTGGGCTGAAGGCGATCATAAAGATCAAGCCGGTGTGGCCCGCCAATGTGCGGAGTTCGCGCCCTGAGGCAACGTCCCATAGCATTATCGTCTTGTCGGCGCTGCCGGAGGCGAGCACGCGCCCATCAGGGCTGAAGGCTACGGAATCGACTTCGTCGGCGTGGCCGACCAGGGTGCGGAGTTCTTGTCCAGTCGCGGCGTCCCACAACTTGATAGTCTTGTCCGCGCTTCCTGAAGCGAGTGTGCTCCCATCAGAACTGAAGGCAATGGAAGAAACCTGGAGAGCGTGACCCCGCAGCGTGCGAAGTTCCTGGCCCGTTGTGACGTCCCACAGCTTGATCGTATTGTCGTCGCTTCCCGAGGCGAGCATGCGCCCATCAGGGCTAAAGGCAACGGAGGCGACCCTGTCGGCGTGCCCCGTCTGGATCACAAGCTCAGGTCTTTGCGCGCTCGCCGGGCAACACACCCCCAGCGCAGACACAATGAAGAAAATATGGCGGAGCTTCCTTCGCATCTCGGCCTCAGCCGCGAATCGAAATCTGCACAAAACTAAGTCTCGGCGGCGGGCTTGTCAAACTGTGGGTGGCATCCCGCACCGAAATCCGGAAGAAATTCGCTGTGGCGTGAGAGTTTGGCTGGGAGGCCTGGACTCGAACCAACTCGTAAATGTTCCAGGTGCTCGCACTTGCGGGCGCAGGTTTCCTCCCGCTTCAGCGTCTTGATGAAGCTTTCGCAATTGGCATTGTCACAGGGGTGCGCCGGCCGGCTCATGCTCGGAATCATCCGGTGCTTCACGAGGAGGGCTGTTTATTCCGCACGAGCGTATTGCACCCCTCGATCCGAACTAAGCCCCACAGCGCCATCCTGAGCCCCGCTCTGTCTCGATTCGTGTGTCAAGGTGGATGGGGTGGGGCTGCTGCCGCAGGCGGCAGATTAGTTGAGTCACTGCGTGCTGTTTGCTGCCGAGCTCTTCACCCAACTTCCTTTTAACCCGCCAACGCCACGCCAGACCCAGCTTACCGCGCCGTGTTTCAATCATGGTTTTGAGACCGCTTGGCTCAAGCGCCTTACGAAGGCGTGAGATCAGCTGGATCACCGCGTGGCGCTCGTTAGTACTTAACTTTTTACCTAAGTCCTCTGCGGACCACCAGACTCCGGGCGATGAAGTAAACAAGTTCCAAAGCTTGTATGTCTTTGGGGTGAGCAAGACGGGCCGCTCTTTCGTTTGCACAAGCAGGCGTTTGGGTCTGACGCGTGGCGGGGCGGCTGCGTGTTTCGGCTCCGAACCGGCACCGACCGACGAGCCTATTGTATCCAGCCAGTGAAGGAAGCGCTCCAACTCGCCTTTGAGTTGGCGCCGCACCCTGGCTTGATACTCGGCCTCCTGTTGCTGGTATAGTGCATCCTCTTCTTGTACCTCGAGCGAATCGAGCATCTGCCTCACCAGGCGGCGCCATACCTGGACCTGTTCAGGCGCCAGCTGCAGTTGTTGAACCCGGGAGGCCATGGCCGTCTACCTCGTCACCGCACGTAGACATCTTACGATAGGTAGATTACTATGTCAAGCAAAAAATGACCACTGATGACGAGCTCGGCTTGGGGTAATCTAAGCTGTATGCAACGGTTCGTCGCGCACTTAGAATCGGCCCTGTTGAAGGACTGGGAACGACGAGAAGACACTGTTCTCGAGTTCGAATATTAGCAGCGCCCGCCCATACGGGCCAAAGTTCGGCGCTCGCAATAGGGGTATCTGCTCACCATTCCACCCATTCGGGAAATAGGTCGGCATGACTGAGCCAGAATTCTCTACGCATACCGCGCGTTGACAGCCCAAGCTTTTTGCTCTCCGGCCAAGCGCTTCCAGGCGGCCATGTGCATAGATACAAACGATTGTTCCGTCTTCTCGGATACCAACGACAGCATGCAAGTAGTCGTCACAACGCGACAACGGCGGCTCGATGGTGGCAACAGCACGCCGCATCGCGGCCACGGCTGTTGCGAAATCAGAATGGAGGTTAGCCGCGAATATGTTGTGGAGCTGCAACCAAGCTTGCCGGGTCGCATCTGTCGCATGGGGATGACGGCCTCGTGGCAGCCGAAAAACATGCGAGTGGTCCGCCGCCTCGACCAAGATAAGGTTGAGCAAGGTCTCATCATCGACATTGTCCCAAAGCACTGGGATACCGGAGATGAAGAAATCCTGCCAGACCTCCGGGGTACCGCCAAGAGCTTGCCCGATCCGTAATTTCCCCGCCCGGCATCCGATTCCGTAGTAGGGACGAAGGCTTTCTTCCGGACGTTCTCCCTCGACGGCATAGGCTCGGCCATTCCACATTATGGGCGCCCGCAGGTTGACAAGATTATTGCGGACGCCAATGGCCAGCAGTGGGGTGCTTCCCCCAATGATGTTCCGGTCGCTTAAGAAACGCAGATGCTCCGCTAGTGTGGCTTTCCCTTCAATCTGAGCGCGCTGCGATAGCAAATCCTTCTCGTGAAAGCGGGCCGCTGCAAACAGCGCAGGGACGGAAAGGATGGCTCTCTTATAGCCCTCGATGTGAAATTCGCAGTGAACTCCCCATTGAAAACTGGGTCTCATGGGAACACTGAAGCGGGGCGGTTCTTGATCTCATACCTCCACCCCCCAAGGTATGTTGCGTTCAAGAATTCCAGTACAAAACGAGAGTTATGATGCGGGTCTTCTGCATAAAGGCGTTGCTCAGCGTCTAACACCGCCGAAGTCTGCGCATCGAATCCAAGTCCCCGCAGGACGTTCTTCTGATAGGTATTTAACTCATCCCGCACAGATAGGACCGTGTCGCGCGACAGCTGCGTGTATCCGCATTGTTTGTAAATCGCAATTAGAGATTCCTTCTCAAAATCGTGGGCTTCGAGGAAGTCTTCCGGAAATCGTGCTGGATTGAGGTAAGCGCGTTGCAATGCGCCTGGACGTTGGTCAAGAAGTCTAAGGCGCTCGATGACGATGAACTTCGAATCTGGTGGCAGGCTAAGAGCCTCTCGAGCTTGTTGCTCGACAAGATAAAACGGATGGCTGTCATCGTCCATTGGCTCCCGCATGGCCTTTTCAATTAGCTTCGTTGCTAAAGGCTTCTTCGCTGACCTGGTGAATGAGAGAGAATGATGGCTGATTGTTTCGGGCAATAGGACGGTCCAGGCGCCTCCGGCGTACGACATCATTTGTTTTGCCTCTTCGCTCCGGAGGGCCTTGATCAAGGAAGTTTCATCGCACGCAAGTTGCGCAGCGAGTTCACGAGGAGGGGGGAGGGGCGAGCCATCGGCGAGCCTGTGTTTGAAGATGTAATTGCGAATCAGATTCGCGATGGACTCAGTGTCTTTTGCTGTTTCGCCGCTCATAAGACAACCTCCACATTTGATCGAATGAAAAGACTAAACATAAGGGCTGGATGGCGAAACATCTTCAGTTCCCTCTGCACGGAAACTCTGGCTCAGCCACAAGAAATCCTCACGAGCGCATAAGAAACGTCGCCAGCAAACCATCAAAACGGGCCCCCACCCCGGTCAGTGCGGATTTTGAGTGCCCCCTCGCGACCATGGGGGCGGGAACGGCGATAAGCCCCGGGGGCATTCTTTCCAACACGTTCAGAAAGACGGCTCTGAACGTACCGGTATTTCTGCTCTTTACCCTAACAGAGAAGATCCTCACAGCAGCTTCGGTCGCTTGATTGCCAAACTGTGACGCGATGCCATAGGCGGCGCCGTCAGTGGCAAGCCAGAGGCTATTTTCGAGGAAAGCGGATGGGTCCTTCGCGAATAACTGCGCGTTAAGGAATCTTCCGGGATCGGGGCCAGGATCCATGAGAGAACCGGCGGAAGAATGACAGACTTTGATCGCTTCGATCGGAAGTTCCATGAGCTTGTAAGAGAGCGCCTTCTCCTGAAATGTGCCGTTGCCAACCACCGCGGTGTGCAAATCAGCCAGCTCCGTTTCGTTCATCGAGAGGATATGCGCTCCTTGTAACAGCTTAACCCAGGTGAACCTGGCCCGGTCCACATTCAAGACGGTTCCATCACGAAAAGAACTGGACCCAAAGAAAAACAGCGCCCTGTCTTGGAATCTATCTTTGATTTCCTTTAGGAGCGCGGCTCCATCCTCTAAGCGCTTGGCTTCAGCGTCTAGGCGCTTGGCCTCGGCCTCTTTGCGCTTGGCTTCGGCCTTTTGGCGCTTGGCTTCGGCCTCTTGGCGCGTGGCTTCAGTGTCCAGGCGCTTGGCTTCGGCGTCTAGGCCCTGGGCTTCATCCTTTAGGCCCTGGGCTTCATCCTTTAGGCGCTTGGCTTCAGCGTCCCTGGAATACGGCACGGCCGGAAACGCGAAGAGTATTCTTGCTTCCACATGCTCGGCGCTCAACCGTTCCAGGCGATCAACGTAGGCGGAAAAACTACCGTCCTTCCCTCTTAGCTCGTCCAGCGTTCTGCCGATCCCGTTGACGAAGATGATTTTGAAGTTGCCCTCAAGAGACATGGTTATCGGCTTCTTGCGAATCGTAACGCAATAATTTTCGTTAAAAACTCTTTGTAAGACCTTGTGGAAGGGAGGATCTTCGATTATCTTCCTGCTTTCGAACTCGATGTACGATTCTGGACGGAGTCCAATGTACTGGACGGTCGGCAGCGACGGATCCCGGCCCTCTGGGTCCAAATAGTATCCTCGAAGGGCAAAAATCCCGGGGTTGCCCCCGATCTGCTCCTGTTGCAGGTGAGGATATTCGCCCCTGACGTAGTCCAATGCTAACCCAAAGTGTTCGAGCTCACCTGGATCCAGAGCCAGTTTGAGGTCCCGTTGCAGCCCGGATCTAGCGATGCCTGTCAGATCAGCGTGGTGTTCCTTCGAGAAATAATTTCGGCTGACAAACACATTACAAATTTCCTCAATATGGCCGGGAACTTTGAAAGTGTAGTCGACAGTTACTTGCGGCAAAGCGAGAACGAGGTTCTTTTTCATTGTTTGCTCCGAGTTGGAGCGCCTCTTCCCCGGTCACTAATCAGATATTCCCAGTGAGCGTAGGTGGCATGCATATACTCAGCGATAATAAGTTCCCCAGTCGCCTGCGAGAGCGCATAGAGGCTTTGCTCGATGTCGAGCACGGGCTCCTTCGGTTCCTTCCCAATGCTCAGCATTTCCCACTCTTCGTCGGTTGGGAGCACAGCTCGGATGCGCGTCTCCCGGCTGCGAACTCGCATCCGGCAGTTCTCCAGGATATCAAGGAGCGACTCATCCTTAAAATCGTGGTCCGCCAGGAAGGTGGCAGGGAAGTATGACGGGTTTAGATAACTGCGGTGGATCACCAGGGGACGGCCGTCTATAATCCGCAGTCTCGTGATTACGAAGAAGGGCTCGTTTCTCTTCAACCCAAGAGTGCTGTGTGCTCGCCTCTCAACATCCCTGCTGGACAAGCGATTAGGCAAACGGCGTGACTTTTCAATCAATCGTGTGATGAGGTTCGACCCACGCAGTTTTACCGAACGGCTGAAGCTAAAGTCGCTTCCTGAAACGACCGCTGGGCGTCCCCAGGTTCTCGTTTTCAGGCCTTTCCTGCGAACAACGTAGCCAAGCCTGGCTAGGTCGGCCATAGCCCGCTTGACCGTAGGCACGCTACATTTCGCGCGTTTTGCGTAACCCGCGTCAGAATCAAGCTCCACGCCGATTGCGCGCTTGGAGATGTCGTCCAGAATCAGTTGTCGCACTGAGAGCCAGCTCATGGCTCGTAAACTACTAAATTCCTAGATTGCTAGCAAGCTTTTGACGCGAGCAGGCCACTAAAGTCGGCGAGTTATGCCAAAACCTGTAGCGGACGACCATTAAGGCTCACAAGCCAGGAATGGTCCGGCAGGGCGTGCCGCTGGGGCTTTCTCCTCTCGACATGTCTCTTTGTTTTCTTTGCCTTCCCCGAGGGTCTCAAAAAGCGCTGCCTTCCTCACGGAGGCGCTGTTCGGCACGGTACCAGTCCGCCTGCTGATCCCCTTCCGGGCAGCCACGTTCTTGCCACAATTGGAAAGCAAGAGCCACGATTTGATCGCGCCTGGGCCGCCGCGCCGGTGGCAGCTCGTGCAATCGCGGCTTGCGCCATTCGGCCGACTGTGCTCTTGGGTCGCCGAGATCCAAGACACCCCGTTCGCCGTCGAAGACAAATTCCCAGGCGCAGGCTCCTTCTCTGCGGCCCGCCATTTCCTTGATGGCTTGAGAACGCAGACGCGCGCGAGTGCCGGGCGGAGCCTCCATCATCGCCTGCTCAATGGATTCAACTTCGAGCATTCGGTGCTGCAACACGCCCTGGCGGTCCAGCATGTCGAAAATCCCTTCGCCCAGGATGCCGAAGCGGACATCAAGAATCTCAGACAGCTTCGCGCGGCTATGCCGCGCGTTTGCCTGGCATGCCGTATTGCCGGCTGCTTCGCGTAACGCGGCGAGTAAACCCTTTCGCTTACTGTCGCGTTCGAGTTTGTGGACGTATGCATTCCAAAGGTTGTACTTAATCGGCCAGTCTAGGGTCCGGCCCAGCAGCATGGGATCCTCGGCAAGGGCAGCCAATGTCGTACGCCAGCGCCGGCACACGGCCGGGGCCCAAGCCGGCATGTCGTCAAGGTGCTTTTCGACCAGGGCCAAGTACGCAAACTGGATCTGCACGGCGGTCAAGCGCCGGCCGTCCGAAAGCCTAATCATCTCCTTGCAGCGAGGATCCCGAGCCACGATATGCAGCGACGCCAATGGATTATCGATCTCCATGCGGATGTGGCCCCCGAGATCGATGGCTCGCACCACCAACGCGGTGACGCCGGCTTTCAGGTATAGGCCCTGCTCGCTCGAAAGCGTTTCGCCAGCGATGATGTGGACGCGGTGACTGCCCGAACTTGCTAAAGGTTCGTTGCGAATGTGCAGGATGGGCCGGTCTGAGGTGCTTCCCGAGCCACTTATGCTGGAAAAGAGCAGCAGCCGCGGCGCCACTGCGAAATCCACTCCTCCGCCCGTCGGCACTAGTCCTCCAGCCCCACTCCAGGCCGGCCGAGTCACCAGAAACGGCAAAAGATCCTTGGCGTAGAATTCATTGGGATGCGCGCTGAGGAAGCTCTCGTGCTGGCCGTACGTCGCTCCGGAGGATGGATCCACATTGGCTCTGCCGAACTTGATCGCGGCGCCTCCTCCCAGCAACTGGGAAGCGGGCCTCGAAATATCCATCAGAATCCTCTCCATCGCCTTAACGCAAGCCACAAGATGGAGCGGGTCGTTCACTTCGGCAGTCGATGTTTCGAGATGCCCACAATCGAGATAGCAGCGGGACGAATTCTCCAAGAATATCCCCGAAGCGTTATGAACGGGCAGGTTCGGCACGCGCGCCTGGAGCGCTGCCAGTGCGCATCTCGCTGCCTCCTCAGGCGCGGCGCGCTTGGAGAAGCTCATCCATTCTGTTTCGAAGCCGAACACCAGATCGAGGGGCATCTACTGGCCTCCATGCTGTCTCGCCTCCTCCAGAAACTGCTCACTGTTGCGACTCAGCACGCGCTTGATCACGTCATCGGCTGCGCGCAGGAGTGCACGGCTGCCTTTTCGCGCCTCCCGCAAGGCTTCCATCCCCTCCGGTTCAGCTAAGACGTCACTTTGCAACTTAGGGCTGTCAGTTTGACGAATACGTTGGTTGTCCATCGTTCTTCTCCCGTTGCTCGAGTGTTGGAAAATCTGGGCGCAAAGACTCCAGCTTATCTAGAGCGTCCTCAAGCCCTGTCGCGTTTTCGAACGCCGGCTGTGTGTTCTGCTTAGACCAGAAAAGCGGGTCAGACATGTCAAAAGTCCGAACCGCAAGGTTCCTTCGTGTGTTTTCGGGAAGCAAGAATGTGATGCGGTCCCAGTCCATTTCGACGACCGCTTCGCCCCCGAGTGCCAGCAACTTCCCGCGCGCGTATGCCCGCGTGCTTTCCGGCGCCTGATCGAGACATGCAGCTATTCTTTGCGGGTCGGTCAATTGGTCGACTAGATTGTTGCGTTCCATCGCCAGGAACAGCCCCTCATCTTCGTCCAGGCTGGCGTAGGCGTGATCCAACATCTTGGCCTGGGGCGCGTCCCAAGTGCATCGGCCCGCCGCGACTGCTCTTTCGATCAGGCGATATTTGGCCGCCCAATCTAATCGCCTGCACAGTTTTTCGAACTCCCTTCTGCGCAGCAAATCCAGTGTGCTCACCCAGCGAGTGATAATGGTTTCCGCCTCCCCCACAATGCCATCGGCGAGACCTTCCTTTACGAATCGCGCTGCCGATTCTGCGAAGCGGTACTGAAGATCGAGCGCGGTGGTATTTTTGCCGCGAAGAGTGCGCACGGGAGTGCGTCCCAGCGAGTGGGAAATAGTTTGCGAGGCTTCCACCGGATCTTCGAGCAATACGGATGAATCTACACAGTCGGCCTCCAGCATGGCGCATGCCAATTGAAGCGCGCCCACTTTCAGGTACGTTGCAAAGTCCGATAGGTTCGAGTCGTAATAAATGCAATGCAAGCGTGAGAAGCCTTCTTTCGCGTGCGCCTCATCCCTTTCGTTGATTAGTCCTCGGCGGTACATGGTGTTCAGACTCATGAGGGCCTG
>DASPOJ010000151.1:0-37647 GCA_035626055.1 Candidatus Methylomirabilota bacterium | reverse complement strand
CTGTTCGTCAATCGCCGTGGAGACGATGAACGTGCGCTGGTTGGGATCGAGCGCGGCCGGAAGCTGATCGCTGCCGCTGCTCGGTGCCGCGCCGCCGGGGTTATTCGAGGCGGCATTCTGCTGAGCGGCAAGCTGCGCGCTGGAAGAGGACGCCGAAGGCCAAGCTCTTAACCATGCAGCGCTGGATCATGAGCTGGTAGCGCGGCTCGAAAATATGCAGCGGGAGCATGGCGCCGGGCAAAAGAACAACGTCGAGGAGGAAAATCGGGATGCGGTCGGGATTCGGTGGGCGGCCCATCCATAATGAATGCTAACAGACGGAATGTTCGGACGGAAGCCAGAGCTAGGCCGGCTCAAGCCAGCAAACCCAGGAGAGATTCCATCTGGGAGCGGGCGTGGTCGTTGCCAGCGTGGCGGGCGACCTCGATGCCGGCGGTCAGGATCCGGCGCGCCTCGGAGTTGCGGCCCAGTCTCGTAAGTAATTGAGCGTATTGATGATAGCCGGCAACGTAGTCGGGATGGTCGGCCAGGAGTTGCTGAAACTGGCCCGCAGCCGCCTCCAAATCGCCGGAATTGGCGCATTCCAAGGCCAGGCCATAGCGGGCGAACGGGTCCTTCGGGTGGTGGGCTACGAAGGCCTCCAATATGGCACGGCGGTTCTTCTGAGGGGCTTGTGGGGCTTGGGCCATGGTCAAGGGCGTATTATAATGCCTTTTTGCCCGCCAGCCAGTGTTCCGGGTAGAAGGTGCGCCTGTGGTTCAGCCAAAGAAGAATGGAAAGTCTGCACAGAATGGCAACGGCATGCGCGGCCGCCCCGTCAGCGTGTCGCGGACGGAGATGGTTGAGGTCGTCCTGCCGCAAGATACCAACGTGCTGGGGAATATTCTCGGCGGGCGCGTGATGCACTTGGTGGACATCGCGGCGGCTGTGGCGGCGCTGCGGCACTCGCGGAGCCACGTCGTGACGGCGTCGGTGGACCACGTGGATTTTCGCAACCCCATTCGAATGGGGGAATTGGTTGTTCTACAAGCGAGCGTGAATCGCGTGTTTCACACTTCGATGGAAGTCGGCGTGAAAGTGTCTTCCGAGAACACGCTGACCGGCGAGCGGAAACACACGACCAGCGCGTACGTCACATTTGTGTGCGTTGACTCCGAGGGACGGCCGCACGCGGGGCCGCCGCTCATCCTCGAGACGGCCGACGACCGCCGTCGTTGGCGCGATGCGGGAATGCGCAGAGAGATGCGCGAGGCGCACGAGCAACGAGCGGAGAAGAAGGCGTAGCGGGGCGGGCGGAACGCGAGCTAGGTTAGCGGGCCGACCCAAACCGGGGCGCTGGTGGGCTGTAAGCTGCCGCCAGCCGGCTCTTCGCTGATGGCGAGGGCGACGATCTCGCTCATGTTTGTGGCCGGTGACATGACCATCATCGCCTGACCGGACTCATCCGGGCGGAACATTCCCAGACTCAACGGCTTGCCCTGTTTGGGCATGGCCCATAACTGAAGCGTCATGGTCGGCGGAAGCTGTGGGACGTCGTTGGCCATGACGAGCAGCCCCATCTTCTGGCTCCAAACGGCGTGGAACATCGGCATAGCCGCCCTTTGCGGCATCAGCTTGACGGGCCTGGCGTCCTGGGCCATGACGATTTCCGTCGCCATCACGTAGTGGGCGCGCTCGATTTGCAGTTGCTGGCCTTGGGACTCGGCCGTCTGAAGCTGCTGGCGCAAGGCGGCGAGTTCGCGATCGGCGCGACGATTCTGGTAGACACTGACAGCCGTCAGCGCGACCAGCGCCGCAGCGATCGCCCAGGCCCAGGCCGGAACCCACCTTTGTGTTGGAGCGGGGCGCGCAGAAGAACCCGGAGCAGCTTCAGACATGATTCGGTCGCGCAGAACGAGCGACGGGGCGGCGTCCGGCGAGAGATAGGCCAGGTGAGCGACGAGCCAACGCGCCTCCGCAACGCCCGGCGTGCAGACGGGGCAGTTCCGCGCGAGATGGCGCTCGAGTTCGGCGAGTTGCGTGCCTTCGAGCGCGTCGAGCGCGTAGGCTTCGTACTGATCGCGAAGTTGCTCGCAGTCTGCCACTGCTACCCCTTCCTGGCCGCGGAGGCGGTTTCCAGCGATTCGCGCAAATGAGTCAGCACGTTGCGAATCCAACTCTTCACGGTACCAAGCGGCTCCGACAATGCCGCGGCGATCTCGCTGTGCGTCATGCCCTCGAAAAAGGCCAACTCGATGGCGCGTCGCTGCGGCTCCGGGAGCGCTCCCACGCAGGCGCGAACGCGCTCGGCGCGGCGCGCGCCGTCGATCAGAGCCACGGGATTCGGCGCGGAGACGGCATTGGACATCTCGAGTTCGAAGGAGTCCTCGCGGCGGCGCTGCTTCTCACGCTTCAGCCTGAGAAAATCGAGGGCGCGATTGCGAGCCAGGGTGAATAGCCACGGTTCCAGAGGGCCGCGCGAGGCGTGATATCGCGCGGCGCTGCGCCACAGCAGAAGGAAAACATCCTGCACGATTTCCTCGGCGGACGCCGGCTGCTGGGATATTCGCAAGACGAGCGAATAAACCGGCCGGGCATAGCGGTCGTAGAGCTCCTCGAGAGCGCTCGCGTCGCGCTGCATGAGCCGCTCCATGAGCACTCCGTCGGCTGAGGGCGTCTCGCCGCCTGACTCCTGGAAAGCGAATAGGAACACGATCCCGAACTTTCTCCGCTCCATAGATACGGCAGAGCGAAACAAATCGATTAGACGAAGGCGCTCGAACGCACCGCCTGCTTGCCGCGTGCGTAGGAAGCGGCACTCTTGGCCCGTGAATGTTACTACGATTCGGAACGTGCGAGAAAATAGGGAGCGTGGCCGCGACGGGCCGGGTTCAATTGGGGGCGCTAGAGGGCGCGGCAGAAGTGAGTTCGCCGATGGAGGTGAGATAGTTGGAGACGGCCGCGGCCGCGGTCTGCGCCTGTTTGACGCAGGCGCCGATCGAGGGACCGCCCCAATAATTTCCGGCGAAGAAAAGGCCCGGCTGGTTTGCAGCGAGTTGTGCGAGACGCTCGAGAATTTTGCCGTGGCCAAGGTTGTATTGCGGCAGCGCGCGGGCGTAGCGCTGGACGCGCAGCGCGACTGGCGGCGCATCGATTTGCATTACGCGAGCGAGTTCGCCGCAGATGAGTTCGGCAAGTTTCTCGTCGGGCCAGCTGCAAATCTCCGGGTCGGTTGCGCCGCCGGCATACGTTGCGACGGCGACATGGCCTTCCGGGGCGCGGCCGGGGAACATGGAAGAGTTCCACACCGTGCCCAGCATACGGAGCCCTTCGCTACGTGGGACGAGAAAACCGAATCCGCGCGTGGGACCGCTGAATGCGGTTTCCGGATACCCCGCCGACACAACCGCCACAGGCGCGTATTCGATGGCAGCAAAAGCGTCCGCAAAGCGGGCATCGAGATCGCTGAGAAGACGCGCGGCCACCTCACAGGGAGTCGCCAAGACGACCGCCAGGGGCGAAAGCAGCTCGGAGGCGCTCCCGGCGGTAAAATGAATCTCGAACGCCGCGTGGCCATCGGACTTGGAGCGGCGCAGCGATTCCGCGGAAGCGTTGTAGGAGAGCGCCGCGCCAAGCGAATGGGACAATGCGCGAGGCAGGGTCTCCATGCCGTCGCGGAACGAGCAGAGCGCGGGCCGCGGCATGGATCCTGGTTTTCCCCGGGATTTCATCGCGCCGCGAAGAACGCTGCCGTATTCGCGCTCGAAACGGTGCACTTCAGGAAACGCGGCGCGAAGGCTGAGCCGCTGCGGGTCGCCCGCGTAAATTCCGGAAACCATCGGCTCGACCGTGCTCTTCAGCAGATCATCTCCGAATTTGCGGCGAATGAAGGACGCAACGGACTCGTCGTCCTCCGGTGGATGCGCGCGGCGGAAGATTTCAGTGATCAGGCGCCACTTTGTGCGTGCGCCGAACAGTGGAGTGCGAAGAAGGCCGAGAGGACTCATGGGGGCGCGCACCAATTGTCCATTGCGCAGAAGGTAGCGCGGCGCGCGGGAATCAGCCGTGAGAAGTTGATCCTGGATGCCGAGTTCCTGGATCAATTGCGAAAGGGGTTCGGCGGACAGAAAACTTTGCGGGCCAAGCTCGAAGCGAAATTCCCCTTGCTCGGCGCTGCGGATAAGGCCGCCGGGGCGATCGCTCGCTTCGAGGACGTGCACGGCGACGCCGCGCTCGCGCAGAAAATGCGCGCAGGCAAGGCCGGAGATTCCGGCGCCGATCACGAGGACCGTTGGAGAGGTCGGCACGTTGGCTCGCGAACTCAGAGCGTTTTCGAGAACAGCGGCCGGGCGTTCAACTGCTGCTGTTCCAGGTACGGGTCGAAAACCATTGCGACGTTGCGAATAAACACGCGGCCCAGGCCCGTCACGCGCAACTCGCCGGGCGAGAGCAGCACGAGCCCGTCGGCGGCAAACGGGGCCAGCCGCGCAAGCTCGGGCGCGAAGGTCTCGTCAAAATGAATGTGGAATTCGTTTTCGATCTCGGATTTCCGCACAACGGTGTGGCAGAGCAATCGGCTGATCACGGCCCTGCGAAGAAGATCTTCCTCTGAAAGGCGGTATCCGCGCATAGTCGCAAGACCGCGCCGCGCGATGCGTTCCGAGTAGCCGGACACTTCGCGGACGTTCTGCCCGTACGCGCCGGCGACGCCGCTGATGGCGCTGACTCCCATGCCATAGAGGTCGGCCCCGGCCTTTGTCGTGTAGCCCTGAAAGTTGCGATGAAGAGTGCGCTCGCGCTGCGCTACGGCGAGTTCGTCGGTGGGGCGGGCAAAATGGTCCAGGCCGATGTAGAGATAACCGGCGGCGAGGAATGACTGAAGTCCCGCGCAAAAAATGTGAAATTTCTCCATTCCATCCGGCAAGTGGATGGCAAACGACCCCTGTTGCTTGTGCAGCCAGGGAACGTGAGCATAGCTGAACATCGCGATGCGATCGGGCGAAAGCCCGACGACCTGCTCGACCGTGCGCGCGAAACGATCGGCGTTCTGGTAGGGAAGCCCGTAGATGAGATCCACATTGATGCTCGCAAAGCCGAGCGAGCGGGAGATCTCGATCAGGTCGCGCGTCGCCTCGAACGGTTGAACGCGATGGACGGCTTGCTGCACTTCGGGATGAAAATCCTGGATGCCGAGGCTCAAGCGATTGAAGCCCATTCGGGCCAGCGATTCGAGATGCAGGCGCGTTGTAACGCGAGGGTCCACCTCGATGCCGATTTCCGCGTCCGGAGCGAAGGTGAACCGCTCCTGAGTCCATCCGAAAAGTTCCTCCATCTGAGCGGGGGAGAGATACGTTGGCGTGCCGCCGCCCCAGTGGAATTGATGCACGGGGCGATCGCGCGAAACAAAACGTGCCACGTGCTCGATTTCGTTTCGCAGCGTGGCGAGATACGGCGGCGCGACCGCGTGGTCCTTCTGAATGACCACGTTGCAGGCGCAGAACAGGCACAGGCTCTCGCAAAACGGAAGATGCATATAGAGAGAAACGGGGCTGCGCGCCTCGTCGGCCATGCGAAATCGCTCTTCCAAATCGTCTGGACCGAAATCGTCCTGCCAGACCGGAGCGGTCGGATAACTCGTATATCTCGGGCCGGGGCGATTGTATCTCTCCAAGAAAGCCTCGGATATTTCCAAGCGCTGGCCATCGAGTTCGAGATGTGAAGGGGCGTCGGACATTGCGAGTTCCTATGCGCGCGGCGCGGCAGGCGCCTCGGTCCGCGCCGTGGCTGCCGCAGCGACGGAAGAGGACTGTCCTTCTGTGACGAATGCGCGCGCATTTTCCACCGGCGTCTGCGGCAGAACGCCATGACCCAGATTCAAAATGTGGCCCACGCCTCCGGTGGCTTCCACGGCCGTGCGAACAGCCCCGCGAATGGATTCAGCCGAGCCGAGCAAGGCATACGGGTCCACATTTCCCTGCAGCGCGATGCGCGAGCCGAATTGAGCGCGCAGATTCGCGAGCTCGGCTCGCCAATCCACGCTGAGGACGCTCGCGCCGGTTGTCGCAACGGCCTCGATCAGGTGATTCGACGCTTTCGTGTAAAGGATTACCGGCACGTCTCTGGCATCCAGCTCAGCGAGCAGAAGTTGCGTGGCGGGCAGCTCGAACGCGCGATAGTGGGCAAGGCTGAGTTCGCCTGCCCAGGTGTCGAAAAGCTGCACGGCCGTTGCGCCCGCGGCGATCTGCGCGCGGAGATAACCGGCCGTGGCGCGTGCGATGCGTCCGAGCAGAGCGCGGAGCAGAGCAGGCTCCCGCCAGAGCATTGCCTTGGCGTTGGGGAAGCCGTCGACGCTGCGGCCTTCGATGAGGTAGCAGGCGAGCGTCCAGGGCGCGGCGGCGAAGCCGATTACGGGGACTTCCGGCCCAAGCTCGCGCGTCAATCGCCGAATTGCGTCGCAGGTGAAGCGCGTCTCGACTTCGGGGTCGAAGAGCGCGAGCGAGTCCACTTGCGCTTGTGTGCGAATCGTTTCGCGGATAACGGGCCCAGCATCGCCGACCTCAATCGGCAATCCCATGGCCTCGGCCAGAACCAGAATGTCAGAGAACACGATGACGGCGTCCACGCTCAGCGCGCGGAAAGGTTGCAACGAGACCTCGGCGGCCAGGTCCGGGGATTTACACATTTCGAGGAAAGTGTGCCGCTCACGCAGAGCGCGGTACTCGGGCAGGTAGCGCCCGGCCTGGCGCATCATCCACACGGGGACGCGCTCGGTTGGCTCGGAACGACACGCGCGAAGGAACAAGGCCTTGCGGCCCGCGAGATTGCCCTGGTGGCTCATGCGAGGAGGTTCGAGCGACATGATAACAAATGTATTCCTGCGGCGCACTGGAACGAATGCAGGTTGGCGAGACAGTCTCCGATAGTGGTGCAATCCACGTGAGTGGACGGCGGTCGATCCGGAATTGTCAGCAGCAGTTCCCAAGGAGGTCAAAAACATTGTGCTGAGTCATATTTCCGGTCTAGGATTCTCCCATGAAACCCAGCCTGAATACCTCCCAACGCAGTTTCTCGCTACAACGGATGACATTCGGCACCGACTTGCTTTCGCCAGAAATCGCGGAATCCTTGCACAGAGCGTCCTTGGCGTGTGCGGAGAATCAAAGGAAGGAGACCGGAATCCTCGATTTCTTTTGTGGCTTATATCTCCAAGACCGAGATGCAATCACGCCCTATTTCACTGGTGACTTCGCAACAATCGTCAGCCAGAACTTTCCGATCCATCGCTTCGGGCGAGAAGGATTGATTCCCAAGGTCATGCTCGACCAGACAGCGTCTACTGATGAAGCCGAGCCGTGCAGTTCGGATTTCTCGTTTCCTCTGAATTATAGCGACGAATTGCATCGTCTCATCTGGCTCAGCGCGAAGCTGGCGAATGCGGTCGGCAAGAAAGCATCCGTTAGGGATGTCGTTGCCGCGGCTGCCCTGGACAAAGCATGGACGGACGAACTACAGCGGAGTGGATTGGTGCTCAGTCGAAGCACTGCGGACTTCGATCGGGACGTGGGTACGGTCGTCTTCCATGACAGTCAACATATGGGGGAAGGCTGGCAAAGGACAAGGGAATTTGAACTAGACGGGGCTTTACAATCCCCGTTTCAACTCGAACTCAGCACCCCATCGGGACCTTTTCGCCCTGTCCACTCCGCGAAAGTGAAGCTGAACGGGATCGAGGTCGCCAGTGTTTCATGGCCAAACAAGCCGACTGCTAGGGTTGAGGTGGAACTGCTGAGTTTGAACAGGATCGAATTTGAGCTGGATGGTCCTTCGTTTGGCAGTATCGACGTGACAGTGAGGGGGAATCGAGTCCAGCCGCAATGACCCCCCGCGCCCAGGGTCTTGTGGCGGCTGCCACCTCCTGTTGATTTCCGCCGCCCCCAAAATCGCGGTAATGAGTGGGAAAGCCGCTAGTTTAGCTATAATGGGCGGGTCGAAATCGCGTCCTTCGCGGCACTGCCGGCGTTCCTGCGGACAGGTTCGCGAAATGGCCCGCCTACATGACGAACTATTTCGTTCCCGCAACCTTGATCGTCTACGCCGCCAGCCTGGCGCTGTATATCTGGTACCTCTACGCGCCCAGATTTGCGGTCGGGCTCGGGGCGACTGCGTCTCTCGCGGCCGGGCTGGGGCTGCACTATTTCGCGCTGCTGGAGCGTTCCCGGCTGATCAATACGGTGCCGTACGACGATCTGCCTGGGTCGTTGTCGCTTTTCGCGTGGCTGCTGGCGGCGACTTACCTGGGGCTGGAGCTTTGGCACCGTCAACGCACGGTGGGGGCGTTCGTCCTGCCGGTCGTGCTCGTGGTTTTCGCGATTGCACACCGCGCGGCAAGCCGTCCGGTGACGCCGGCTCCGGCGAAGGGAGTGATTTTCGCTTTTCACGTGACGCTGAACATCCTTGCCTACGCTGCATTTGCGCTGTCATTCGTCACGAGCGTCATTTACCTGATGCAGAACCGGTTCCTGCGGGATCGCAAGCTCGGCGTCATCGGCTGGCGATTTCCGGCTCTCGAGGTGCTGGAGCGCGTGAGTCGCAGCAGCGCGGGAGTGGGAGTGATTTCGCTTGCCATCGGCGTGTGCATGGGGTTGGTGTGGGCGCATCGGCTCTTGGGGGGCTACTGGCACGGCGACTGGAAAATAGTCGTAACGCTGGTGATTCTGGCGGCGTATTCGGCGTACTGGGTTTTGTCGCAAACGGGAACGTGGCGAGGGGCGCGGGCCTCGCGACTATGCGTGGTTAATTTCCTGATCGTTATATTCAGCTATAGCGTCGTGAATCTCTATCTCTCCCGCTTTCACCGGTTCTTCTGACGATGGAACTCGTTCTCATCGGATTGAATCACCGCACGGCCACGGTCGAACTGCGGGAGCGTGTCGCCTTTAACGCCGAGCAGGCGCGGCGGGCCGCGAGTGAATTGCGCGAGCGCGGGATCTTGGAAGAGACCCTCGTGCTTTCGACCTGCAATCGCAGCGAGCTTTACGGCGTGCCGCCGGAAGAGGCAGCGAACAGCGTCGCCGAACTGGAACGATTCCTGGCCTCGTTTCACCAGCTTTCGCAGCACGAACTGAATCAGAATTTGTATCGGCACCGGGACCGCGAAGTCGTGCGGCACCTGTACCGCGTTGCCGGGGGCCTCGATTCGATGCTCCTGGGCGAGGCGGAAATTTTGGGCCAGGTGCGAGAAGCGTATCGAGCGGCGCTCGATTGCGGCGCGACCGGCCCAGTGCTGAATCGAATGTTCCAAGGCGCGCTGGAAGTCGGCAAGCGGGTGCGCGCCGAGACCGACATCGGAACGCGACCCATGTCGGTGGCGTTCGCGGGCGTGAAGCTGGCGGAACGAATCTTTGGCAGCCTGAAGAACCACAAGGCGCTGATCTTGGGAGCGGGAGAAGTCAGCGAGCAAGTGGTGGATCACCTGGGCGAGCGCGGGATCGCGGCTTTGCGCTTGGCGAATCGCACGCCGCTGCATGCGAAGGAGCTCGCGCGGCGGGTCGGCGCCGAGGTCGTTGAGTGGGAGCACCTGGATCGGGCGCTCGAGTGGCCCGATATGATCGTCACGTCGGTTTCGAGCCTGGAGGCCGTTTTGACGCGGGCCATGCTCGCGCGCGCGATGGAAGAGCGAGGAAATCGGGCGCTCTTCGTAATCGATCTGGGAGTCCCGCGCAACGTCGAGGCCGGCGCTTCCGATCTCTACAATCTCTACCTGTACAACATTGACGACCTACAGGACATCGTCGAGCAAAACAAGAAGGCGCGGCACGCGGAAATCCCTCGCGCGGAGGCGATTATCGAGGAGCACGTCGAGAAGTTTCTCATTTGGCGGGCCGGCGTGGACACGAACGAGGTTCTCAAGTCGTTGCGGGAGCGCCTGACGGCGGAGCGCGAACTGTTCCTCCGGGAGCGCTTGGCGGCGACGCCGCACCTCACCGACGCCGAACGCACCCAGATGGCGGCGCTGCTGGATGATTTTCTCAACCGCGTACTTCTGGATCCGGCCGAGCGGCTGCGGGGCGAGCGCGAGTTGCGGCGGAAACTTCAGAACCTCGAGGCCTTGCGCGATCTCTTCCGCCTGGATCAGGGGAAGCCTTGAAACCGCTGGCAATCGGTTCGCGCGGCAGCGCGCTGGCGTTGTGGCAAGCCGAACATGTGCGAAAACTCCTTCGGGAGTGCGCCGGCATTTCCGCCGAAGTGATCGTGATCAAGACGTCCGGAGACAAACTGAATGAACTGCCGTTCGGGCAAGTCGGCCTGAAAGGCATGTTCATCAAGGAACTCGAAGACGCGCTGCTTGATGGCCGCGTGGATCTGGCCGTCCACAGCCTGAAAGACGTCCCGAGCGTACTGCCCGATGCGCTCACGCTTGCAGCGATTTGCGAGCGTGAAGATGTTCGCGACGCCTTGCTGTCGCGATCGGGTCAAACCCTGGATCATCTGCCGCGAGGCGCGCGAATCGGCACGAGCAGCTTGCGCCGCCTGAGCCAGTTGCGCCACTATCGTCCCGATTTGCGGATGCGCGAGTTGCGCGGGAACCTGGACACGCGGCTTGCGAAGCTGGAACGCGGAGAGTGCGACGCGATCGTGCTTGCCAAAGCCGGCTTGGACCGGCTGGGCTTGAGCGGGCGCATCTCACAGGTTTTGCCTCCGAACATCAGCTTGCCGGCCGCGGGACAGGGCGCGCTCGCGATTGAGGTTCGCGCCGGCGATCGGGAATTGGCAGATTCGCTCGGCGCGCTCGATCATGAAGCGACGCGACGGAGCGTGGCAGCGGAGCGCGCGCTTTCCGCGGCGCTGGGAGGCGGGTGCCAGGTGCCCATCGGCGCCTGGGCGCGCATCGAAGGCGAGCCACCCAACGATGTGCTCAGGCTGGATGCTGCGGTACTTTCGCCCGACGGAACACAGTGCCTGCGGCAGAGTGCGACGCGCGCGCGCGACGAAGCGGAAGCGCTCGGGCGACAAGTGGCGGCATCGTTGCGTGCGGCGGGCGCTGAGCGCATTCTCGGCGAAGTTCACGCCAGATTGTCCGGGCGGGCGAATGTGAAGGCCGAGCCGTGAAGCCGGTTCTTGCGGGGAAACGGATTGTCGTTACGCGCGCAAGGGAGCAGGCGCGCGATTTGATCGAGCGATTTAGCGAGTTAGGGGCCGACGTGCTGCTGTTGCCGGCGGTAAGTTTTTCGCCGGCTGAGGACCCGAAGGAGTTGGATTTCGCCGTCGCGGCGCTGGCGGATTTTGATTGGGTGCTATTCACTAGCGCGAACGCAGTGCGGTTTTTTATGCGCCGCTGCAAAGACCTGGGATGCGCGTTGCCGGATGGGTTGGTTGGGCAGCGCCCTCGCTACGCCGCGGTGGGTCCCGCGACGGCGACCGCCGCGGCTGCCGAAGGCGTTCGAGTGGAAATCGTCGCACAGGAGTACAGCGGCGCGGCGCTGGCGCATGAAATGGGTGCGCTTCTCGCGGGGAGCCGGGTGCTGCTGCCACGAAGCCAGCGCGCGAGTCCGGAGTTGCCGGCCGCTCTGACGGCCAAGGGCGCGAAGGTGACGGAAGTCGTCGCGTATCAAACCGGCGGCATGGGCGCGTACGATGCGCTTGTTGAGGAACTCTTTCGTAGCGGCCGCGTGGACGTCGTGGCGATTTTCAGCCCGTCGGCGCTGGAGAATCTTCGCGCGGAATTCGGCGCGGAAACACTGCACCGGGTGGCGTCGAACGCAGCGCTGGCGGCGGTGGGCCCCGTGACGGCGGCTGCGATTCGCGAAGCTGGGTTGCCCGTCGCGATCCAGGCGCGCGAGGCGACGGGGGCTTCCTTGGTCGAAGCCGTTTGCGAGTACTACGCGGTGAATTCGTTTCCTGAGGCGAGGATTTCATGACGTTTCCAATTGAACGGCCGAGGCGGCTGAGGGGAAGCGAAGCCATCCGCGGCCTCGTGCGGGAAACCCGGCTTTCTGCTTCCGGCCTGATCTATCCGATGTTCGTCTGCCCGGGAACCGGCGTGCGTAACGAAGTGTCGTCCATGCCGGGTGTCTTTCAGCAATCCGCGAACCAGCTGGTGGAGGAGTGCCGCGAAGTGGAATCGCTCGGCATTCCAGCCGTCATTTTGTTCGGGCTGCCGGAAAAGAAGGACGAGAGGGGCACGGAGGCCTACTCGGCAACTGGGGTCGTGCAGCGCGCCATCGAAGCGATTCGAAAGGCCAAACTGAAATTACTGGTCATCACGGACGTGTGCTTGTGCGAATACACAAGCCACGGCCACTGCGGCGTCGTCGAAAACGGGGAGGTCGTGAACGATGCGACGCTCGAGCTGTTGGCGGCCGAAGCTCTGGCTCACGCACGCGCCGGCGCGGACATCGTGGCGCCATCGGACATGATGGACGGGCGCGTCGCGGCGATCCGGCAGACGCTCGACCTCCACGGCTTTTCCAGTTTGCCCATTCTTTCCTACGCCGCGAAATACTGCTCCGGTTTCTACGGGCCGTTTCGCGAAGCGGCGCAATCGGCCCCGCAATTTGGCGACCGGCGGAGTTACCAGATGGACCCCGCGAATGCGCACGAAGCTCTGCGCGAAGTCGAACTGGACATTGCCGAAGGAGCCGACATGGTGATGGTCAAGCCCGCGTTGCCGTATCTCGACATCGTGCGGCAAGTGCGCGATCGCTTTCACGTGCCGGTCGGAGCGTACAACGTGAGCGGGGAGTACGCGATGGTGAAGGCCGCCGCGCGCAACGGTTGGATCGACGAGCAGCGCGTCGTGCTCGAAATCCTCACCGGAATCACGCGCGCGGGCGCAAGCTTTATTCTCACCTACCACGCGAAAGACGCGGCGCGCTGGCTGAAATCCTGAGGAAGCGATGGCCACGGAAGGCAAAGCGTTGAAGCCAATCCAGCGCACGCGCTCGCGGGAACTGATTCGCAGAGCGCAAGAGATACTGGTTGGCGGTGTGAATAGCCCCGTCCGGGCGTTCCAGGCCGTGGGCGGCGAGCCGGTGATCGTCGAGCGCGCTTCGGGCTCGCGCCTTTGGGACGCCGACGGCAACGCGTATCTCGACTACGTTTGTTCCTGGGGCGCATTGATTCTCGGGCATGCGGATCCAGACGTCGTGCGGGCCATTGCGGATCAGGCGTCGCGTGGCACCAGTTACGGGATGACCACCGGGCTGGAGGCGGAATTGGCGGCGCGAATCATTCGCGCGCTGCCTTCGATTGAGAAAGTCCGGCTGGTCAGCTCGGGCACGGAAGCCACGATGAGCGCGATCCGGCTGGCGCGCGCGACGACGGGCCGCGAGTTCATCCTGAAATTCGAAGGTTGCTACCACGGACATGCGGACAGTTTCTTATCCCAGGCCGGCTCGGGCCTCGCAACGTTGGGAATCGCGTCGAGTCCCGGTGTCCCGGAGACGCTCGCCGCGCTCACCCTCAATGCGCCCTACAACGACCTTGGCGCGGTGGAAGAACTCTTCGGGGTTTACCGGGGGAAAATCGCCGCAGTAATCGTGGAGCCGGTCGCGGCCAACATGGGCGTCGTCCCGCCGGCCCCCGGGTTTCTCAAAGGGTTGCGCGAAGTGACGCAACGAGACGGTGCGCTGCTGATTTTTGATGAGGTGATTACCGGCTTTCGCCTGTGCTTCGGCGGCGCCCAGACGATGTTCGGAATCGCGCCGGACCTCACCACGCTCGGCAAAATCATTGGAGGCGGGTTGCCGCTTGCCGCCTATGGCGGGCGGCGCGACTTGATGTGGCGACTGGCCCCCGAGGGCCCCGTCTACCAGGCAGGTACCCTATCCGGGAATCCTCTGGCCGTGCGGGCCGGTCTTGAGACGCTGGGCAAACTTGAAGCGCCGGGGTTTTACGACAAGTTGAATGCGCGAGCCTCTTCGCTGGTGGAAGGATTCAGCCGCGCGATCGCCGAAACCGGAATGCCCGCGCAAATCACATCCGCGGGCTCGCTTCTCACGATCTTCTTCAACCGCGATCCGGTTCGCAATTATGAGGATGCCAAAGCCTCAGATACAAAGCGGTTCGGCGCGTTCTTCCGCGAAATGCTATCCAGAGGCGTACTCCTGCCGCCTTCGCAGTTCGAGAGTTTATTCGTCTCCGCCGCCCACACGGAAGAGGATATCGCGCGCACCGTCGCTGCCTGTCGCGAAAGTTTGCGCAATGCCCGCACCTGAGTCGGGCTCAATCGGCTGGCGGGGCACCCTAATTTGTACTCGGCGCCGGGCTCGATCCCCCTTGCGAATCTTCTAACTTGAATTGGACCCCGCGCCTGGCGTTTTGCTGGACGGTGCGCTGGAGATCGACTTGATCCACGCCGATTGCGATTTCACCGCCATCCGCCAAGGTGTAGTGAAGTTTGCCGCCTTCGAACCAGTAGGAGGTGACGTCGAACTCGGCTCCGTTTTTCAAGAATATCAAAATGGGCTGAGCGCTGTTGGCGCTGCCGGTGGCCGTGTTATCCGCGTTCTCTTCCGTCGCCGCAGGATTGTACGGCGAGGCGGCATTTTCGTCTTCAACCGGCGTATTGTCGGCAGGCGCCGAATAGCTTGACGTATCTACGGAATCAGCCGAGTCATCGTACTCAGGGTAATAGTTGATGTATGGACTGTAGTAGGAGTATCCGTAGCAGGAGGGATAGTCCCAAGCCCAGCCGGGACCGTAGAGCCAATTGTTCCAGCAGGGATCAAAGTAGCCCAGGCCCCAGCCTAAGCCCCAACCCCAGCCCCATCCCAATCCATAGTTCCAGCCCCAACCAGGGAACCGGTTGAAGCCATAAAAGCGGTTCCGCCAACTTCTGCCGTACCAATCCCGGCCGCCCCACCGCGTATTGAACCGGCCCGTTGCTCCAACCCCGAGCCGGCCGACGGGGGCCGCACCCGTTCCGAATCGAGAGAACAAGATATTGCTCGAGCTGAGGCGGGATGAATTAAGAGTCCAATTCCTTGACGCGAGGAAACTTCCGCGCGACGCCGTCGCCGCGGGAGACGCGGCGCGATCTTGATTGGCCCAAATCTCGTGACCTTGGCCGGACCAGCTTCTAACGGTGGTCCTGCCACTCGCGCGATTCCCTCCAAACGAGTGCCACTGCCCATCGGAAGCGGCCGATTCGCGCGGGCCGGCTTGCGCAGGGCCGCCACTTGAAGTTTGCCTTGCGGTCGACGGAGGCGCCCCGCTGCGAGACCCTCCCCCAAACGCATGCCACTGACCATCCGCGATGGCGGGCGCGCTATGTTGCTCGGACGACTCGCGGGGCGCGGGGCCCCGGCCGGAGTTCGAGTCACCGGCCGGCCGGTATGCGTTCTCGCCAGAGGGCCGATAGACGTTTCCGCCCCCGGACCGAGGAGCAGGGGTCCCGCCACCACGATATCCCCCGCCTCCAGAACCGCCACCCTGGTAGCCGCCACCCCCACCACTTCCATGGTAGCCACCGCCGCCTCCGCCCCCACCGCCTCCATGGTACCCACCACCCCCACCGCCCCCATGGAAGCCTCCGCCGCCACCGCCATGAGAGCCGCCTCCGCCGTGCTGGGCCCAAGCAATCCCCGGCCCTAGAGCCAGGAATATCGAAGCAAGGAATGTAAGGAGAAATCCGTGCCGAACTGACTTTTTCATGGCAGCACCCTCCCGTTTACGGTATCAGGGCTGCCGGCGGGTCCGCGGCGGATTCGCCGGTCCTGAATCTTAGATTCCTTGGACGGCTACCTGGTTGCGGCCAATTCGCAAGCCGAGCGATTGGAAGGGCGTTTGCCCCGCCGCTTCGCCGGGTGGTTCTGAACAACTGAAAGACCGCCGAATGCGCGGCCTGAATCTCCTGTGGGGCTGTTGGGGCAGCGATTGTCGTGCCTCGCGGAGCGCGGGGGGGGTAACTTATGCGAACTTGAGATAACCATTTCGGTACAGTCCGTTTCGCATCGCATTTCTCGCCGGGCATAGCCCGTAAGATAACACTGTCGCCTTTGGAGGCGGTCTTTCCTGGTCATGGCACCCAACGCTGATCAACCGAAGCGGTTCTTGTCTTCGCCGCGCTCCACGGAGCGAGAATCAGTTTCCGCCGCGCGTCCTGCGTTGTTCTGGACAGTGGATTGCAGCTTCCGCGTGACCTCCATTGACGGGTCCGCGCTGTCGCTCCTGAACGTGCGTCCCGAAGAAGTCTTGGGTCGCGCGCTTCCCGACATTCTGCAAGTGGACGCTGTCGCTTCACCTTTACTCATCGCCCACTATCAGGCGCTCGCAGGAGCGCCGCAGGAGTTTGACGGTGCGTGGAACGGCAGACGATTTGAGGCCCATTTGGAGCCATTGCGTTCGGCCGCTGGTGCAATCTCGGGGGTGATCGGGGTAGCGCGCGAACGCCTCGCGCGCCGCGAATCGCTGGCAGGAGAAACCGTGGGCGTGGCCGCCGGCCACGAGGCGCAGTACAGCGCGCTCATTGAACACAGCTCAGAAATGCTCGCCTTGATGTCCGCCGAAGGAGCCATACTCTATGCCAACCCCGCCGTTTCGCGGCTACTTGGCTATACGGCCCAGGAATTGACCGGGGCTTCAGCTTTGGAACTGATTGACCCCGTTGAACTGGATTCCATGCGAGAGATGTACCGCGAGCTGGTGAAGAAGCCGGGATCGCGATCCGTGGGCGAATTTCGGGCGCGAGGGAGGGATGGAACCTGGCATTGGATGGAAGGTTCCGCGAAGAACCTGCTGCACACGCCTGGCGTCGATGCCGTGGTCGTGAACGCCACAGAGATCACGGATCGCAAGCGCGCCGAGACGGAACGTCTGGTGATATCGGAAATCATCGACGCGCTGAACGCAACGTCCCAGTTGAACGAACTGTTCTTGCAGATTCATAGCGCTCTGAAGAAAGTGCTGTACGCGGAGAACTGCTTCGTCGCGCTGTACGACAAGGAGACGGAGTCCTTTCGTTTTCCTTTCTTCGTCGATCGCTTCGACTCCGTTCCCGCTCCGCAAAGACTCGGCCGAAGTTGCACGGCATATGTTTTTCGCAGCGGCTGGCCGATGCTGATCACGCAGAAAGTGTTCAACGAAATGGTGCGGCGCGGTGACGTCGAACTGGTTGGCACGCCTTCGCCCGCGTGGCTCGGAGTGCCCTTGCGCACACCGTCCGCGACCCTCGGCGTTCTCGTCGTGCAGCACTACGAGGACCCAACCGCCTATACCGAGCGGGACCTCGATTTTCTCACCTCCGTCGGCGGGCACATCGCGCTAGCGATCGAACGCAAGGAGGCCGACGACGCGCTTCGCAAGCAAAGGGAGGAACAGGAGGTCATCTTCCATTCGGCCCCGCTGATGATCCTTTACAAAGACCGCGAGAACAGGATCCTCCGTGCAAACCGCGCGGCGGCGCTGGCCCACGGTATGGAGGTGGAAGAGCTCGAGGGAAGAACAGTTTCCGATTATGCTCCCGAGCACGCGCAAAAGTACCATCGCGACGATCTCGAGGTGATGCAGTCCGGCCAGCCCAAACTCGGAATCATTGAGGAATTTCAATCGCCGTCCGGCGAAATCCGAATTCTGCACACCGACAAGATTCCCTATCGCGATGAGCAGGGAAACATCATCGGCGTGATTGTTTTTTCCACGGATGTCACCGAAGGGCACCACGCCCGCGAAGCCCTGCGGCGTTCGGAAGCGAATTATCGTTCCCTCATCCAGAACGCGCCTTACGGCATCTGTCGAGCGAGCGCGGAGGGAAGACTGCTGGACGTCAATCCCGCACTGGTCGAAATGCTCGGCTACGCGTCGGAGGCTGAACTGCGCGGGTTGGACCTGGTCGCACAGGTTTTCGCCGACCCGGCCCATGCGAGGCAGATCTTGCAAGAGGCGGAGGACCGCAATCGCGACGCTGAGACGGACTGGAAAAAACGGGATGGCACTTCGATCCGGGTGCGCCTCTCCGTCCGGCTGCTCAGGGCGGCCGAATCGCCAAGCGTCTACTACGGTTTAGTCGCCGAAAACATCACGGAGCGGCGGGCGCTCGAGACTCAGCTTCGCCAGGCCGTGAAAATGGAAGCAATCGGGAGGCTGGTCGGCGGAGTCGCACACGATTTCAATAACATTCTGATGGTCATCAAAGGTCACTCGGAACTCTTGCTCGATCGCGTGGGCTCGGACCAATGGGCGCACCAGAAAGTCGAGCAGGTGCAGCGGGCCGCCGACCGCGCCGCCGCATTGACGCGCCAGTTGCTGGCCTTCAGCCGGATGCAACTCTTGCAGCCGCGTGTAGTCGACCTGAATGTCGTTGTCTCGGAAATGGGCCGCTTGCTGCCGCGTTTGATCGGCGAGGACATCGATCTGGCGCTACGCTTGGCGGCCGATCTCGGGCGAGTGAAGGCGGATCAAACCCAAATCGAGCAGGTGATCCTGAACCTTGCCGTCAATGCCCGCGACGCCATGCCGGATGGCGGAAAGCTCGTGATTGAAACCTCGAACGTCGAATTGGATGAGGGCTACGCCCGGCGCCACCCGCCGCTCGCGGCGGGACATTACGCCTTGCTGGCCGTCACTGACAACGGCGTCGGCATGGATGCGGAGACCCAGGCGCGCATTTTCGAGCCCTTCTTTACGACCAAGGAAAAAGGGAAGGGGACCGGCCTGGGGCTAGCCACGGTTTACGGCGTCGTGAAACAAAGCGGCGGATACATTTGGGTGTACAGCGAAAAGAACCGCGGCACGACGTTCAAAATTTATTTACCGCGCGTCGATGAGCCCGTTGACGCATCGCGCGGCGCCGACGCGGCTGGGGAAACTCCGAAGGGCCGCGAAACAATTCTGCTCGCGGAGGATGAAGACTCGGTGCGCGAGATCGCACGGGAGTTCCTGCAGCTTTCCGGCTACACCGTGCTTGAGGCGTCCGACGGCGCGAGCGCCCTGGCGCTGGCCGAGAAGCACGATGGTCCCATTCATCTGTTGGTCACCGACATGATTATGCCCGGGATGACCGGGCGCGAACTCTCGCAACGATTGCTCGAAAATCGACCGGAGATGAAGATTGTGTTCATGTCGGGTTACACGGAGTATGCGACCTCGCATGAGGGCGCCGTCTCGGACAGCGAGATCCTACTGACGAAGCCTTTCACACGCGTAACTCTGGCGCATGCCGTTCGCGACACTTTGGCGGGAACCAACCGGAGCTGAGGGAATCGTCTTGACCCTGCCAGCGGACCCTGCTAGACTTTTTTTGCTATGAAACTCCGCGCGCATCGGCATCACCATCATCACGGAATCGTGCCGTGCCCGCGGAGGCCTGAGTAGAGAAGATTCATAAGCTCTCATAGGCCCGCTGGCGCGGATAGCGCTGGCGGGCTTTTTGTTTTTGTGGGTATTTGGAGGCGCCATGCAGCTTGTATTTGATAAATTAGGCGGGATTCTCCCGGCGGTGATTCAAGACGCCTCGAGCGGAGAAATCCTGATGGTGGGCTTCATGAATGCGGAAGCGTTCGCTATGACGTGCGCGACCGGCGACGTAACCTTCTTTAGCCGCTCGCGCAATAAACTCTGGCGCAAAGGCGAATCGAGCGGCCACACGCTGCGCGTCCGCGAAATTCGCGTGGATTGCGATGACGACGCGGTGCTGGTGCGCGTGGACGCGATGGGCCCCGGCGTGTGTCACGAAGGCTACCAAAGCTGCTTTTTCCGCCGGCTCGAACCCGATGGCTCCGCTGTGGTCGTGGCGGAACGCACGTTCGATCCGAACGCCGTGTACGGCAAAGGGGGCGGGCAATGAGTTTACTGAAGCTCGGCATCCCGAAGGGCAGCCTTCAGGACGCGACCGTTCAGCTCTTCGGTCGCGCCGGCTGGAGGATTTCCATCAATCCGCGGAGCTACTTTCCCGCGATCGACGATCCTGAGATCAATTGCATGCTCGTCCGCGCGCAGGAGATGGCGCGCTACGTGGAATCCGGCGCGCTCGACGCCGGCATCACCGGCCGCGACTGGGTGCTCGAGACCGGAGCGAGCGTCGAGGAGATTGCCGTCCTTCCGTACGCGAAGCAGAGCATCGCGCCGGTCCGCTGGGTGCTCGCCGTTCCCGAAGAGGCTGCGGTGAAATCGGTTCGCGATCTCGAAGGCAAAGTGATTGCCACGGAGGTCGTGAATCTCACGCGGCAGTATCTGGAGCGCAACGGCGTTCACGCCCACGTGGAATTCTCCTGGGGCGCGACGGAAGTCAAAGTGCCGCAATTGGCCGACGCGATCGTGGAGGTGACGGAAACGGGGTCGTCACTGCGTGCGAATCGCCTTCGCATCGTGGAGACCGTTCTCGAATCGCGCACCGTGTTGATTGGCAATCGCGCGGCCATGGCCGATCACTGGAAGCACGCAAAGGTTGCGAACGTCGCGCTGCTTCTGGAAGGAGCGATCGCCGCCTACAGCAAAGTGGGGTTGATTTTGAACGTCCGCCGCGATGACTTGCCGGCGCTCGTCAGCGTCCTCCCGGCATTGAAGACGCCGACGGTATCTCCGCTGAGCGATCCCGACTGGGTCGCGGTCAATACGATCGTGGATGAGGACGTTGTGCGCACGCTCATTCCGCGGCTGAAGGCGGCGGGCGCGCAGGGAATTGTGGAGTACCCGCTGAATAAGATCGTATTGTGATGCGCATCGTTTCACTCACAGATTCGGCCGCGCGGCGTTATCTCGAACGCCGCCGCGCCGCGGACCCTGCGGCCGAACGCGCCGCAGCGCGCATTATCGCCGACGTCCGCCGGCGCGGGGATCGGGCGCTTTTTGCGTGGACGAAACGTCTGGATGGTGTTCCGTTGACGCCGCAAACGCTGTGGATATCGCGCGAGGAGATGGCGGCGGCCCGGAAAGAGGTGTCGCGTGAGCTTCTTCGCGCGATCGAGCACGCGGCTCGAAACATTCGCCTAGTGGCCGAGCGACAATTGCCGCGCTCGTGGAGTATCGCAGTTGAGCCCGGTGTGAAGGTGGGGCAACGATTCTCACCGCTGGACACGATCGGCTGCTACATCCCCGGCGGGCGGCACTCACTCGTTTCGACGCTGCTGATGACGGCCGTGCCCGCGCGAGTCGCGGGCGTTGCGCGGATCATTGTTGTTTGCCCGCACCCGAATCGCGCGCTGCTCGCGGCGGCGGATCTATTGGGCTTGAGCGAAGTCGCGCACTGCGGTGGCGCGCAGGCGATTGCGGCCATGGCTTACGGCACGAAGTGTGTCCCGCGCGTCGACAAAATCTTCGGGCCGGGGAACTGTTACGTCATGGCGGCGAAGCAACTGGTTAGCTCCGACTGCGCGATTGATTTGCCTGCGGGCCCCACGGAAGTGCTCATCGTCGCCACGCGCGGCAGCGCGCGATTCATTGCGGCGGATTTGATCGCGCAGGCGGAGCACGATCCGGACGCGCGCGCGGTCTTCGTCACGACTTCCCGGCGCCTCGCGCGCGGCGTGCAGGTGGAAGTCGGCGTGCAATTGCGCTGGTTACCATCGTCGAACCCCGCTGCCCGGGCCATCGCGCGAAATGGCTGCATTCTGCTGGCCGCAAACTTGCCGTCTGCGATCGAATTCGCAAATCGTTTCGCGGCAGAACATGTGGGCGTCCCGGGTGGTGAGCGGGCGATTCTCAAAGGCCTGCGCGCCGCGGGCAGTATTTTCGTCGGACCGTGGAGCGCTCAGCCCATCGGCGACTACGCGAGCGGCAGCAACCACGTCTTGCCGACCGGCGGCTGGGCGCGCGTGCGTGGCGGTTTGACCGTAGCCGACTTCTTGCGTTCGTCAAGCGTGCAGGAAATATCGCGCCGCGGATTTAAGAGCCTGGCGCCCGTAGTTCGCTCGCTGGCGGAGGCGGAAGGGTTGGCCGCGCATGCGCTCGGTGTGGAGGTGCGGAGATGAGGGCGCGGCTTCCGCGAATTCCCATGCGCCACTCGGTGGAGAAACTGGAGCCTTACGTTCCTCCCGTCGAAGGGCGCGCCGGCAAACTGCGCCTCGATTTCAACGAGAATACAGTGGGCTGTTCTTCCGCCGTGCTGCGAGCCTTGCGGCGACTGACGCGCGAACAGATCGGGATTTACCCGGAATATGAGGCAACGATTGCCCGCGTAGCGCGATTTTTCCGCGTGCGTCCCGAAGAAATGTTGCTGACCAACGGCGTGGACGACGCGCTCCACGTCATGATGGACACTTTTCTTGAGCCGGGGAGCACGGTCTTGCTCGTCGAGCCGACATTCAACATGTATCGTTTTTATGCCCAGCTCGCGGGCGCGCGATTCCGCTCGCTGCACTATACGAAGGAGATGGAGTTTCCGCTCGCGAGCGTCCTGAAAGAACTTCAGCGCCGCCCGCGCGCTTTTCTCTTGGCGAATCCAAATAATCCGACGGCGACCCTCGTTACGCTGGCCGAGATTCGCGCAATCCTGCTGGCCGCGCCTCGCACGCTCGTCCTGGTGGATGAAGCCTATTTCGAGTTTTGCGGCGTGACCGTCTTGCCCTGGATTCGCCGCTACCCGAACTTGATCGTTTCACGCACGTTTTCGAAGGCGCCAGCCCTGGCCGGACTGCGATTGGGCTGCTTGTTTGCCTGCCGCGAAATCATTGCCGCGCTGAAGCGTGCGGACTCGCCTTATCCCGTGAATGTGGCGGCGCTGGTTGCGGCCGAAGCCGTCATTCGCGACCGGCGAAGCGTGCGGGCGTACGTGGAAATGGTCTTGAAGAGCCGCCGCTTGCTCGCGAAAGGCCTGGAGCGATTGAACGTCCGAGTGTTTCCGAGCGCGGCCAATTTTCTCTTGGCAGATTTCGGGCAGGGTGCGAAGCAGCTGGTCCGCAAACTGGAACGCCGGGGAATTCTGTTGCGCGATCGCTCCGCCGAATTCGGCCGGGAAGGATTTGTCCGCGTAACGGTAGGGACGCCCGGACAAACGCGACGCCTCCTGCGCGCCATCGAGGTGTTGCGGTGAAACTCGCGCCGGAGATGATTATCTTCGACGCGGACGGCGTCCTGGTGGACGTGCGCGGATCGTTTCACCGCACGATTCTGGACACCGTTCACTTCTTCACCGGGCGGCGCGTGACTTATGCGCAAGTGCATCATTGGAAGAATCGCTCGGGATACAATGACGATTGGCGGCTTGCGACCGATTGGATTGCTTCGCTCGGAGGAAACGCGCCGTACGATGAGGTGAAGCGACTATCCATGAAGTTCTACTGGGGGGAAAAGGGGCGTCCCGGCAACGTCCAGCGCGAGCGTTGGCTCGTACCCGTGCGCCGCCTGGAGCGATGGTCGCGGCGCGCGTGGCTCGCGATTTTCACAGGGCGCACGCGCGAAGAACTCCGCTATACGATCGACCGGTTGAACGTGCGCCGCTTCTTCGCGAGAATTGTGACCATGGATGATTTGAAGAATCTGAAGCCTCATCCCGAAGGCCTGCTTCGATTGCTGGATGGCCTGCCTCCGCGGAAGGCGCTCTATCTCGGCGACAATGTGGATGACGCGTTGTCTTCGCGCAGAGCGCACGTGCCCTTTTGGGGCGTCTTGCCGAAGGGCAGCGAAGCGCGGCGCGTCCGCGGCGCGACGCTGCGCAAGCTCGGCGCCCTTCGAATCCTCGACAACGTCAACGAATTGGAGGACCTCTGGCGATGAGGCGCGCGACGCTCCGCCGCACGACAAAGGAAACGGACATTCGGCTTCGTTTGAATCTCGACGGACGAGGCCGCGCCCGCGTTTCCACCGGCATCCGATTCTTCGATCACATGTTGGAGCTCGTGGCGCGTCACGGCGCGATGGATCTCGAACTCATCGCGCGCGGCGACCTCGACGTGGATCAGCATCACACCGTCGAGGACGCCGGAATCGCGTTCGGCGAAGCAGTCAACAAGGCCCTTGGTTCCAAGCGCGGAATTTTCCGCTCTGGTTATTTCCTGATGCCCATGGATGAGACGTTGGCGGCGGCGGCGATCGACCTGAGTGGGCGGCCGCACTGCGTCGTGCGCTGCAAATTTGCCGCGCGCCGCGTGGGCGATTTTCAAACGGAACTCGTGGAAGATTTTTTTGGCGGGTTCGCGCAGGCCGCCAAGGCGAACGTCCACCTTCTATTGATCTATGGGCGATCGTCTCACCACCAGGTGGAGGCCGTCTTCAAGGCGTTCGCGCACGCCTTGCGTTTCGCGGTGGCGCGCGACCGGCAGCTCAAGCGAATTCTCCCTTCGACGAAGGGACTGCTGTGAAAGTCGCGCTCGTGGAGTACGGCGCCGGGAACCTGCCTTCGGTGGAGCGGGCGCTGGCGCGTTTGGGCGTGGAGTCCGAGCGCGTTGCGTCTCCGGCGGCGTTGGCTTACGCGGATGCCGTCATTCTTCCGGGCGTCGGCCACTTCGGCGCGCTCATGAGGCAGCTGGGTGCGCAGGGCATGATTGCGCCGCTCCAGGAACACATCCGCGGCGGGCGGCCGTTCCTCGGTATTTGCCTCGGCCTGCAAGCACTTTTTGCATCGAGTGACGAAGCGCCCGATGACACGGGCCTGGCCATGTTTCCGAACAGGGTGGCCGCTCTGCCCGCTACTGCCAAGCTCCCTCACATGGGTTGGAACCAATTGCAGTGCGCAGGGGAGTCGCGCCTTCTCGAGGGGATTTCTCCGGACGAGTATTTTTATTTTGCCCACTCTTACGCGGCCATGGCTGCGGAGGGCGCTTCGGTGGCGACCTGCGACCACGGCACGAGATTCATCGCGCTGCTGGAGCGCGGCAATTTATGCGGCGTGCAATTCCACCCGGAGAAATCCGGAAGCGCCGGCGCGAAACTGCTTTCGAATTTTTTGCGGCTAGCGGGGGAAGCGCTGAAATGACCCTCGCTCGCCGCATCATTCCGTGCCTCGATACCGACGGCAGCCGCGTGGTCAAAGGCGTTCAATTCGTGCATCTTCGCGATGCCGGTGACCCCGCCGAACTTGCCGCGCGTTACAACCGCGAAGGCGCGGATGAGCTGGTCGTACTAGACATAGCCGCTTCGCGAGATCATCGGCCGACGTTCCTGGAAACGATTCGCCGCGTCGCCGCAGAACTTGCGATTCCGCTGACCGCGGGAGGCGGCGTCGCCAAACTGGACGACGGCCGCGCCATTCTCCGCGCCGGCGCCGACAAGGTCACGGTGAACACCGCAGCGATTCGCCGCCCGGCGTTGCTGAGCGAAATGGCCGCAGAATTCGGCGCTCAGGCCGTCATTCTCGCGATCGACGCGCGCCGTGCAGGCGATCATTGGGAGGCGTACGTTCGCGGCGGCCACGAACCGACCGGCCTCGACGCGGTCGCGTGGGCGAAAGAAGGCGTGGCGCGCGGTGCGGGCGAAATCCTGCTGACCTCGATGGATCGCGACGGCACGCGCAGCGGGTTCGATTGCGTACTCACGGCCGCGGTATCGGGAGTGGTTTCGGTTCCGGTGATCGCGTCGGGTGGCGCAGATACCCCCGATGATTTTCTCGAAGTCTTCGAGGAGGGCAAGGCCGACGCGGCCCTCGCCGCTTCGATATTCCACGACAATCTGCAGGGCTTCGCATTGCTCAAGCGATATCTAGCGGAGCGCGGTGTCCCCATGCGCGTGAGCTTCTGACAGATGCTGGTCCCGTGCATTGATCTGCAAGATGGACGCGCCGTGCAGCTTGTCCACGGCCGCCGCCTGCGCTTGGCCGTGGACGACGTGCTGGGTCTCGTCGAAAAATTCAAGGTTTACTCGCGGCTGCACGTGATCGATCTCGATGCCGCCATGGACATAGGCACGAACGCGCTCCTGGTCCGTGAGCTTTGTCGCGCCGGGCGCCGCGCCAAGATGAAGGTCCGCGTAGGCGGCGGAATTCGCAGTGTGGCTCGGGCGCGCCGGATCGCAGGGTGGGGAGCGGAGAAAATTATCATCGGCAGCGCGGCGTTTCGCGGCGGGCGCGTGAACCACGCGTTTCTCCGGCGCTTGCGGGCCGCCTGCGGCCGTCGCCGGATCATGCTCGCCCTCGACACCGAACGCGGAAGAATTGTCGTCCGCGGTTGGCGCGAGCGATTACGCTTGAGCCCGCGCGACGTCCTGGCGGAATTGGAGCCGTACGCTTCCGCGTTTCTCTGCACGTACGTCGATACCGAAGGTTCCATGAGGGGCACGAACCTCGCATGGTTTCGCGAGCTTCGCCGCGCCACGCGATTGCCCATCACCGCGGCGGGAGGCATTCGCAGCCGCCGCGAAATTCGTGCGCTCTCGCGCATTGGAATGGATGCCGCGGTCGGCATGGCCCTCTACCTCGGAGAATTGTCCTGAATCTCGTCAGTGAGGGGGGGCCGGCAAGCCCGTGCGGCCGCGGAAATTCTTCTCACTGCCGCGACGGAACAGGCCAGAACCTGGCGTTGGGCAGGTTGAATTCGATTGCAACTTGCGTGGTTTTCGCTCGCCGTGGGCCCAAGTAGACGACTGTGCATTCCTGCTCGGCTTGAGTGTATCTGTTCGTCAGTAGAAGCTTCTGCCCCGGGTGGACATTTGCGGCGAGCACGAGCCGGCCACCGTACGCGCTCACGTCGAGGGTGTGCGCCTCTTCGTGGAAGGGCTCCTGAGTGGCCTTATGCCCATAGACGAAAACTTGCACGTCCAGCGTCCAGCGGCGGCTGCGGCGGCGTTCCCAGCTCTCTCCGTCGCTCGTGACCGCGTTTTGATTCTTCCCTGAGGTTCTGCGTGCCCGCTCCGCGCGTTTTATGGCATCAAAAATCCGGCTCACAGGTTCCTTTCCGAAGGGCTGGGCTACCTAATTTGTTCACGGACACCATATCGCGAAGCGCAGCGGCTCGCGGTCGCCGCTCGGAGCCTTCTCTCACAAAAGGTTAACAGTGGTTCGTGCGGCGTTTCGCCTGAGACGCGGCTGGAATGGATTACTGGGAGATCGGAGGGCGGCGAGTGTGCCAGTCGGTGTGCCGCTGGAAGAGGCGCGCCGCCGCGACCACTGCCGCGTCGTTGCGCACGCGCGCGAGAAACTGAATCCCCATCGGCATCCGCGCGGAACTGATTCCGCAAGGGACACCGATGGCAGGCAGCCCGCAGAGATTGCCGATGCCGCCGAGCGGGTCGGCAAAGCTCAAGTCGGTTTCGAGGTTCGTGTCGAGTGTTGTCGCGGTGACTGGTTGGCCTGCGGCGGCAACGACATCGAATTTATCAAAGAGCGTGTCGATCTTCTCCTGAAGAATTTCACGCACGCGCAGTGCCTGCAAATAATCCGATGCCGAAATCTGTTTGTATGCGTAGCCGTTAATTTGTCCCAGTGGGTCGGTGAGCTTCGCTACGTCGCCGGATTCGATCAGGTCTTCAAACGCGGAAGCGCACTCCACCGCGATCATGACCCCTCCCGCATCTTCCCAGGGTCCCTGGGGCAACTCCACATCTTCGACATTGCAACCCTGTCGGTCCAGCACATGCAGCGCCGCGTCAAAAGCGGCGGCGATCTCGGGCGCGGGTTTCTGCCACGCATTCGTGAGCCGGCCGATCTTAAGCGGCTTCGCAGGTGCGCCGGCGGCTGCGTCGAACTCCGCCTGTCCCGGCGGCAACGAACTGCGATCCCTCGGATCCGGCCCCGCGATTGCCTCCAGAACGAGCGCGGCATCTTCCGCGGTGCGCGCCAGAGGGCCAATCTTATCCATCGAGTAAGCCACCGCCATCGCGCCCCACCGGCTGACACGCCCGAACGTCGGCCGCAGCCCCGTGACGCCGCAGAAGGAGGCAGGGCAGAGAATCGAGCCCCACGTTTCGGTGCCGATGGCGAAAGGCGCGAGGCCCGCCGCGACGATCGCTCCGGAGCCGCTCGAGCTGCCGCAGGTCCAGCAGTTTGTGTTCCACGGATTCTTTGCGGGCCCCGTTAGCGAGGCGGACGCAAAGCGATATCCCATTCCGCCGGCAAGCTCGATCATGGCGGACTTGCCGATCAGAACCGCTCCCGCATGGTCGAGCTTCTCGATCACGGCGGCGTCGTAGTCGAACTGCTGATTCGCAAACGGTGCGGCGCCCCACGTCGTCGGATAGTCGCGCACGGCCAGCAGATCCTTGGCCGCGTACGGAATCCCGTGCAGTGGCCCGCGATAGTGACCCTGGGCGATTTCGGATTCCGCTTTTCGTGCCGCCGAACGCGCCCGGTCAGCCGTTAGGGTCGCGTAAGCGTTGTACCGCGGCCCCAGCGACTCGCCGCGCTCCAGATAGAATTCCGCAACCTCGACAGGAGAAAGGGAGCGCGACTTCATCTTCGCCGCCAGCTCCGTCACAGAGAGAAAAAGAACGTCTGCCTCGCGCATGACTATCGCCCGCCTCTAGCGCCGGGCTTGGCCGGCATTTTTGATTTCGGCTGCGGCTCCGGGTAGAGTCGCAGCACGGTGGCGGGTTGAATTCCGTTGCTCAGCGCGTACTTCCGCAGTTCCTCGAGCGGCGCGACTCCTTCCTTGATGAGCCGTCGGAGATCCTTCTGCTGCGCGTCGGTCAGCCGAGCGCCGTACGTTGCAAGCAGGTACTGAGTCTTGGCCGCCGCCTCCGCTTGTCCAGCTGCGGAGAGTTTTTCGGCGGGAGGCTGTTGCGCCGGAGCGGGTGAACCGACGGCGCCGGTGAACACTCCCAGGGGCGCGGCCGAAATCCCGGCAGCGGCCACGGCGGCGCGGCGCGCGAATTCGCGTCTTGAGATTCCCCTGGAGCCTCGGCCGTGGTTCCGTACTTCTTTTTTCTCTTTGCGTCTCACGGCAGCGTCACCTCTGCGGAATTGCCTCGCTGATTTGCTGGGTTGATATCGTGGGCGGCGGGCCTGTCCCCAGCGTGGTGCCGGGATAATAGAACGCCAGAATCTCGCCATAGCTCTTGCCGGACATTCCCATCACGTCAGCCCCTCTTTGGCAAAGACCAATCCCGTGCCCTGAGCCGTAACCTTGAAACACGAATGCGCCGTCTTGCGGCGAGATTTCGTAAAGATCACTGCGAAGCCGATCCCCAAAGGCGCGGTTCACCGCCAAGCGGAACTTCGAGGCCGAAATCAAGAGCGGCGTCTCACCCGCGATTTTCAGCAATTTCACGCGGCCGGATTGCCTGTGCGAGTAGACGGTCACCGTCTTCCAGTCCTTGGGCGCGTGAATGCCTTGCGCGACGAGCGCTTGCGCGATTTCCTCGTGCGTCAGCGACGTGATCCACGGTGTGCGCCCGTGCAGCACGCAATAGGGATCCGCATGCTGCACCAAATACGGAGTGTCGTGGTCCGGCCAGTCCTGTCCGCCGGCCTCAGTCGTGCCGCCGCAATCGAGGTAGTAGTACGTCGCGGCGGGCGCCCCGGCGTACCAGAGCAATTGCCCTTCCGTGGACTGAGCCGCTTTCAGGAAGCGCGTGCCCAGGCCGCCAAGGCGCAGCGCTTGGCAGTGCGTGGCATCGCAAAAATCGAATCCCTGTGCGTGATGGCGGCCGCGAAATCGCAACGCATACGTGCGCACCGCGACGGCCATGGCTTTCAGCGCTTCATCCGACTTGAAATTGCTTGCCTCCGCCGCGAGCACGCGCGCGACGTATTCCTCTTCGGGCATGGTGAGAGTAAGTTGCAGGCGGCCGCCTGCGGCCGTCGCGACCATGCGCTCATTCGATTCCACGGAGCGGCCCAAGTCCGGCGCAATCCGCCACGCTCCTATCAGCGTCACCGAACTTACTGGCGGTGCGCTCCCCACGACGACATGCGCGTCTGCCGCGTGCAGTTCCACGGGGCCGTTCGCTCGGCGGGAGGCGCAGCCGGAGCAGGGAATCAGCCGCGCGGAAGTATCACGCGGAATGGCTTCAGCGCTCGCGGGCGGCGCGATCGCGTCAATGCGCACCAGGAATTCAGTTCTCGACCTATGAATTGCAGACGGGGTTGGCGATGCGGATGTGGATTGAGACTGTGGGCGTGCTACCAGCGTGGCGAGACAACTCGCCGCCATCGTCAGGAACATTACGACGGCTGCGGGCTGTCGCTTCAAATCAGTGTTTGAGTGCAAGCGGCGCTATAATCTGGTACGCCGCCGCGATATCGTTGCTCGCTCCAAAAAAGTCCCAGTTACCTTGACCATTCACTTCCAGATGCAGTTCCGTGCCGTTCATTTTCGCGACCTTGATCGAACCCTTGGGAAACGTGACGCGGTCGCAGCGTCCCGAGGGATCAAAAGTCTTCGTGCAGTAGTAGCTTACTGAGCCATCGGCTCCGATCGTGAGAGTCCCCTGGCAATAGGCCTGTTGTGCACCTCGCGCCCAATTGACGTGCCGGTGATTCACAAGGAACCGCCGCGCGGCTCCGCCCCCTGGCGCACTTCCGCTCGCCTGTTCGATTGTCGCCTTATCCTGCAACAGTTGCTGATTGCCCGGATAGAACAAGAGCATGTCGTTCACGATGCTTGCGGCGGCTTCTAGATTGTGTTGTCCGTAGAGCGTTCTAATCTGCGCCATCTCATAATTTGTGATTTGGTTCTCGATGGCCGCTCCGTCCGAGTTGCCTCCTTGTCGCGCCACGATCGCCCAGTAAAGCGCGCAATCATTGTGCGGCTCGAGGATGCGGTTCTGCGCCATCTCAGTCCGCGCGGTTTGCGCGGCCGTAACGGCCGGGCTCGCTGCAGGCTGTGCTGGCTGCGCTGCTGGCTGGGTGCCCCCGCCCGACGGTGCGGGAGGAGGAGGCGCAGGCGCAGCAGGCTGGGCCCCGCCGCCCGTCTTGCGCGGAGGAGGCGCTGCCGGAGGAGGTGCCGTGCGCCCCGGCCCCGCTGGGGCTCGAGTGTTGCCACCCGCCGGGGCGGGGGGAGGTGCCAACGCTCTGCCAATTCCTTGTCCGCCACCACCGGTCGGCGCTCCGCCACCTGCGGGTCCCCCGCCCGCGCTCCCGCCGGAGGCAGAACCTCCTGCCGGAGCGTAATAGGGGGCATTGCCGCCGCCCGCCGTGGAGTAGCGCGTCACGCCTGCACCACCGCCACCACCACCGCCGCCGCCCGCCGTTGTCTGATTGTGATGTGTGATCGCGACTGCCATGGCGACGAGCAGCACCAAGAGCAGCGCCGCTCCGCCCGCGACAATCAAGATATTCTTCTGCGTCCAAAACGAGGGCTTCGCCCCGACCGGGCCGATGGGCGGCATCGACATTTGGGTCGCACCGCCCATGCTTCCGCCAGGCATGCCTGGAATTGCGCCCGGCGATCCCTCTACCCACGTCGCGCCGGACATAGATTGTTGTCCCGGTGGTGGCGTGCCGATACGCGCGCCCGGGGGCGTCCACGGGCCTCCCGGCGGTGGCGTGCCGGGTTGGGCCCAACCCGGCAGCGGAGTGCGTGGAGGTGTCGAACGCGGCGGGCCTCCCTGACCCGGCCCTACTGGTCCCCATGTAACCGGCTGGCCTCCAGGCGCATAAATGGGGCTTCCCGGCACGTAACCAGGCAAGCCTTCCGGGTGCTCGAGCCCGGCGCCAAACTCTTCAACGGTTTGAAAGCGTTCTGCCGGATTCTTCGCCAGCGCCTTCATCACGCATTGCTCGTACCCCGGCGGAATGTAGGGGTAGTGCTGCGTGGGCAGGGGGGGCATGGCGTTTACGTGATCGGACATCACCTGGAAATCGCTGTCGCTCTCGAATGGCAGGTGGGCCGTCAACAATTCGTAGAGAGTGGCTCCGAGGCTGTAGATGTCGGAGCGAATATCTACCGGCATGTTCCGAATCTGTTCCGGCGACATGTAGGCCACGGTTCCCATGCGCGTGCCTGTCCGCGTCAGCCGCTGGCCGCCGAGAACTTTGGCAATGCCGAAGTCCATCACTTTCACGATCCCGGACCGCGTCACCATGATGTTCCCGGGCTTAATGTCGCGGTGAATGATTCCCGCGCGGTGCGCGAATCCGATCCCGAGCAGCGCTTGTCTAAAGTACGGGACAGCCTCCTCCGACGGAATCACACCTCTGCGGCGAATCATCTGATCGAAGGATTCTCCTTCGAGGTATTCCATGACGATGATGCATTTCCCCTCGACCTGCAGGAAGCTGTACAGCGTGGCTATATTCGTGTGATTGAGAGTGGCTTGGGCCTTTGCTTCAGCTCGGAATCGCTCGACTAATTGAGGATTGCCGACAAGTTCGGCAGACAGCACTTTGATGGCGACCAAACGGTCCAGCGTGACGTCCACACCTTTGTAGACGACGCCCATGCCGCCTTCGCCCACTTGCTCCAGGATCTTGTAATTGGCTACTTGCGTTCCGATCATCGTCCGGGTCCTTGGTGCCTATTACTCCGCTGAAGTCTTCTTCAAATCGTTGGCTGCCAGGCGCAGCAGCTGCACGGTTATATTGTCGTATCCTCCACGCGATTTTGCCAACTCAATCATTTCCTTGCACGCCTGGGTGAGGGGCATGCCCGTGACGGCCTTCTGCATTTCCTCGTTGGCGACCAGTCCGGAAAGCCCGTCGGTGCAGAGCAGGAGAGTGTCGCCCGGTCGGAGCGGCAGCGGGTCGCTGGGGCAATCCGCACGCACCTGGCCCCGCGCGCCCAACGCCATCATGAGGACATTTCGCTGCGGATGGACTTTCGCTTCCTCAGGCGTAATCATGCCCGCTTCGAGCAGCTTGTTGACGTAGGAATGATCGTGCGAGATCTGGGTGATTTCAGAGCCACGGATGAGATAGAGGCGGGAATCCCCGATGTGGGCGTAGATCAGATTGCTTCCGAGAATCGCCGCCGCCGTGCACGTGGTTCCCATTCCTTCGAGCCCGGGATCCTCTTTCGCCTTGCCCAGGATCTCCAGATGGGCCAGCCGAAACCCTTCGAGCAGGGCCTCGACCGGATCCTGCTCCGGATCCTTCAGGTACGCGGCGCGCACACTCTCGACGGCAATTCGGCTGGCGAACTGGCCGCCTTCGTACCCGCCCATTCCGTCGGCGATTACCGCCAGCCGTCCCCGTTTTGCGTAAATCTCGTCATCCTCGGGTTCAGCGTAGCAGTAATAGTCTTCGTTGTTCTCTCGCTCGCAGCCCACGTCGGTCAGGTTCGCGAGATCGACTCCCGGCCGGATTTCCATGAGTCTCCGTGGCCGTCGCCTACAGGCACTTGAACTTCAGGGCGAGTTTGCCCAGGCGAATCGTGTCGTTGTCCTTGATCTCTTCCCGCGCGATGGAATCGGTTTTATCGTTGACGAATGTTCCGTTCGTGGAATCCAAATCCGTGAGCAGGAACTTGCCGTCTTTGTGACGCAGGCTCGCGTGCTTGGCCGAGACGGTGGCGTCATCGAGCACGATTTCGCATTCCGGTGACGACCCCAGCACGTTGTGTCCCTCGCGGACGCGAAAGTCCTCGCCCATTTGGTTGCCGTTCAACGCCACGAACCAGCCAATGACCGCGCCCGACGGTTTTTCGCCGATGACGACCGTCCTCCGCGCACCGCCGCCGGCCGCCGGCGCCCCGCCGCGTGCGGCAGGCACGGGATCGGATTCGATCCGCGTCTTGCCCGGCGGTGGTGCGTCAAATCCGGTCTTCTGGCAGTACGGACAAATCTCCCACGAATCTTCCATCTGGTGTCCGTTTGCGCAAAACTTTGCCATGCTGTCCTCCCATCCTTTTTCGCTTTGAGCGATTAGCTGCTCAGATATGTGAACGCGGCCGTGCCTTTGCCGATGTAAATCTTGTCACCATGATGCAGTTGGACCTTGCTCACCTTCGGCGAGTCCACCGAGTTCACGAAAACGCCGTTGGTGGAGCCGCGATCGATCAGCATCACACCTTCATCCAGGGGAACGACCCAGGCGTGTTCCTTCGATACGGCATCATCCGTCAGAACGATCTGACACTTGGCCGAGTCGCGCCCAATCAGCAAGCCCGCCTTCGTGACTTCAAACCGGCGGCCCGCTGCGGAGCCCGATGTGCACTGGAGGCTTCCGTAGCTGCGCGGCGGCAATGCTCCCATCACGGGCGCGCCCCCCGGCATGCCGGCAGGCGGGTACCCGGCTTGCATCTGTGGCGGCGCCCCGGCGCCCGTCGGCATTTGCATGGCCGTTGCTCCAGCGCCCGCTCCTGCCATGGCCGGCGCTGGCTTCTTCTTCATCAACGCGAACGCGGCGACGATAATCACGACCAGCAATGCGACTCCTCCCACGATCACATAGGTCAGCGGGAAAGTCGACGTAGGCACGCAGCCGCCGCCGGGGCTGGACTGAGTAATGTAATTTTGTACGAAGGGGAATCCGGGGTTGAGTTCCTTGATGTTCTCGAATTCCTTCAGGGCCGTGCTGCACTTGCCGGCGTGATAGTCACCCAAGGCTTGGATGTACTGCCTCGAGAGCTGGCTTTCTTGAGGCTTAATATTCAATTCGTTCAAGAATTGATCGGCGATGCTCATCGGCACGAGGAAATTGATGCCCGCGGCCGTCGCCGTGGGCACGCCGAATGTCGCGATGCCGATCACTTGTCCCTGCTCGTTGAACGCCGGACCGCCGCTATTTCCGTTCGTAATATCGGCGTCAGTCTGAAGGGCTTGCCATCCCCCTGCCATCGTCTTCCGTGCGCTGATGTCACCAGATGTGAACGTTGGTTCCACGCCGACGGGGTTCGCTGTGCCCGCTTGATCGGCGGCCGCCGGGAAGCCAATCACGAACACTTTATCGCCCACTTCCATTTTTGTATCGTCTCCGACCGGAACCGTCGGCAGGTTGGTCTGCTCGATCTTCAGCACCGCAACATCCTTGCCGGGGGTGACTTCGCCCTCTTTCCGCACGTCGCAAACGATGCCCTTCGGAAGCGTTGGCAGGCCGGGAATTGCGATGCCGATCTGCACGCTCACGGCGCGAGGTTGAACGGAGAGCTGGGCGTACTTCGAATAGTACGCAGCCATCGCCTGCGTGTAGAGCTTCTTTTCGTCCTCCGTGAGTACGATGTCGTTCAGCGCCTTTTGCAGGTTTGCCACGTCGCTATCGGTAAGTTGCTGCATCAAAGTGTTGACAAAGAGTTCGTTCACTTCGTCCGTCTGCGCCACGACATGCTCGTTGGTCACGATATAGCCGTCGGGAGTGATGATGAACCCGGAGCCCGTCGCTCTCACGCCCAGGGGGTTCTTCACCGCTGGATCCGGTTGATCGGTTGGAATCAAGTACTGCAGCGGGTTTCTCGCCAGTTCCTGGATCATGGCGTTCAATATATCTGTCTGCGAGCCCGAGATCGTTCCAGCCTTGATTTCCCGCGTGGCGACAGCCTCCAGGGCCTGTACGCTTGCCTGCGGCAACGACCATTGGGGAACCGTGGCGTTCGCGGTCCAGTCGGTCTCCACCTGCACCACGCCGGGCTTGTACATCTCCGCGATATCCTTCCCCGAAAGCACTGCGCCCTGCTGCGCCGCCACTCTCGGCGCCAGCAGCAATACCATCGCGGCCAGCGCGAGTCCGAAGCCGATTCCCAGCGCAGCCAAACGCAGCGCCACCGCGCTGCGAAAACTCCCGCTCTTCCGCGGGTTATGTGAGGTTGCCATTTCCAAGGCTCCTTTCCATCCATGCATTTTCGCACGCGCTGAGCGTGCGGCGCGAAGTAATCTCTGAGCGAAAGAAACTCGTTGCGAAAAAACCTGGCTCCCCCAGAAAGCTGAAGGAGCGTAAAGGGAGGAATCCGACGATACGCGCAGGCCTTACGCAAGGCCCCGCAGCTTCTCGTCCGATTACGTAGGAACAGCTCTCTGACTTCAACCGAGCCTTCCTGGGTCCAGCGGCTCTTTGCGGCCGCCGGAAACAAAACAACAGCTCGCCTCTACGGGGTTCCTCGCACTCAAATCGAGCTGCGCGGCGCAGACAACGGATACCTTTTACCGCCCCGCCGGGCGAAATGAATGTTTGAGCGTATATAGCCTGTTCTCCGCGGTCTGTCAACGGAATCCTCGCGCGCAATCGAAGGTTTGCTCGAGCATGGAGTTGTCTCAGGTGGCAGCCTTTTCAGGTCCCGGCGACCGGCCCTCCCGCCCGACACCTTCTTGGGTGCGCGCCTGGAGTCTTTCACTCTGGCAAAGTGCAGGGAATCCCGCTCCGCGCGGCATTAGCGAACCTTGCCTCCGGAGTTCTCCAGAATGATGTTCGAGAACACCGCAGTGTCGGACTTGTCCGGCAGGTGCGAGCAGAAGCCGATGCCGACGTAGAAGGGCCCGTCGATGTGCAGGGTGATGGGTGGGCCAAACTGGTGCATCGGTTCCCCTTCCAAGCTGACATAGAGCACAAAAGAGTCGCCGCGCTTCTCTATGCCGATGCGCTTGGCCATGACGCCGACGAGACTGTCAGGGCTGTCGCCGCCGGGACGCCCGCGGCCACCGATGCGATACTCCGTGTCCTTGATGCGCGCGTCCTTCTCGGGGCGCTGCGCGAGTTGGATCATGCCAAGACCGTGGAGGGCAACAAGGACCTCCTTGGAATCATCATCGAGGTCCTGGCGAATGATGAGTATCGCCTTGCGGTCGCCGTAGCCGTTCGGGTCCGGGAACGTGATGTCCGCCGCGAGTGAGACGTCGCCGGACATTCTCTCCCAGAGAAAACAGAATTCGTCGCGCGTGTACCAGACGTTGTAGCCGGCGGAGTTGACGGTGTACTGCTTCGTGCCGGCGTCGTAACTGGCGCTGCCCGGTACCACCGCGCCTCCAACGTCAGACTGGCCCTCAAATATGCCGATCGGCGTAGCGAAATTCCTACTGGGCCTGTGAAAGTCCGCCGGTGGCGCCACCTGGACATGCGTGGCGGAACCCGGCTGCGCCCACGCCGGCAGGACGGGTGGAGATGTTGGCGTTGCGGCTGGTGCTTGCGCGTGGAGCAGAAGCGGCGCGGCGCACAGCACCAAGGCTAGCATCCAGGGTCGGCAAACGGGTTTCATGCTGAAGCGAACTTTACGGATGCCATAGTGAATATCACCGGTGAAAGCCATGACAGGGGAGCGCCTCGGACGTTGGTCGTGGGAACGAACACTCTTGAATCGCACACTAATCCACTGAGCCTCGTCGAACATTGGCGGGGCCGACGGGGCTCGAACCCGCGACCTCCTGCGTGACAGGCAGGCGTTCTAACCGGCTGAACTACGGCCCCGCTATTCGCCAAGGATGGTGGGCAGTGTCCGATTCGAACGGACGACCTTCCGGGTGTAAACCGGATGCTCTAACCGCTGAGCTAACCGCCCATTCTGCATCTGCATCGCGTCAAACAGATTACGCGACTTCCCGCGCACCGTCAAATTCCGCGATCGCTCGAGGAATCCCCGCGGGGAATCCGTCGCCCGCAAGACATCTTCGGATGCTTCCTTGACACTATTCTTACCCCGCCTTTAGACTGATGTTTCGTTGGGAGGCCGGACGCTTGCTATTGTCGCGGGACTACGTCGCCTTTATGGCGCAGGAAGTGGTGAAGCGCCTGCTTGCTTCCAAGATGATCGAATCGCCGTCGGCGGAGGCGCTTACCGAACGCGTTCGGAAGACCATGCAGGACGAGATCGGAATCGAGGAGCGCCTGAACGAAGAAGTTCGCCAGATTCTCACCGATCACGCCGAAGAGATGCGCCGGACCGGCGCATCGTATCAGGAGATGTTCAAAAAGGTGAAGGGCGAGCTGGCGCGCCAGAGAAAGTTGATCCTGCGATGAGGCTGAGCCGCGAGAAGACGAATCGCCTTTCGCACGTGATCACCGAC
>DASPOJ010000150.1:0-5979 GCA_035626055.1 Candidatus Methylomirabilota bacterium | reverse complement strand
TGATGATCGTGGGCTGCGCGTACCGCTGGAAGCGCGAATTCGCCGGGCTGCACAAATTTGGCAAGACGTTCGTGATCGGATTGATTGTGGTAGTGCTGTACTACGGCATTCTGATCACAGTGTTCTGGCACATGTTCCCGGAAACGCCGAAAGCCGCTTAGGAGCTGCGGGGCGAAGCTCGTTCGCTAGCCCCGGCGCGGAATTTCGTGTCGCGAAGTCTCACACCATAGCCAGGGACTCTTCGTCCACAGGCAGAGGACAGCCCGCGCCAGCGAGATTAAGAAGAGCCGCCGCTCCGGTCAAGGCGGCGCGGAGGCTGTGCCAACCCGACGGAACCCTGCCTGCCCTACTGGAGTCGCGCCGAGGGGCGCAGGAGGTTGGCATTTGGCCACAGTAGCGGACGCGCACCATTGTCGGGACGGGCCCCAGGAGTTAGCTTCAAGGGAAGGACCTGGACGCCGGCCTACACTAGGACTGCGTGGGTTCTATGTCCGACAGCGCGAAGATTACATCCGCCCGCGCCTTCATTCGCAGCCTCAACATTTTGTTGAAGTTCGCGAGGCTCTACAGCTTCGACCACGTTCGCACGAATCAACAATTTGAGATCGCCTGGAGTGAGTTGCGCACCGCAGTTCCCGCCAACGCCGAGGCGGGATTGCTGCTGGGCGCGAGCGGGTCGCAATTGCTGCTGGATGGCGCGCCGCTCGAGGCGACTCCGGCCGAGCGTAGCTTCGCGCAACTTCTCTCCGCAGCCGGTCTCGCCAGCATCCAGTTTTCCCCGAGCATCACCCAGGGAGACCTCAAACGATTCGTGCGCGCCTTCCCACTTTCCCCAGTGAGGTCTTCCAACCTTGCAGAACAATTGAAAACCGCGATTACGGGTTGTGCGGGCATTCGCGTCAACGAGATCCGTTTCGTGGCCGAAGACGAGAGCCTGACCGAAGCCCGCACGGCCGCGCAGCTCACGGCGAAGACGCTCGGAGCGAGTGTCGGTCAACTGAAAGACTGGTTGAACGATCCGCAGAAACTTCTCGAACTGATCGCCGCGGCTGAAGGGTCGCGCAGCGGGCCGGGCAACATCGGCGGCGGCCCCGGCGACTCGGGCGGCACAGGAGGCGCCGGGAGCAAATCAGGAATCGGCGGCGGAGGCGGCGGGGGCTTTTCAGGCGACGCGCAGGCTAATTCCACAGCAGGGGCTTCGGGTGGGTCCGCATCAGCGCAGGCAGGAAGCACATCGGCCGGCGGAGGTGGGGTCGCCGTAGCGGGCTGGGCCGTTCAAGACGAAGAGATCCTCAACGTCTTTCGCGTGCTCGGCCATTTGGGCCGGAACGCCACGGATCCCTCCGACCCCGGCGTGAAGGTGCAAGTGGCACAGGGTATGGGCCGGCTTACGGCTTCCTCACGCGATCTGTTGCGCCAGGCTCTGCAGTCGCTGGCTTCCAACGCGCCGGCAGCGCAGCCGAGCAAGCCCGCCCTCTTGCGCGTGGCCGAGCACCTCGCGATCCGGTTCGCTCTCGAACGCTACGAGCGGGGAGAGGTCCGCGTGAATGCCGTGCGCGAGCTGCTCGACAAAATGAATCAGGAAATCGAGGCGCTGCGGGCGATCCTCGGTTCGCACGAAGAAAAAATGGCGGAGGCCGGGCTCTTCGTCGAAGCGCACACCGATCTGCTGGATCGTCAGTTTTGGGCGGCGGTTCCGGAGAGTGGCAAGCGCACGGTCTTGACTTCGCCCGACGCGTGGTGCATCCCTCCGCGCAACGTCAAGCTCTACGTCGATGAATTGCGCCGCCGCGGCGACTACCAGCTGGCCGCGACCATCCTCGGCACGTACGCGTCCTGCGTACAAAACGAAGAAGCGGAAGCGCGCCGGCGGACGGCCATCGGCTTGACCGAACTCGCCGAGCTCTATGCCGAGCAGGACGGTGGCGCGCTGGTCGTCGCACTGCGCGAGAGCGGAGCGCAGTTGAGCCTGGAGCACGACGCCGAAGTGCAAAGCCTGGTGAGCGCCGCGTTCGTTCGCCTGGCGCAGGAAGCGGGTGCGCGGCGCAACTACAGGGGTTTGCTCCAAGCGCTCGATTCACTCGACACCGTGGAAAACCAGCGGCCGTCCGTCTCACAAGCGTTGCGGCCGCGCATCGAACTCGAAAAGCGGATTCCGGAGTTTCTCGAAGATTGCATCCGAAGCACGCCAGCACCGAAGGACGCCGTCGCGCTGTTGCGGCGCATCCCGCGCCCCGCCTTCGAAGGCCTGGTTATGCGATTCAATCGGAGCGGGCATCGACAGGAGACGCAGAAGCTGGCCGAGCTGGCCAATGAACTCGGAAACGATGGCGTCTCGGTGCTCCGCGAATTGCTTCGCACGGGAACGGCGACGGAGGCCACCGAAGCGATCGCGCTGCTGAGTCGGCTCGACCCTGAAGCCATCGAGCGCTGGCTGCCGGAGCGGTTGCGGGACTGGCCCCGCGTGAACCAGGACCGGATGGTCCGGCTGCTCTCGTTCGGCGGCGCGGGACAGCGAGGCTGGCTGCTGGCATCCATTCTGAATCACCTGGATCCGATCCTTCGTCCGCTAGTGATAGATGAAGCGGGGATGAGCGGCGATGCCACCTGCGCGGACATGCTGCTCCGCGTGGCAGGCGGGGAAGAAGGGGCTTCGGCACATCCCTTCCTGCGGCTCAAAGCCATCGAGGCGCTGGGCCGCCTCCGAGTGGGCGCGGCAGCGGGCCTGTTCCAACAGATCGTTGAGTCGAGGCGCGCTTGGCGCTGGGCGTTTCACGCGGAACTGCGCATCGCGGCGCTGCAAGCGCTATGGAAGATCGATCCCGTGGCCGCTCAGGTTGTCGCAGGCCGCAGCGGTTTGGACAACAACGACCTATCGTTCGCGGCGCTCGATCCCGCACCTGAAACAAACTGGTTCCGCCAGCGACGCTACCTGCGTGTGCGGCTGGCCACGCCGATCGCGGCGGTGGCTTCCGGAGAGCATGAAGCGCAACGGCTGGAAGTGCGCGGCCTGAGTTTGAGCGGAGGAATCGCAATCGGCGAACGACACATGCATCCAGGAACGCTCGTGGCGCTGAAATTGGGCTCGAGCCTGCGTCCGATTCGAGCTCAAGTGCTGATGCGCGACGCGCGGGCGCAGGGCCTGAGCTTCGAAATTGCGGAGATGGACCTCGACGAGCGCGGGCGCTTGCGCCGTCTGCTGCTTGGTTTGCTCGCTCCCGCCGCGGCGGAACCGGCGCAGCAAGCACAATCTTGATTCAAGAGGGGCTGTCTTGCTCCTCCGGGGCTTGACGCGTTTGCTCTGCCTGCCCAGGCCGTCGGAGCGGCCTCGGTTGAATGGTGCCGGCTTGCAGGGGTTGAGAGCCTCGACCTGGTCCTGCGCGGGCGCGCAGTTTTCATCGGAAAAGCTGAAGGTGAAGATTGCCTGACGGGGGGAACCGGAGCCCGCTCACTCGATGCGATCCGCGTAGAGATTCTCGCCCTGGATACTCAATTCAATCGAAATTGGCGGCCGAACCGCTCCGCCCTGCACGATCGCACCGCGAACCCACGCACCGTCCGGCCTCACGCCCATCCCGAGTGGATCGAATACGGCCCCATTGCAAGGGTCCGCGACCATGGGGTGATGGGCCGTGTAGCCGAACTGGCTGGCCAGCTTTTGGGGTTCGGTGACGAAAAGTAATTGGCACTTCCCGTAAGGCTCCACGAGCGAAAACGCCCAGTACGAACTGCTGCGCTCTGCTGTGCCCGGTAAACGTACGATGATCGCGGGCACCTCTTCATGTGTGTCCTGGCGGAGGAATGTGAACACGACGGACGACCATGGCTTCGCGAGCTCGTCGAGGCGCGCAATCTTGCCGGGCCCGATGCGCTCGGGTAACGCCTCCGAAGATGCAGGCAGGGGCGCGTCCGCCCTGTCGTTTTGCAAGACGTCCGCCGGGTCGGTTGTCGAAATGGCCTGCACCCTGTGGCGATTGAGCTGGGCGTGAATCCACAGACCAGCAACACCGCATAGAAGCAGTGCGACGCCAAGCAGAATCAACCCACGGAGGCCGCGAGGCGAGATGCCCCGGGCCGGGCCACCGCCTGCTGGGCCGAACGATGCGGCGGATTGTTGGCTGACGCCGGGAATGGCAGGCATTCCTGGATGAAAGCGATCGGAGGATTCTTTCGAATCGGACATCGGTCAGCGATTCTCTAACTAATTTGCGACACCACCTCTTGCGGGAGAGCGACGTCAGACACGGCGGCAGTCACGGCGCGTGAAAACTCGGGCGCCCCCTCCCACACGAAAGACTTCTTACGCTTCCCGTTCGCGAGCCACGAGCGCGACGGAATGGTGCCGAATGTACTCGTTCAAGTTCGAGAGGCACAGAAGCACCTCGAGCAATCGCGTGCGATGCGTTGAGCTCGCACCAGAGTCCTTGTTCGCCAAAGTGGTCGCGGCCAATTCTGCTTGGCACAGAAGCCAATCGAAGGTCCCAGGCTCGACCGGGCGACCCCGCTGACACATCTCCATCGCCATTCCCATTTGAAGAAAAACGCGCTCCAGGTAATGATCCATGCAGACGCCTTCCCCCGCAAGCGCTGGGAGGACAGAATTGGCACAGCCAGCCGTTCGGCACTGCGTCGTCTTCGGCATGACACACCTCCCCCAGACCCAATTGAGTGAATTCCGAGCAAGAGGACTGCCAGTGCAATTGGCGCGGCGAGAGTTGCAAATGCTGGATTTAGGAGGAGGCGGGCGCGCGCACCTGCCCGGGCGTGAATCGGGACGGATAAAAAGTAGCCAGGCTGGAATCTCCGCTTCCTAGACGTTCACCAGATGGGCGCGCGGCTGGTGGGGTGCACCTGGGTGGACTGGAAGCGGCGAGGAACGCTCGCGAGGAGAGCGGCATGCTAAAGAAGTGCAAGAAAATAGGCCTGTAGCAAAATGCGTATGGTGGCCCGCCGATTTACAACTTCTTTGGAAGCAATGGTGAGAGGTCAGAAGTTGAAAGCGACCCCCACATCGACTTTGAAGTTATTCTGATTGACACTGACTATACGGGTACCCAAGTAGTCTCCTTCGAGTTGCAGGTAGAGGCGCGGCGCAAGTTTATAGTCAATTCCGCCGCCAAGAAGATACCCGAGGCCTTTGTCGTGGCCGATCCCGGTAGTTACCTGCGTGTAGATGACTTCTTGAAAGCCGACAATCGCGTGCCCCCACGGCTCTATCTTGTGATTGCGCCGGTAACCAAAACGGACTCCGCCGCCAAAGAACACGTTGTCATCTGAGATTCCCTTCGGAAAATTCCCGTACGGGGTCATGCCAAAGTTTACGGCGAGATTCCCTTCGAACCCGATCCAATCGTTGTGATACCAATTGAAGTCGAACCTGGCGCCGTTGCCGTGGAAACTGAGGCCGCCGACGTTCCGGAAATCCACAAATTCGTAGCCCACAGAGAGCTGCTTATTGAACTCATCGACGGACTTTGAGGGACTGGGGGTCGCAGGCGCACCTGCCGGACTGGGTGCCGCGAGCGTCTCCGTGGTGTCCTGCGCGGCGGCAGTCAAGGAAAGTGCAAGAATGGCCGCGCATAGCATAAATATCTTACGCATCAGAACGTTCCTCCCAAAACTATTCCCACCCACGCCTGAACAAGTCTCATCTTGGAACAGCAGGATATGCCTGTCCATGCAAAATGGCGGGGTAGGTTTCCGCCAAGTCAACATGTGCCGTGAAAGTCCAGCGTGGGCTCGAATGTTCCGGGGGACAGGTCAGGCGGCCTTGCCGCAGCATTTCTTGTACTTCTTTCCGCTGCCGCAAGGACAAGGGTCGTTTCTTCCGATCTTCGCGCCCGTGCGAATGGGTTTCGGAGTTTCGGCCTGGGCGGCCCCGGATTGATACTGCAACTCCTGCTGCTGCCTGCGCTGGCGGCGCTCAATTTCGCGGGCCTGATCCTCCGGTCTGGTCGGCTGAACCAAGAAGAGATACCG
>DASPOJ010000149.1:0-11538 GCA_035626055.1 Candidatus Methylomirabilota bacterium | reverse complement strand
GCTGCCGCCCCTGCCGGGTGAAACGGGCGCACGTAACGGCGCGGACAGCTCGAAGCCCTCGCTCTTTCAGATCATGGAAGAGGTCGAGCGGCGCATCATCGCCGACATGCTCGAGCGCACCGGCTGGAACCAAACCGAAGCCGCCGAAAGCTTCCAGATTCCGCTTTCCACGCTCAACCAGAAGATCAAGCGGCTCGGCATCGAGACGCGCCGCCGCGGCCGGGCGGCCAGCGAACCAAGCGTTCCCGAGCCCGCCGGGAAATAGGGCCGCGGCAAAGAACGCAATCATTTCAATTCATTATGAGGTTTCTTGTTATCGCGGACGACGGCCTGCGATAAGTTCGCTTGATCCGTCTTTGCGCTGCTCAGATCCACTTCGCGAACGCTCGCCAGCGCCAAATCCGAGCCAGTGAGATCTGTGTCCCGCAAAACCGCCTGGCGGAGGACTGTTCCGCGAAGAATTGCATTGCGGACGACGGCTTGCGTCAGGTCGCAGCGGAAAAGCTCGCTTCCGCTCAAATCCGCTTCCGTCAAGTCGGAAGCGACTAATTTCACCTCGGTCAAATCGCATTTCCGGAGCCTTGCCTTCCGCAAGATGCATTTGCTCAGGTCTGCGCCGGACAGCTTGGAAGAGTAGAAATCCGCCGATTCCAAATTACATCCCGAGAGATTTGCCTTCGTGAGATTCACCTCGCGGAGATCGGCGCGGGAAAGATTTGCGCCTGCGAGGTCCGCTCGCTCGCCACCCGGCTGGCCCCGATGAAACTTCACGTGGGCATCCAGAATGTCGCTCAACCGCTTGCCCTTGTGCGCAATCGAGCGCGGGTTGCGTAGCGCGCCAAAAAGTCCCATAAGAATTCTCAAAGCTCCTCGTAAAAGCGCTTATTGTACTGGAATGGCCCTCGGTGGGACAGTGCGGCCGCGAGGCGAAACTGACGTGAGGCGCCGCTGAGCCACGGGAGAAAAATGTGATACCTTCGCCCAGGATGGTATCGACATGGAGTTGATGGGGATACTCAAGAGCCGGGCGCGCGCCAACCCGCAACGCATCGTACTGCCCGAAGGCGAGGATCCTCGCGTCATCAGGGCCGCGGGAGAAATCGCACGGCAGGGGCTGGCCAAGGTGATCCTCCTCGGCCGGCCAGAGCAAATCGAAGCGATAGCGGCGGAAGCGGGCGCGAACCTTTCCGGTGTCGCGATCGTCGAGCCAGACCTCAGTTCGCGGCTAGCTCACTATGCCCGGCTCCTTTTTGAGCGGCGCCGCGCCCGCGGGGTCTCGCACGAAGAGGCTTTGCAAGCAGCGCGCAAGCCGCTGTACTTCGCGGCGCTCGCGGTCGCCGCAGGCGATGCGGACGGAACGGTCGGAGGAGCCGCCAATACCACGGCGGAGACCGTGCGGGCGGCGCTGCACGCGATCGGCCTTGCCGAGGGCGCGCAAATGGTATCGAGCTTCTTCTTGATGCTGATTCCCGAGCGGGCAGGCCTTGCGGCCAGCGCGCTCCTGTTTGCCGATTGCGCGGTCGTTCCGAACCCGAATCCCGCGGAATTGGCGGACATCGCGCGAGCTACTGCGGAGAATGCTCGAATATTTCTCAGAGAAGAGCCGCGCGTCGCGCTGCTTTCATTTTCGACGAAAGGCTCCGCCGACCATCCGCGGGTTGAGAAAGTGCGCGAAGCCCTTCGCGTTCTCCGCGAGCGCGCGCCGGAACTGCAGGCCGACGGCGAATTGCAGGTCGACGCGGCCGTCGTGGCGGAAGTGGCCGCGGGCAAAGCGCCCGGCTCTCCGGTGGCGGGTCGTGCCAACGTGCTCATTTTTCCCGACCTCGATTCCGGCAATATCGGCTACAAACTTGTGGAACGCCTGGGCGGCGCGGAAGCGATCGGCCCGATTCTCCAGGGTTTGAACCGGCCGGCGAACGACCTCTCGCGCGGCTGCTCGGCTACGGATATCGTGAATGTGACCACAATTACAGCCGTCCAGGCCATCGCTCGCAAGCATGAGTCGTCGGCAGGCTTGCCCGCGCAGCCCGGCGCGTGAGCGATTCGATGAAGGCTCCGTGATGCCCCGCAGGCTCGCACTCTCGCTCTTGTTCGCAATGCTGGTTTCCGCAGCCGTGTTTGTGGCGACCCTCCCTGCTTCGGGGCAGGAACAGAACGCCGCGGAAATTGTTGTGAATCTCGCCGCGGGCCGCGCCGATGTTTGTGTGGCAAGAGGCGCGCTGTTTGTGGCCGTTACGGACGAAAAGGTTGAGCCAGGCTCGCATCCGCCCGAAATGATGCCGCTCGGCGCCGGCCGGATCGGAGTCCTACTGGGCGCTGTGGAATGGGTCCGGCCCGGAACTTCAAGCCCGCCTGTGCGGCTGGATGTCGAGCTGGAACACATCATTCGAGAACTCGGTCCTATGCAAGGCGGTGGCGCCACGGGCGAGCAAGCCTCGGACATCGAAACCATCGGGGTCGCACTGCTCGAGCAAATCCGCGGCGTGGCCAGCGGCTTCCACCACCAGATCGCCCTCGATCCCGACGAACCGCTCGTCGAATTGCTGCTGGCCGATTACCAGGATAACTACGGATTTGAAGTTTGGGTGCTGCAGTACCGCATTCGGCAAGAGGCGTTGGGAAACGGCTACTACGAGACGCGCGTCTTGCGGCCTGCCTACACCCAGCTTTATCCGCCTGAAAAGGGCCAGCCGCGCACTCTAATGGAGGTGCGATACCCTCCGGAATCTCTGGGACCGTCCCTGCTGGAGTTACTCAAGCAGAATGACCCGCGCCTGCAGACGATTCGGGCGTCTTCAAGCAAGCTTTTCGAGGCGACAGGCCACCTGCTGGAAGGCGAGAGCCCTAAAGCGCATCCGGAAGATATCGGCGCTTTCATGCGCGCCGCGTTGCCTGCCGTTCTTCCGGCGGATACGCGCATGGCGATAGGGGAAGTCACGGAAGACAAGGAATTCGTTTGGCTTGTCGAGCCCGCCGAGCCGCGCCCGGCGAGCGCCCCCAGCGACTCGGGCGCTCCTTCGCTCTACAAACACTAGTTAATTCGCCGGTCTAGTGACGCTCATCAGGCTGCCAAATTGCGCGCGGCAGCCGCTGGCTTCGTCGCCACAGACGTCAAATTACGCCCCAGGATCGCCGACGCGCACAAGGCGCCTCCGAACATCGCGCCCGTTACTCCCAACATGCACGCGTCCTGCCCCGTCAAGTAGAGCCCGCGCACAGGCGTGCGCGGCGTGAGGTACCGCGCGCGGAACCGCGCCGGCGTGTTGGCAAACCCATAGGCTTCACCGCACTCGGAATTCATGAAGTGCCGGGTGGAAAGCGGCGTCGAGAGTTCTGCATAGTCGAGCTTGCCCCGCACGACCGGCACGTGCTCCTCAAGGCCCGCGCGCAACTTCGAGGTGAGGGTTTCCTTCAAGTCGTCGTATTCCTTGGAGCGCTTCTTCCAGCGCGTGCCCTCCCAGCCACAGAACCACTGGTAAGAGACCGGAGAGATGACTTCGATCGTCGCCCGGCCGGGATGGCGTCGCACGAAATCGGGGTCCTTGGCCGACGGGAACGAGATGAACAGCAGCGACGGAGAGAACGGTTGTGCGAGGGAGCGCGCATAGTTCGCGTCATGATCGTATCCGGGATGAACCCAGAGATTCGTGCCGGAAAGTCCCAATTCCGCGGCGGATTGTCTTACGCCGGCGTACAAGCAAAGATAAGCCATCGAGGGCGCAAGCAGCCGGAACTCCTCGAGCACGCGGGAGACGCCCGGCGTTGAGAGTGGCAGCAGACGTCGATACGTGTTGGCGGCCCCTGCATCGCTGATAACGACGGCGGCGCGAATCTCCCGGCCATCAATCATGCGGACTCCCGCCGCACAGCCCCTGCGATCAAGAAGGATTCTCTCCACTCCTGCGTCGACGAGAATTCTGCCTCCCGATTTTTCAATCGTGGGCGCAATCGAAGCCGCGATACGGGACGCTCCACCAACTGGGTAACTCGCGCCCTCGAAATAGGACGCCACAATCGCGGCGTGCGCAGCGAAGCTGCTCTGCGATGGCGGCAGCCCGTAGTCACCCCATTGTCCTGCGAGGAGCCCGGCCAATTCGCGGTTCGGCGTGATTTCGGTGAGCACATCCGCGGTGGTCTTTTGGGCCCACCGGAGAAACGGCGCGCGCAGAAAGCCTCCCACCAGACGGGCGATCGCGGGTGGAACCGCTTTCTCCGCGAAGAAACGCCTCATGGACTTGCTGCATGAAAGCACCGCAGCGATGTAGCGGTCCAGTGCGTCCGCGTCGCCGGGAAAGTAGGACTTCATGCGCTCCCGAAAATTCGAAAGACCCGCGACGATTTCGTATTCGCTTTCCCCGATCCGAAGGCGATCATAGACATTGGGCATCGGACTCCATTCGAGCCGCCCTTCGGAAAGATGATCGAACAGCGCGCGCACGGGCGAGCGGGGGCTTTGCACTTCGCCGACGTAATGCACGCCGACATCCCATTCGTAGCCGGGACGATGGAATACGTGAGTGAAGCCGCCCGCAACGTAATGCCGCTCCAGGACCAGCACGCGCCTTCCGGCGTGACGCGCCAATAGCGCTGCGGCCGCCAGTCCGCCGATCCCGGAGCCGATGACAATGGCGTCCCAGGATTCTTCGTAGGCGTTCGAGGTCTTGTAAGGGGATCCGGTGGTTCGGTTAGGAATAAGCGTTCTCCTATGTGGACACTGCCCACATTCTAGCCACTCATGTTGGCGTTGTCAACATTCTTTGCTAGAATCGCTTCGCTATGCCACGCACCCGTCCCTATCACCACGGGAATCTCAAGCAGGCTCTGGTCGACGCCGCCATCGAGCTCATCCGCAAGGTTGGCCCACATGAATTTACACTTCGGGAAGTTGCCCGGCGGGCAGGCGTCTCCCACAACGCGCCGTACCGCCACTTTCGGTGCCGGGACGATTTGCTGGCCGAGGTTGCCGCCGAAGGTTTCGAGCGGCTGACGAAATCCATGAACGAGGCTGCGGCGCGCGGTGCGAGTCCGATCGAACGCTTTCAACTGAGTGGCTGGGGCTACGTTCATTTTGCGTTGCGATATCCGGAGCATTTCGCGGTCATGTTTGACCGGCCGGGGATTCTCAAGAGGAGCGCCCGTTGCAAGGAAGCAGGGGGGAAAGCCTATGCGGCGCTGCTGGGTTTTGTCCGGGATTGCCAGGAGGCCGCCCTTCTTCCACCGGGTGACGCCCAGCCAATTGCACTCAGGGCATGGTCCGTCGTGCACGGCGTGTCCAAACTGGCGATCAGCGGGCGGTTGCCATTTTCGTCGCAAGCGAAGCTCCTGGAATTCACCGGTTCATTGACGAGGATGCTAGCTTGGGGATTGGCCCAAGAGCCGCCGGGAGTTGCTATTCCTGGGCTTATGCCGCCGCCGTGAACGCGTTGCCCGCGTCGCCGCGGGGGGCCGACCAACCTCAGCTCTTCTTCGGTGAGAATTGCAGCTTCACGCGGGCGCTCTTCTCTGCAACTGACTTCGCCAGCTCCTCCTTGTATTCGGCAAGACGTTTGCCCACTGCGGCATCGGAGGTCGAAAGAATCTCCGCCGCGTAAATGGCTGCGTTGATTGCACCGGGCTTGTCGATGGCCATGGCGGCCACAGGCACGCCGGCGGGCATCTGCACGCTGGAGAGCAAGGCGTCAATTCCGGACAGCACCGTCGTCGCCATCGGAACGGCAATCACGGGAATTGTTGTCAGCGCAGCCACGACTCCGGCAAGGTGCGCCGCACCGCCTGCGGCGACGATCACGACCTTCAACCCGCGCGTTATTGCGGTCGATGCGTAGTCGTGGGTCCGTGCTGGAGACCGGTGCGCGGATATGACTTCAATTTCGAACGGGATACCGAATTTCTCGAGCATCTTCGCGGATTCGCTCATCACCGGCAGATCGGTGTCGGAACCCATGATGATTCCTACGAGGGGCCCCGCGGCCTGCGTGGAACGCATCTCTTTATCCACCCTTATCTACCTCCTTCTCTCGTGCGATCTCAGAAGCAGACGCCAGGATTTGAATGGAATCTCCACGCCGGATGCGCCCTCCCTGCACGACTTTGCACAGCATCCCCCGGCGCCCGCGGAGTTCGGCCTGCAATCCTGGCCGGATCCCATCCATGCGCTCGCACGGAGTGCACGGCTTTGTAACTGCGAGCACTGCCTCTCCGACCTGCAACTCCTGCCCCGGCCGCAGCTCCTTCAGCGCCAAGCCGAGCGTGGTGACATTCTCGAGCACTTCGCCGTGCGCAACCCGAAGCAGCGCGAGCGTCTCTGCGTCCATTAACAGGACCTGCCGGCTGCTGTCCGGCCGGCCATGAATGCATCCGGCGAACCCCTTGTTCGCGACCGCCTCGACCTCATGCAATGCTCGCACGGGATGGCCGTGGGCCTCGGAAATGAACAATCCGACGACTTCAGCCACTTTGGTCGCACCCCGCTGCGAGGGTTTGTCGTGAATGCCGCGCAATGTCCTTACGGTAATGGGCGCCCTCGAATTTGATGTGTTGCGCCGCCTGGTAGGCAAGGTCCGTGGCGCTGCCGAGTGAGGGGCCGACAGCGGTCACGCCAAGCACTCGTCCACTACATGTGTAGTATGTATCGTCCTTGCGTCGCGTCCCGGCATGAAATACCTTGGCCCCGGTGAATTCGGCCGCCTGCTCTAGGCCGTCGATCCGCTTCCCCACGTCGAATGTTCCTGGATACCCACCAGAGGCCATGACAACGCACGTGCTCGCGCCCGGCTTCCATAGAATCTGCACCTCGTCGAGATGGCCCTCGGCCGCTGCTTGGAGAGCCTGCGCCAGGTCCGAGCCTACGCGCATCATGAGGGGCTGTGTTTCGGGGTCTCCGAGGCGGCAATTGAATTCTAGAACTTTCGGGCCCGCAGATGTAAGCATGACGCCGCAGTAGAGGAAGCCATTGTACGCCCGGCCTTCGGTGGCGAGTCCCGCGATAGCAGGACGAACGATCGTCGAGAGAATCTGGTCTTCCAGCGAAGGTGAAAGCATTCCGTCTGCTGAGTAGGCACCCATTCCGCCCGTGTTCGGGCCCTGATCTCCCTCGAAAGCACGCTTGTGATCTTGCGTGGGTGCCAGCGGCGTAATGTGCTCGCCATCGGTGAGCACGATGTAGGAGAGCTCCGTCCCGCGCAAAGCCTCTTCCATCAGCAGCAAGCTTCCGCTCTCGCCGAATTCCCTTTGTTCCATCGCGCGCGCGATGAACGCTCCTGCCTCTTTGCGTTCCGATGCCACCAACACGCCCTTTCCAGCGCAAAGTCCATCCGCCTTCAAGACGACGGGGCTCGCGATCATCTTCAGCGCCTCGCGCGCCGCATCGGCCCGATCGAAGACTCCGTAGGTCCGCGACGTGGGAATCTTGTGCCGAGCCATGAACTCTTTGGCGAATACTTTGCTGCCTTCGAGCTTCGCGGCTTCCTTCGAAGGTCCGAGCAACGCAAGGCCGCGCCGCGCAAATTCGTCGGCGATGCCCAGAACCAGCGGTGCCTCGGGACCGACCACTGTCAAGTCTGCTTCAAGCCGTGCTGCCAAGTCCGCCAGAGCCCAGATGTCTCGCAGATCGGCCTCCACGCACTCCGCTTCCGCGCAGATTCCACCGTTGCCCGGAGCACACCAGACGTGGCTGACCGAGCGCGACTGGAGGAGTTTCCAGACAAGCGCGTGTTCACGTCCACCGCTGCCGAGAACGAGAATCCTCATTGTGCAGAACACCCTCGCGCAGAAAGATAGTTGTGCGCGGCGAAGCTGTCAACCACCGTCGCACTTGGCGACCCTTTTCGCTCCGCTTGCTCTTGGAGCCAAAGAAATGTTTACATCATGGGGTGCTGCGCTACTTGGGCATGCCGTGGGATTTTGTGTTTATCTTGGCCATGCTGGGTGTGCTCGTGCCATGGCGCGGAGCCGTTCGGGTTCGAGAATTGCTCTCCCGGCCATATATCGCACCATCAGACCGGGTTGTGTTGTACGCGTCCACCAGCGCGTTTCAGTGGTTCGCAGCGGCCGTGGCCTTCTGGCGCTGTCGGGAACACGGGTTTTCCGCCGCGAGTCTCGGCCTTGTGCACGGCAATCTCAGCCGCACGATCGCCGTTGCTCTCGGCGTGGCCTTGTTGCTTGCGCTCGTGCAGTGGATGGGGTTTCGCCGCTTGCGCCAGCAATCGTTGCCCGAAGGGTCGCGCATTCGGCAAATCATGACCAAGCTGATGCCCTCGGGTCGCAACGATTCCCTGGCCTTTATTGCGCTCGTCTGTACCGCGTCCGTCTGCGAGGAATTTCTGTATCGCGGCTTCGCTTTTGCTGCGATCTATCGTGCCGCAGGCAATTCCTTGGCGACCGCGGTGATTGGATCCTCTGCGCTCTTTGCGCTTGCCCACTCGTATCAGGGTCGAGCAGGCCTCCTGAACACGTTTGTACTCGGACTTCTCTTTGCCGTGTGCCGCGTGTGGACGATGAGCCTGTGGCCCGCCATGCTGGCGCACCTCGTTGTGGACTTGATTGCAGGCTTGTTGATTCCGCGAGCGGTGAGGGTGAACGTCGCAGCGATGGACAGTGTGGGAAACGGGCATATTCTCTAAGAGATAAACAATCAACATAATATATGTCTATAAGTAAAAACAGAGAGCTGACCGACCAAGAAATCATGAACGCCCTTATGCCATTCGGGATCGTACCAGAACCGGCGGAAACGGAATCGATTCGGCGATACATCTCACTCTTGCTTGAGTGGAATGAGAAGATTAGCCTCACGGGGCTTTCGGATCCCGGGGAAATTGCTTCGCGGCACTTCGGTGAGAGTTGGTTTGCGACCAAGATTGTCGGTCTGGAAACGGGGCGACTAGCCGACGTTGGCTCTGGGGCCGGATTTCCGGGTCTGGCACTCAAAGTTCGGTGCCCAGGGCTCGAAATCATGCTTGTTGAACAGAACAAGAAGAAGTCGGCCTTTCTCGCAGAAGTCATCCGTGCCCTGTCTCTGGAATGTGTTTCCGTGTTCGCGAGCGCCTATGAGGACTGGAGCGTTGCCCCGGCAAGCTTGGATTTCGTTGCAGCAAGGGCGATCGGCCAGTATCCGAGGATTCTGAAGTGGGCGGCCCCTGTCCTGAAGCCCGGCGGGAAAGCTATACTTTGGCTGGGAGACGAAGAATCTAACCATTTGCAGTCCAAGTCCGGTTGGTCCTGGAATCTGCCAGTAAGAATCCCACTAGGCCTTCACCGGCAAATCCTAATTGGATCCCCTGCAATCCCAGACGTGGCACAACTGCTCCGTAGCTGACGTCCTTAAACGCATCCCCGAGAGAATGTTCCACGTGAAACACTCCAATCTGGGCTCTTGAATTGTTTCACGTGAAACATCTTTAGATTGACTTCATCATGTTTTGGTTCTATTTTACCCAAGTCAGGGGCTCAGATTGGCCAAAGCTATAGCGATAGCCAACCAAAAAGGCGGCGTCGGAAAGACGACTACTGCCATCAATCTGTGCGCTTCCCTCTGCGCTTTGGACTACAGAGTTCTCCTAATTGACTCTGACCCCCAAGGGAATTCGACAACAGGATTAGGATTCGCAAAGGATCCCGCTCGAAAGACTCTCTATCACGCACTTATTTTGAATGATCCTCCCGAAAAGGTGCTCATTAAGACTCAGGTAGCCAGGCTCGATTTATTGCCGTCCGATAAGAATCTAGTTGGAGCGGCAGTAGAGCTCGTTGCGGCCGAAGGACGTGAATATCGATTAAAGTCAATCGTTGACTTGATCCGAGGCCAATACGATTTCGTCGTTCTTGACTGCCCTCCCGCCCTGGATCTGCTCACACTCAACGCACTCGTGGCTGCAGATTCCGTTCTCATTCCCATTCAATGCGAATTCTTAGCGCTGGAAGGTGTGGCTGAGCTGCTGGACACGCTGATGAGGATTCGACGGACGCTTAATCCAAGTTTAGCGATCGAGGGGATACTCCTGACAATGCACGACGAGCGCACGACGCTCTCGCGGCAGGTGGCGACGGACCTGAGGAGTTTCTTCGGTTCGCAGGTCTTTGCAACCGTGATTCCGCGCAATGTAAGACTGGCGGAGGCGCCGAGCCACGGGAAGCCCATCATTTCCTACGACAGTAGTAGTAGAGGGGCCGAAGCCTACATCCAACTTGCCAAGGAGGTAACTGCCCATGCCGAGAAACGCATTGGGAAAGGGGCTGGGAGCACTGATTCGTGAGCCGGAGGCACAGACCATCAGCTCTTCTGGCGCTGCGACTGCCGCTGCCCCGGCGCCTGTAGCTTCTATGGGTTCCGGCCAGCAGATGATTGACATCGACTTGATTGAACCAAGCCCGTACCAGCCCCGCACGCGGTTCCGTGAAGAGAGTCTCGAAGAGCTAGCTCGTTCCATTCAGAACAGCGGAATCATCCAGCCGCTGCTCTTACGGAAAGTCGGCGACCGCTTTCAGCTCATTGCGGGGGAGCGGCGGTGGCGGGCCGCTCAACGCGCGGGCTTGCACCGGGTGCCGGCAATCCTGCGCGAAGTTCCGGAAGAACTCGCGCTCGAGATCACGTTGGTCGAGAACATTCAACGCGAAGATCTCAATCCCGTCGAGCAGGCACGAGCTTTTGAACGCCTGATGAATGAGTTTCGGTTGACACAGGAGGACGTGGCGATTCGCACCGGCAAAGACCGCGCGTCGGTGGCGAATTCTCTGCGCCTGCTGCGGCTGGAGAAACCGTTACTGGATTGGATCGAAGACGGAAAACTTACGGCCGGCCACGGGCGCGCGCTGTTGGGAGTGGGGGACATGAAATTGCGCGCGGCCCTGGCCATCCGCGCCTCGCGTGGAGGTCTGACGGTCCGGCAGATCGAGCGAATTGCGACGCGCCGCATCCGAAAAGGAGAGCGCGAAGCCGCCGTTGAGCCAGTCGACGCGAATGTCCGCGCGGCGCTCGAGGAGTTGCAAAAGCATCTGGGAACGCGCGTCGGCCTCCGGCAGCCAACTAGAAAGTTCCCCGGCCAGCTGCGTATCGATTACTACGATGATGCGCAGTTGTCCGCAATCTACGAAAAGCTCATGCGCTAAACTACGCATGTAGTTGTATGGGCAGGACGCCGCGCTCCTTGCGCTCCTGGAGAAATTGAAAGAGAATACCTAGGAAGAGGTGACGCCGTGGCCTGGCCGTTTAGCAAGCGTGACACAAAGAAGGTTGGTGAGTGGACCGGGTTCCTGGACGAGGGAGTGCGGCTCGAGGGGACACTGGATTTGCAAGGAACCTTCCGGCTGGACGCCCACATGCATGGAAACATTGTTTCAAGCGATAGTCTGATCCTCGGGGAAGCGGCAAAGGTTGAAGGCCAGATTGAAGGAAATCATGTCATGATCTCGGGCCATTTTGACGGCGTCATATTCGCGAAAGGGCGAGTCGAGATCCAGACGAAGGGTGTGGTGACAGGTGAGATTCACACCCCCTGCCTTGTGATTGAGTCCGGCGGAATTTTTGATGGGCAATGCCAT
>DASPOJ010000148.1:0-28206 GCA_035626055.1 Candidatus Methylomirabilota bacterium | reverse complement strand
CGGTCGAGCCAACGGCCTGTGCGGAGGCGGTCCTTGTGGCGGCGGCCCCGGCGGTGTGGTCGGAGGAGGCGGAGGCGTCCAGCCAAGATCGGAACCTCGCCAGTGGTAATCAACTCCGATATTCGGCTTAAACGGGCATTTCTTCAAATACTCTCTAATACACTGCCTATATTCCTCTAAGAGGTCGTCCAAAGCGGATTGTGCCGAGAGGATCGCGCGCCCGGCTTGTATCAGGGCGGAGTCCTCCTGATCAAACCTGGCTTCGGACTCTTCGCAATCCTCTTCGGCCGCGCGTGCCTCGGCTAACTCCTCGGACGTGGGGCCCCCGCTCCCCGCCAGTTGCTCAAGCATCCTTGCTCCCAGAATGTAACTGTGCCAGGCGTCGGCGTCGGCGCAGTCTTCATCTGCCCAGTAGTCCCAAAAATCATAGGCTTCCGCGGCAGCAGAATACTCGGCCCGCGCTGCCTTCAGCGCCTCGATCGCCGCCAGGATTTGTGGTATGAGCTTGCTGCAATCGTTCGCGCTCTCCTGGCAGTCGTTGGTGACCGGAACCGGCGGATTCTCCGGCGTCGTAGGAGTTGTGCCTCCGCTAGTGGGTGTCGTTCCGCCAATCGGCGTCGGCCCAGGTGGCGCGATGATCGTGACGTGCGGCGCGATGTCCTTCCGGTTCTGCACGCACGGAGGAACTTCCTCGCAATCGAGGCAAAGTACTGTCACCAGGCCGGTGTAATCGCCGGGGGCCATCCCTCTGGTGTCAAACACTGCGGGCAAGTTGACCGATTTCTTCCCGGGAACCATTACGTGCGTTACCCCCTTGAGACTGAGAAAGGGCGCCTCCACGGTGATGGAAAAAGAGTGTGTCTTCTTGCAATCATTGGTAATCGTAAGGTTGCTGGTCAACTCTTTGTCGGGATACTGCGTTCCCGCATCCCACGGCTGGGCGGACGACTGCGTCGGCGGCGTCTCTGTTTGCTGCGGCGTTGTCGGCGTGTCGGATTGCCGCGCCGCCAGCGTAGCCAAGGGCAACACAAGCGCCAACACCATCGTCAGAGAGGTCACTGCAATTGCCGGTAAGTTATGCGTGAAGGCGGAAGATGCGATTACACAACTGCGTGAGGATGCGGGGCGCGGCATTCAAACCTCCAGAGCCGAAGACTGTCCGAGAACCTCGGAATAAGACCAAGAAGAATTCCGCCAAAGCTAACGGAACATTTTCCATCCGTCAAGTTCTATGTGCATGCTGAGTGGCTCGAAGTTCTTGCCCCACCCTTCGCCGCGGTTGCAGATGTCCCGCCTCGCTGTGGTACTCTCGATGCACGACGCATGCACTCCGCTGCCGGAGTGTGCCGTCGGGGGGAGACGATGGGAATTCGAGACGCATGGATTGACAAGAGACTTGCGGCGCTCGCCAGCGCCAACGGCGACCGCAACGTTTCGCAGATGCACTACGCCCGCATGGGTGTGGTCACGGAAGAGATGGCCTACGTGGCGCAGCGCGAAAAAATCGAGCCCGAAGTCGTTCGCAGCGAAGTCGCCCGCGGCCGCGCCATCATTCCCGCCAATATCCATCACAAATCGCTCGAGCCCATGGGCATTGGCATCGCGTTCAAATGCAAGATCAACGCCAATATCGGCAATTCCGCCGTCACGTCCGAAGTCGACCAAGAGCTTCAGAAGCTTCACCACGCGGTCCACTACGGCGCGGACACGGCGATGGACCTTTCCACCGGCGGCGACATTCCCGCAATTCGCAAGGCCATCATTGACGCTTCGCCGATCCCGATCGGCACCGTCCCGATCTACGAAGCCATATCCCGCGTCAAGCGCACCGAAGACCTCACGCCCGAGATCATGCTCGAAGTCATCGAAGAGCAAGCCGAGCAGGGCGTGGACTACATGACGATTCACGCCGGCGTGCTCCGGGAATTCGTGCCGCTCGTCCGCAACCGCATCACGGGCATTGTCAGCCGCGGCGGCGCGCTCATGGCGCAATGGATGGGCGCGCACAAGAAAGAAAACTTCCTTTATGAGCGTTTCACCGACATCTGCAAGATCTTCAGGAAGCACGACGTCAGCTTTTCTCTCGGCGACGGCCTCCGCCCCGGCTCTCTCGCGGACGCCAGCGACGCCGCGCAATTCGCCGAGCTGAAAGTCCTCGGCGAACTCACCGAAAAAGCCTGGGGATACGACGTGCAAGTGATGATCGAAGGCCCGGGCCACGTCCCGCTGGACCAGATCGAGCTTCAGGTGAAGAAAGAAATGGAGCTGTGCCACGAAGCGCCGTTCTACACTCTCGGCCCGCTGGTCATCGACATCGCGCCCGGCTACGACCACATCACCAGCGCCATCGGCGCCGCCATGATCGGCTGGCACGGCGCCTCGATGCTCTGCTACGTGACTCCGAAGGAGCATCTCGGTCTTCCCAACGCCGAAGACGTGAAGCAGGGCGTCATCGCCTACAAGATTGCCGCGCATGCTGCCGACGTCGCCCGGCATCGTCCCGGCGCCCGCGATCGCGACGACGCCCTCTCCTACGCGCGTTTCTTGTTCGATTGGAACAAGCAGTTCGAGCTTGCGCTTGATCCCCAGACCGCGCGCGCCATGCATGACGAAACACTTCCCGACGACTTCTACAAGGAGGCGAAGTTCTGCTCCATGTGCGGACCGAAATTCTGTTCCATGAACGTCACGCAGCTCGCCGAAGCCTATGGTGGCCAGAATCAGTCCGAGCGCCAGCAAAAATTCGTCGAGCTGCTCACGAAGGTCGAGAAGTAGCCCGAGAGCTTACGCCGTATGCCGCACCTGCCGGTTTGAGCCTCGCAGGGGGCACACGAGCCAAGAGTGCAGGGCGGAAGCTCAGGGGTGGGCAGCGCAAGCTCAGTCAGGTCCCGAGAGGGGCGACACATCCTTCGTCGTGTGCGCGCAAATTAGGCATTGACACCAAGCGAATGAAAAGCGAATATAGCCACCCGCCGCTCCCTCGCATCTCAAACCTGCGGCAAAGGACGCGGCCCCAAAAATCTTAGTCAGGAGACACCATGAGCATCGCGCAATCCATGCTTCCCGAGTTCGACCAAGAAATGGCCAACACCCGCAAGACCCTCGAACGCGTTCCCGACGACAAGTGGGATTGGAAACCCCATCCGAAGTCCGGTTCGATGGGCTGGCTCACCAACCACATCGCCACCATGCCCGGCTGGGCCGTGGACACCCTCACCACCGACTCCTTCGATTTCATGCCCGGCGGCAAAATGGTGGAGATGCCGAACGCCAAAAACCGCGCCGAAGCCCTGGCAATGTTTGATAAAGGCATAGCCACCATGCGCACGGCCCTCACCGTCGTCACTGACGCGCAACTGATGCAGTCGTGGTCGCTGCTGCAGAACGGCACGCCGATAATCACGATGCCCCGCGTCGCTATTCTCCGCGGCATGATCTTCAACCACATGATTCATCATCGCGCGCAGTTGACCGTCTATTTCCGGCTCAATGATATCGCCGTCCCCGGCCTGTACGGCCCCTCCGCGGACGAAGCACAAGCGCCTGCCGCCGCCAGCGCCTAAATATTCATTGCGGCCTAAGCCTGATCTGAGTCCCGGCACTGGTGGCCGTCACGCGTCGCCTGTGCCCGGCCCCGGAGGGACGGCTTGCCCGCCATAGCGTTGAGCCTTGGAGAAGAGGAGAACGATTTAGCCTGTCTGCCGTCCCCCTCCAGGTAGGCCGGGCAGGTAGGCCCCGGGAGTAAGCCCTGGTAGGCAAGTCAACTTCAAGCGAGCCCCGTATGGGCGACACAATTCGCGAGGTTGTCATTGTGGCGACCCCGCCCTGCGGAGCCGCCGTCTCCTAATGCCCGGCTCGCGCCACCTACCCACGCCTGTCATTCCGAGGGCCTCTTTCTCCGGCCCCTGCAATCTCTCATCTCCTGCGGGCGCCCCGCGCTCGTCCGCATTTCGCTCATCGGCGTGTGCTACATTTGGATTCTCTGCGCGGCTAAATAAGTTCATGACCACCCACTCCAACCCCTCTGCCAACGACCGCCTCCGCGAAGAATTCAATCGCTGGGCCGCTGAAGGCCGCGGCGAGGGCATGGAGGAAGAGCATCTCCCCATCACGCTGCCCGTTCTTGACCGCATGACGCTCGCGCCAGATGACAATGTTCTGGACATCGGCTGCGGCGCCGGCTGGCTCGCGCGCCTTCTCGCCGAACGCGTTCCCGAAGGCCGCGTCGTCGGTGTGGACGTTTCCGACGAAATGATTCGCCGCTCGCGCCGCCGTTTGGCCGCCACTGAGAACGTGATGTTCGTCCTCGGCGCCGCCGACGAAATCCCCTGGGACGCAAATTTTTTCACTAAGGCGATCTCTATCGAATCCGCCTACTACTGGCCCAATCCGCCGCGCGGCCTGCGCGAGATCGCCCGCGTCCTTCGCGAAGGCGGCTCGGCCTGGATCCTCATCAACTACTATCGTGACAATCCGTACTGCCGCCAGTGGTCCGAAAATTTCCGCATTCCGGTGAACTTTCATTCCGCCGAAGAATGGGCGGCCATGTTTCGCGGCGCGGGATTCACCGGCATCGCGCACGAATTCATCTGCGATCCGACTCCGGCCGAGAGGTTTTCCAGCCGGTGGTTCCACAGTCTCGAAGAACTCCGCGCCTTCCGCCAGTTCGGCGCCCTCCTCGTCCACGGCACAAAATCCACCGCCTAGCCCTTCTCTTTTCCGTGAGTGGGGGCGGCTGGTTCTGCCTGCCCCGGGCCATCGGGGAGCGAAGCCGAAGGGAGCTTGCCTACGCCCGCCCCGAAGCTGCCGCAATATCCCCGCGAATCATTCTGAAGGCCAGTTTCACCGGAGCGAGGAATCCCTCTGCCTCTCCAAATAGCTTCCTGCCGCGCTTGCTCTACTCGTCCCCCTGTCTCGCCTCTGAATCCACATTCCCTTTTGACTGCCGCGAGAGTCGTCGTATCATGGAATTAAGCCCAGTCTTCAGGCGCCTCTGGGAGCGACATCCACTTCACGGAGGCTGCGATCCGGGTCAGTGCAAAACTCCTCAATGAAAACACAAGACAAGAACGATAGGGCTGCATGGCTTCAAGGCCCTCCAGCGAATTGCTCTGTGCTGCCCGAAAAAGCGGAGCCCCTCTGGCGGTTGGTTCTACTAGGCGCGCCTGGAGTGGGCAAAGGCACCCAGGCTCAACTCCTCCATCAGCGTCTCAGCGCGTGCCATCTCTCCACCGGAGACGTCTTCCGGGCCGCCGCGAGTCGCACCGACTGCGTCCTGACCCCGGCGATGGCGGCTGCACTGGAATACATGCGCCGCGGCGCCCTCGTACCGGACGCCACAGTTTGGGAAATGGTGCGAGAACGCTCCGGCTGCCTGCGTTGCCAGGGAGGTTTCGTCCTGGACGGATTTCCGCGCACGCTGTCTCAGGCCGAGTCTTTAAATCGGGTCATGCAGGAGGAAAAACTTTCGCTCAGCGCGGTCGTGAACTACGAATTGCCGCTCGCGGAAATCATTTCGCGGCTCAGCGGCCGGCGCGTCTGCAAAAAGTGCAAATCCGTCTTCCACGTCGCGCATCAACCGCCGAAAGTCGAAGGCGTCTGCGATCACTGCGGCGGCCAACTCTATCAGCGTGAGGACGATCGTCCCGAATCCATCACCGTCCGCATGGAAGCCTACGAACGCAACACTGCTCCTCTGATCGAGTTCTACCAGCGCCTCGGCCTGCTCTTGCCGGTCGCCGCGACGGGCTCCCCCGAAGAAATTTGCGCCCGCACGGTGGCCGCCCTCGAACAGCGCTCACAATCCGCGAAGTAGAAAATCGCGCGATGAGAATCCCTCGCGGCCGCCGGTTACTGCGCGGAGATTTCCAGCACCTGAATCGAGTACCCTGGCACCGTGCGCTCAAACTCTTTGCCCGCGACCTTCACGGTGCTCTCCACCGGCGCCACGCGCCGCGGATCGTTGATGGAATTCGTCTCGGCGGTAGTCGCGGCGCTCAGCGTGACAAGCTTCGCGGTGCTTTTCACGTCTTTCACGCCGTCGAGCGAAATCTTCAGCTGCTGCGCCGAGGATGACGCGTTCACCAGCTTCAGATACAGCACACGCTTCGCTGCGTCGCGCGTCACCGAATAGAAGAACCGGTCGCCCGCGCCCGTCAGGCCCGACGCCACCACTTCCGTGCCGATGTGGTTCGCGAACATCGCCTGCGCGTAATAGCTGGGCGAGCCGTAGCTGCCGAACGCGTCGTACCCGATTAGATCCGACCGCCACTGCATCCCGCCTGGGTTCACATTCACAAAAAGCGGCGCGTAGCTCGACATCACAATGATGTCGCTGTTGCGCTCCAGACCGGTCATCCACGCGGCATCGCCCAACGCGGCGCCGAAGCTCGTCGTCGGCGTGCCTTCGCGCGTGGCCCACTCTCCAACGAAAATCTTCGGCCCGTTGCGGTCGGTCGCGTCGTAGTGGTGCACGTCCGCGAAAAATTCCTCCGCGCGCCGGTAGTAGTGCTCATCGAGCACATCCGGCGTGCGGCTCTTCACCGGCGCGGTGGCGATCACTTGCAGTGCGGGATATTTTTTCTTGATCGCGTCGTAGAACTGCGCAAATCGCCCATCATAGCTGTTCGAGTGGTCGAAGAAATCTTCATTGCCGATCTCCACGTAGGTCAACGGAAACGACGCAGGGTGACCGTCCTTCGCGCGCTGCGCCCCCCACTTCGTGTTGACGTCGCCGGTCACATATTCGATCTCATCCACCGCGTCCTGCACGTACGGTTCGAGCGCCGACCCCGGCGCGACGAACTCCTGCCTCAGCGAATAGCCCGCATACACCGCCAGCACCGGTTGCATGTGCAGGTCCTCGCACCACTCCAGATATTCCAGCAGGCCAAAGCCGTCAGTGGACCAGTAGTTCCACGGGCTGCGATGGCCGGGCCTATCCACCAGCGGCCCGATCGTCTTCTTCCAATCGAAGCGCTCGTTGATGTGGTCGCCCTCTAGATAATTTCCGCCCGGCATTCGCAAGAACGCCGGATGCATCGCGGCCAGCATGTCCATGATGTCGATCCGGTTGCCGTTCACGCGATCGTGATACGTCGGCCCAAAGAACGAAGCCAGTTGCAGCCACACTGCGCCGGGGCGATTGAATTCCACAATCAGTTGGTTCCGCGACGACGCCGCCACTCCCCCCGCGTGTAGCGTGAACGTGTACTGCTTCCAGTCCGGCCCCAACGGCGGCAGCGCGGCCGTCGCGATCACCTTGCCCGTGTCGTTCGCGATTAGGCTCACTTTCATTTCCATTCCGATCGAGTCCGCCTTCGCGTAAAGCGAACCGTGGAAGGTTTCGTTCGGACGCACCGGGATTCCCCACCAACCCTCATTGCGCAGCCCCAGAGGATTCGCCGCGTCCGCCTGCGTCACCGTCACTTGCAAACTTGTCGGAAGCGCCGCGCTCGGCCCGGTTGTCTTGTCCAGCCTGATCGAGCCGCGGGCCGTGCCCCGCGGCGTCACGATCCAGGTCGCTTCATCCCACGCCCATTGGAACGTTCCGTTCTGCACCAGCTCCCCGTAAATCCCGCCCTCGTACGAGTAATTGATCTCTTCCGTCATCAACCCGTAGAGCGTTGGACTGACTTTCCCGAGCGTCTTGCTCGCGTCGATCGTCAGCGTAGCCGTCGCCAGCGGCTGAGAATTCGTCTGCTGCGCATGGCTCGCAAGGACGAGCGCCAGCCCCGCCATCGCCACGCACAAAACTCTCGCAATTCCATTGGATCGCATGATTTGTCGCCTCTCCAGGTGAAGCACTATACATCCACTCGGCCTTTCAGCAAGTCTGGTCCTGTGCACGCTCTTGGAGGATCCGTCTGCACGACGGCTGGCGCCGTGGCGGACTCATGCCCAACCCGCAAGGTCGTCACTCCGAGCAGCCTGCCCCGGCGGACGAAGCCGACAAACAGTTTCGCTCTGGGAGGAAACACTGGGTAGAATCTGTCCGAGAATCCATGGAACGATCCAAGCGCGACGGAGGGTCTACGGAGTCGCTGCTCGTCATCACCGGCTCCATGGGGGCTGGCAAGACAGCTGTCCTAGGTGAAGCTTCTGATATTCTGTCCATGCGCCAGATCGTCCATGCCGCAATCGACCTGGATGCCCTCGGCCTTGCTTGTCTTCCCGCCGGAGCCGTCACCGATGCAGTGATGTACGAAAATTTGCGGTCCATCCGCAGGAACTATGCTGCCCTTGGAGTGCAACGATTCTTGCTGGCTCGCGCGATCGAGGACGAAGCTCAACTCAATCTGTGTCGCGGGATTTTTGCGGCCGCGAACACAGTGGTCTGCCGCCTCATCGCGAGAACCGAAACAATGAGGCGGCGTATAGAGTCGCGTGAGGCAGGGATTTCGCGGCAGGAATATGTCGCCCGAGTCTCAGAATTGGATGTCATTCTAGATCGCTCGCGCTTGGTGGACTTTTCTGTCTCCAACGAGAATCGCCCGCTGACCGATGTTGCGCTGGAAATGCTCGTCAAGGCGGGGTGGATCCCAAACTGACTCACACGGGCAATTGTGACCTCGTTTGACGCATTTGCAGACCGTAGTTATACTCGCTCTTTCGCCGGCCATTCGGAGGCCTCATGGGCGTACTCGACCAGCGTTTTGAGAAGAATTTCCTGATTAGCTCGGTGGACTATGTCTTCAATTGGGCGCGCAAGTCCGCCATTTGGCCGCTGACGTTCGGCCTCGCGTGTTGCGCCATCGAGATGATCGCCTCGACGACTTCGCGCTTTGATATCGCGCGTTTCGGCGCAGAGGTGTTTCGACCGTCGCCGCGCCAGGCGGACTTGATGATCGTCTCCGGCACGGTGACGCTGAAAATGGCGCCCGTTCTGAAGCGCGTGTGGGATCAGATGCCGGACCCGAAGTGGTGCATTTCCATGGGCGCCTGCTCGAGCGTCGGTGGACCGTTCAACACTTACCCGGTCCTGCAGGGCGTGGACAAGATCGTGCCCGTGGACGTCTACGTCATCGGATGCCCGCCGCGGCCCGAGGCGCTCTTCTATGCGCTGCTAAAGCTCCAGGACAAGATCGACCAGATGTCCTTGGCGAAGCGGCCGACCGAAGTCCGGCTGCGTCCCGAGATGGTGGAACATTTCAAGCGCAGTGTGATGGTCGCCGAGACGCCTTCGCCGCGGTAGTTGCGCTCGTTGCAGTCTCGATTGGTTGCGCACTTCTCTCAGCCAGGAGCGAAGCAATGGCCTTGATGCGTGCCGCAAAGACTGACGAAATCCCCGTAGGCTCCGTCCGCGAGTTCCAAGTGGACGGCAAGACGCTTGCGATCGCTAACGTGGACGGTGAGTTCTTTGCCATCAATAACACCTGCATGCATCGCGGCGGCCCGCTGGGACAAGGCGAGCTTACGGGTAAAATCGTTACGTGCCCCTGGCATGGCTGGCAGTACGACGTCACTACAGGCAAGCTGGCCTCGAATCCATCCGTTGGAGTGCAATGTTACCCCCTCCAAGTCCGTGGCGAAGACATCTGGGTTGACGCCTAATGGAGTACTAGTACCCACAAAATTCCTTTGTATTCTTGCTCTTCTGCAACTTCCGTGTCATTGTAGGCGTCTAATTATTTGGATTTCCACAATGAGACCCATGTATAGTGTCCGCCCAAACATGACGCCCGTCGCAGCCACCGGACGTACCGAACCGGGAGGGAGGCACGGCTTGAGCGTGATTCGCCCGCCTGCCAAGAGGCAGTACTGGTTGTTTTCGGTTGACCCGCACTACTACCACTGGGACACCCTTTTCGTGAAGGGCAAGGAGATGTGGCGGGGTGCAGGGGCGAGGCCGGACATCGTGAGGCAGCTCAAGCAGGTGCGCAAGGGCGACCGAGTCCTGTGCTACCACTTTGCCCCGGAGCGGTCTCTCTACGCACTCGCTGAGGTCACCCGCAATCCGTATCCCGACCCGAACGATCCGGAAGGCAAGGCGTTGGTGGCCGATTTGCGCTCCATCGAGCGCTTGCCGCGCCAGGTGTCGCTGCTTGAACTGCGCGCCAATCCTGCATTGCGCAAGGTGAAGTTCCTCAAGAACGTGCGGCGGATCATCACGGCCGTCACGGACGCGGAATACGAGGAAATTCTGCGCATGGCGGGCATCGTCGCGACGCCGGGCATGCCTCTGCCGTAAGTCCGCTTTCCCACATATTTGATGAGCGCTCCCTTAGTCGGTCGTTCCGAGGAGCGAAGCGACGAGGAATCTCTCTTCTCTCTCGAGTTTCGCGCGGAAGTGAGATTCCTCGCTACGCTCGGGATGACATTCTGCGGAGTAGTCAGCAAGCTGAGAAATAAGTCGCTGACCAGCGCGCCGCATCTTTCTGTCGTTTTTTCGTCGAGGCTCTCTTCGTCGCGCCGCCGTGTTATTTTGTCCGCTTCGATTCCGATGCCCGAGCTCCCAGAAGTCGAGACGATCGTTCGCGGCCTTCAACGATTGCTGCCGGGCCGCAGAATTCTCGATGTTCGCCTCGGCAAGACAGACTTCATCGACGATCCCGTTCAGCTTGGCGAATCATTGCCTGGATGCCGCATCGAAAGCGTCACGCGCCACGGCAAGTTCATCGTCTTCGCGCTATTGCGGAGCAATCCGGCTGCGAGCGCTACAGCGAGCGACGTTGCAAGTAAGGTCACGAGTGCTGGCGTGCGCATGCATTTGCTCGTTCACCTCGGCATGACCGGCCAGCTCACCGTCCGCCCCGCAGCCGATTCCGCGCCGCCACACACCCATGCAATCTTCTTTCTCGATGATAGCCGTGAGCTGCGCTACACGGATATTCGCCGCTTCGGCCGCATCCTGGTCGTTGCGGATTCGCGGATTGGCGAATTCCGCGACCGCCTGGGCGCCGATCCGCTGGAAATCACAGAAGCCGAGTTCGCGCGGCGCATGGGAGTGCGCCACGCGCGCATCAAGGCCTTGTTGCTCGACCAACACGCTTTGCGAGGGATGGGAAATATCTATGCCGATGAGAGTCTCTGGCACGCGCGCATCCATCCCGCGCGGCAGGCAGATCTTCTGACACGCAAACAACTCCGCGCGCTCCATCGCGAGGTTCGCACTGTTCTCCAGACCGCGATTCGCCTGCGCGGTTCTTCCGTTTCGGATTACGTGGACGCCGAAGGGAGCCCCGGCCGCTTCCAGCTGCGCCACCGCGTCTATCAGCGGGAAGGGAAGCCGTGCGCGCGCTGCGCGGCAAAGATTCGGCGGGTCATTGTGGCGGGACGCAGCAGTTATTTCTGCCCTCGATGCCAGCGCCCACCGCGCGTGAGGAAGCGCGCACGCCAGAGCGTTGACGCGATCAAGCGGCGCCGGTGAATGGTCGTGGAAATCGTGCGGGGAATGGAAATCTCTAACGCGCCGCGGCCACCCGCACGTACTCGGTCGTGCGCACGAGCGGCGCCGCAGCCGCGAAAATAAGTTCTCCCCAGACGCGGCGCTCGCGGCGCTCCAGCCACACGACGCGGTCGGACAGCCGGTCGAACGGCGATTCCGCCAGCACCTCGCCGAGCAATTCGTGGATGCGATGTTGGAATTCGAGATTCTCAGAGCGGAAACCGTCGGGAGGGATGCCGTCGGCCATCGGCGGGACCGCGACCAGCAGCGAATAGGTGCCCATCCACCAGGACAGCCATTGCTCGAGCTGCGGCTGGCGGCCGAATTTGTTGACGAGATAGCAGTAGTTGTCGAGGACGCTGCGGTCGCAAATCACGTGCGGCGAGCGCGCCGCGGCGTCCAGCTCCGCGGCAATCTGCGCGTGAAGAATCCAGAGTTGGCCTTCGAGCGTGGTCGCTTCATTGACCGGCAGCGGCGAGCGCCGCGCCACTTCGGTCACCAATTCGATATTGTGGCTCGCTTTCTTGAGGAGGGAACAGACCTCATAGGCAAGCGTGGTCTTGCCAACGCCGTGCGTGCCGATCAGTGCAAGTTTCAAGGTGCGCCTGGTACCCGGTGGCTAGACGTTTTCTAACACAGTTTCGCCCGCATGCAAACAGGGAAGTCGCGCCCCGCGATCGGCCAATCCGCGGGGCGGCACCGAGCGTCTTCGCGGTAGAATCGCGGGTCGAGGAGGGATCGATGCGAGCCGTGGTGCAACGAGTTCGCGAAGCCCGCGTGCGAGTCGAGGGGAACATCGCAGGGGAGATCGGTGCGGGCTTGCTCGTGCTGCTGGGCGTGGGGCGAAGCGACAAAACCGAGGCGGCGAGGGCTCTGGCGGAAAAGACAGTTCATCTCCGAGTTTTCAGTGACGAACAGGGCAAGATGAATCGGTCGCTCATCGAGACGCGGGGCGCGGCGCTGGTCGTCTCGCAATTCACGCTGTATGGAGACGCGCGTGGGGGCCGACGTCCTTCGTACGTCGAAGCCGCATCGCCCGAGCACGCCAAGCAGCTTTATGAAGGGTACGTTGCCGCTCTTCGCGCGCTGGGCGTCAGCGTCGCGACGGGCGTCTTTCAAGCGCACATGGAAGTGGAATCAATCAACGACGGCCCGGTGACCTTGCTGCTGGATTCCGACAAACAGTTCTGACGCCGTGAAACGCGCAAATCAAAAAGAAACGCCAAATGCCAGCGAGGTTCTATTGCAGCTCGCCTCACAATGCGTGACGGGCCCGGTCCTGCATCGCATGGCGCGTGCGATTGGCCGCAACCACGGTCTTGCGGGCGAGTTGTGGGCCAGCGGCAGGCACGGTGCGAGATTGCTGGCGTGTCTGGTGGACGAGCCCGTGCGCGTCACGCGAGCGCAGATGGAGAGCTGGGCGCGCGCGTTCGATTCCTGGGACCTGGTGGACTGCGCCTGCCGCTATCTGTTTCTCTACACTCCGCACGCTTGGGGAATATGCGTCGCGTGGAGTCGCCGCAAACCGGAGTTCACGAAGCGTGCGGGATTCTCGCAAATGGCGTATCTCGCACTTCACGACAGGCGGGCCGCCGACGCGAAGTTTCAGCCGCTTCTTCGGCGCATTGAGCAAGAGGCTTCCGACGAGCGCCACTTCGTCAAGATGGCGGTAAATTGGGCGCTGCGGCAAATCGGGAAACGTAATTTCGCGCTCCATCGCGAGGCGCTGCGCGCCGCACGGAGAATTGCGCGGCAGGAGGCTGCCGCCGCGCGATGGGTTGCGGCCGATGCGATCCGCGAATTGACCAGCTCAGCCGTGCTGCGACGCATGTCCGCACGTCGAGCGAGGAATCTCTCCTAAGTCTGGATTTTTCGGGGAAGAGAGATTCCTCGCCCCGATTAGAATCGTCGGGGCTCGGAATGACCTTCAACAGGATCTTTCGAGAAACTGTCAACGGATGGCGTGGCTGCATTCAGCTCCCGCGACGGGAGCTTTCATTTGCAACTCCTGGACCCCATTTGTATCGTTCTGCGATATAATGACGACAGGGCACAATGATGCAGAAAAAGATGACGGCACCAGAATACCAGTCGCTGGCGGAATTCCGCTACCTGATTCGCCGCTATTTGACGAACGCGGAACAAGATGCGCGCAGCGCGGGCCTTGAGCCGCAGCAATATCAATTACTTCTCGCGCTGCGCGGCCTGCCGCCGGGGCGCGAGCCCTCGATCCAGACGCTCGCCGAGCGCCTGCAGGTTCGCCATCACAGCGCCGTCGAACTGGCCGATCGCCTTGAAGAGCACGGCCTCATCCGGCGCCAGCGGTCCAAGACCGACCGCCGGCACGTCCTGCTCAGTCTGACGCAACGAGGAGAGCGGGTTCTCGCGCGGCTGGCGAGCCGGCGCATTGCGGATCTCCGCAACACGGCGCCGGCTCTGGTGCGCGCGCTCAGCGACGTGATCGCTTCCGCGCAAGAGTCGGCCGTGAGCCGTCACGCTCGCGGCAAGTCAGGCGCCTGAACGACTCGCGAAGCCACTCGCCGCGTTTTTTCATAACCGCCATAACCTTTGAAGATGATGAGAGAAAATTCCACAACTGCAATCGGCACTGCGCCCCGAGAACCAGTGACATACAGGCTAGGGTTCGTGTGCCTGGTGGCTGCGTTCATCGGAGTCTGCACCGGGGGCATCGCCTTCCTCTTATACAGTTTGATTGGCCTCTGCACGAATCTCGCGTTCTACCACGTCTGGTCGTTTCACTTCCGCAGTCCTCAGGCAAATCACCTCGGCATGTGGGCCATCAGCGTTCCCGTTGTCGGGGGGCTGCTGGTGGGATTGATGGCGAAGTACGGCTCGGAGAAGATTCGCGGCCACGGAATTCCGGAAGCGATGGAAGCGGTGCTAACTTCACGCAGCCGCATCGAGGCAAAAATTGCGATTCTGAAGCCGCTCTCGGCGGCGATCGCCATCGGCACCGGCGGACCGTTTGGCGCGGAAGGGCCGATCATTCAAACTGGCGGCGCCTTCGGTTCTCTCATCGGCCAGTTGTTCTCGACCACGGCTACTGAGCGGAAAGTTCTGCTCGCCTGCGGTGGAGGCGCCGGCCTCGCGGCCACGTTCAACGCGCCCCTTACAGGCATACTTCTTGCAATTGAGTTATTGCTGTTTGAATTTCAAGCGCGCTCGTTTATTCCTGTGGTCCTCGCGAGTGTAATGGCCGTTGCGGTCCGGCTGGCGCTCTTCGGCAAGGGCCCGATGTTTCACATCGGCGAGATCGACTACCACTTTGCGTCCGGCTTGCCGTTCTATCTGGCGCTGGGCCTGCTTTGCGGGCTTGCTGCCGTGGGGTTTTCTGTCGCGCTCAAGAAGCTGGAAGAGCTCTTCGATCACTGGAAATCGGTGTCGAGCTTTTTGCATCCTGCAGTCGGCGCGCTCGGCCTGGGCATTGTCGGCTTTCTCTTTCCGCGGGTGCTCGGCTCCGGCTATGACACGATTGAAGATGTCTTGAATGCGCGCTTGCTTCTGGGGGCGCTGTTGCTGGTTCTGTTTTTCAAGGCGTTCGTGGTGCTGCTCTCGCTGGGATCGGGAACTTCCGGTGGCACGCTCGCGCCAATGTTTATGATCAGCGCGGCGCTGGGAAGCACGTTCGCTGTGGTAGCGAACCGGATCGTTCCCGGGGCGCATCTTGTTCCCGCCGCTTACGCGATCGCAGCCATGGGTGCGCTCTTGTGCGCGTCGGCGCGCGCGACGTTTACGTTCATGGTGTGCGCGTTCGAGACCACTCACGATTTTCACGCGCTGTTGCCGATCATACTGGTGTGCGTCGTGGCGGACGCGGTGGCGTACGCGCTGCTGCCCGATTCGATCATGACCCAGAAAATGTCGAGCCGTGGGCTGACCGTTCCGGGCGGCTACGAGCCCGCCATCCTGAAAGCCGTGCGCGTGGCAGACCTCATGCGGCCGGAGGTCACTACCGTTCCGCCGGAGATGACGGTCAGCGAATTAGCCGGTCACATGGGCCGCGTGGAATCCGGTTTCGGTTTGCTGCGCGGCATGCCGATCGTGGCGCGGGAGGGATGTCTTGTCGGCGTGGTGACGCAAGGAGACTTGATTCGCTCGCTCGAAGGCGATCCCTCGGGGCAGGAGAGCGTGTACGACGCCGGTGGCCATCCGCCCGTGGTCGCGTATCCCGACGAACTCGCATACGACGCACTGCTGCGGATGCTCGATCACAAAGTGGGGCGATTGCCTGTAGTGGAGCGAGAGGATCCTTCTCGGCTGGTGGGTTACTTGAATCGCGCGAGCTTCCTAGATGCCTGGAGACACCGAATTGACGAGGAGTTCGCGCGCGAACCGGGCTGGCTGACGCGACTGCGGGGTGAAAGGGCCGCTGGTTGGAAGAAGAAGCTCTCGGGTTAGGAAATGCCTGAACGAAACTCCGTATGGCCGAGCGCCACTGGGCCAACCGGCTTGAATAGTGTCGAATCAGCGAGAGTCAATCGTAAGTGGGGGTAGGCGAGATTTCGATCAGCGCAGCGTCACCTCAAACACGCGCCAATCATCCACTTCCCAAGTGAAGACCACTTCCTTTAATGGCGAGGAGGCTGGGAACTTTGTCACGCAAAATGGGCCACCTCGCTCTGCAAAACGAAATTGGTCGTCAGCTCCTGTCATGCCTTCCCCAAGAGCAACAATTGCGGCTGCAGCTTTCTTCAAACAGCCAGCCAAGTCCCCGCTTGAATCCGCCAAATCGGTCCGAGCAGCGCGGGTGAAACCTAATTCGGATTTATCGGTGCAAATCAGGAAGCCTGAAGACATTCGCACCACAGTGTCTATGTCACCGGCCTCTATCGCCAGTGCATATTTCCGAACCTCTGGACTGTGTGCGAAAGACCGGGGTTCTCTTGGCGGGTCCTCGTTTACCTGGATGCTGTAGAGCTTGTGGTCAAGCGTGAACTCCAGGGAATAGTTGGAAGGCTTGTAGTCCCAAAAATCGACATTGAAGTCATCTTCATGCCGAGTTTCCGCCGGCTCCCCCAAAACGGATTTGACCGCGGAGGCATCCTCACCAAGAGTGAGGCCAAGGAAACCCGTAGGGCCAGTATAATCTTGACCCGTAAGTTCCAACCTAACCGCCCTCGCATGAATGTTGAAGACCGCGACCAGGTATGTTTCTTTTGCGCCTGGGATCATGTACGCCCGCATGGCGAGCTGGCCGGGTAGACTTCCCGTTTTGAAGGGCTGACCGAGGGCGTGATCGAAGGCCGCCGGGTCCTGTTCCAGAAGGAAGCCCAAGAGTTCATGTGGCTGAGCGGCAGGCAGAGCTACGGGTGCCAGGAAAAGGGCTGAGAGAACAAGGACAAATGGACGAAGCATTTTGGTGACGAGGTTATCACGCCTTCTACTTGAAGGAAAGCTTAAGGGCTGAGTTTGGCTTCCAGCCGCTGGGTGTGCACCTCCGCCGGGCTCCTTGTGCTGGGCTCTCACATGAGCACAGGCAACACATATCTTCTACGCCGCTATCACCGGGCCTGAAACCGGGAACCCGAGATTAATTGGATGCGCCGGGGACTTTGATTTTCGGATCGAGCTTCTTAGCCTGAGCAAAGGCCTTCCGTGCGTCTGCTTCGCGGCCTTCTTTCTGAAGAGCGAGTCCCAGGTCATAAAACAAGTCGGCCTCATTCGGAGCGAGCCCTGACGCCTTCGTGAAGGCGTCCACGGCCTCGGCGTAGCGGTGAAGATCGAAGAGAGCAGCGCCGAGATTGGACAGGGCTTTGATGTTGGAGGGTTCCAGCGCCAGGGCCTGTTGAAATGTGGCAACGGCCTCCGTGTTACGGCCGAGCATACGTTGCGCCGCGCCGAGATTGGCGAGCGCGTCCGGGTAATTCGGCATGAGGCCGAGGGCACGCTGAAATTCCGCAGCAGCCGATTCCGCCTGATTCTGGGCAAGAAGAACGAGGCCGAAGTCGTCATGCAGATTAGCTGAATCTGGGTGTCTCACGAGCGCGGCCGAGAGTACCTCGTGGGCGACATCAAACTTACCCTCCTGCAGGAGCGCCAAACCAAGGTCCGCAGACGCCTCCGGAAAATCCGGCCGGGCGGCGAGTGATTTTTGGAAAGCGGCGATGGCGTCGTCGTATCGCGCTTGTGCAGCCAGCGCTTGCGCGTAGTGAAACAGGAGGTCCGGATCGCTTGGCTTAGACTGAAGCAATTTCTCAAGGGTGGGAATGGCGTCCCCCGGGCTTTCAGTTTGAGCAAGGACGGCGCCGAGAGCTGCCCGCGTCTGCGCGTCGTCAGGCCGCAAAGCCAGGGATTTCTGGTACGCGTCCGCGGCGGGGCCGAGCTGGCCAGATTTTTGCAGCGCCCCGCCAAGATTGGACCAAACGTCGGCACTGCCGGGATTGAGGGAGAGGCTTTTTTGGAAAGCCGAGATCGCATCGTCCAGAAGTCCCTTTTGTAGGAAGGCGACGCCCGCGCCGTTGAAATAATCGGCATCGGTCGCATCGAGCGCGATCGCTGTGCGGTAGGCCTGAATCGCATCGTCGAGTTGGCCTCGGTGCATCAGTGCGTCGGCCAAGTGGTAATACGCATCGGCGAATCTTGGGTTGATCTGAACGGCCTGTCGCAGATCGGAAACCGCTTCGTCGTACTGGCCCTCCCGAACGAGAGCGGCCCCAAGCGTGTTCAAGGCCAGAACCTCGCGAGGATCGATGGCAAGCGCGGTCCGCGCGATGCCGATGGCTTTTTCGGTTTTTCCCTGCTGGTAGTACACCGCGGCGAGATCGTCCAGGATCAAAGGAGTCCTCAGGTGCGTTTGCCGAGCCTCCTCCAGGAGCGCGGCTGCATCATCATATTTTCCCTGGTTGAACAGGGCGCGCTCCAAGTTGATATCCACGGAGACGTCATCGGGTTGCAATGCATGCGCCGCTCGCAAGCAAGCGGCGGCGATTTCATATTTCCCCTGGTCGTAGAGATTGTCACCCGCGCGCGACAGCGCGTCAAAATTCCCGGCAGGAGCTGGACAATCCTGCGAGGCGGCAGGACGGGCGAGTGCAACCAGGGAGACAGCCGAGAGGGCAGCGATTCGCAGAATCCTGGGCCGGCAGGTCGGGTTCGCCATAATTACCGCGGGCGCGAAACTGTGGCCGTGAGAATACCATATGCGGCCGCGTGGCAGTAACTCTGGCAAGTAAGTACCGTTTGCGTTACTCTCTGGCCGGAATTGGTGTTTCCCTCGGCTAATGCTTTTTAAAGCTCTCAGCGCGGCGGTTTTCGGCATCGACGCCTACCTTGTGGAAGTCGAGGTGGATGTAGGCTCGGGCCGCATGGGCGAGTTCCACGTCGTGGGCATGCCGGACGTGGCGGTGCGCGAGAGCCGCGAGCGCATCGTCGCCGCGCTGAAAAACTGCGGCTTCGATTTTCCCTATCCGTTGGGCGTCACAGTCAATCTCGCTCCCGCCGATGTGCGCAAGGAAGGTTCCGCATTCGATTTGCCCATGGCGCTGGGGATCCTCGGATGCCAGGGAACATTTTTCGGCAAGGCGCTCGACGGATTTGTGTTCTTGGGCGAACTCTCGCTCGACGGCGGCGTGCGCCCGGTGCATGGGGCGCTTTCAGCCGCGCTGACGGCGCGCGAGTTGGGGATTCGCGCACTGGCCGTGCCGGAAGCGAATGCGCGCGAGGCTGCGGTAGTCGAAGGCGTGCAGGTTTACGCCTTGAAGTCGTTGCCGCAGGCTGTGGACTTGGTGAACGCGCCGGAGTCCTTCCAGCCCATTCACGTCGATTCGCTGGCGATGCTGACCGAGGCCGCGCATTATCCGGTGGACTTGCGGGACGTGCGCGGTCAGCAAGCCGCGAAACGCGCGCTCGAAGTGGCGTGCGCGGGCAGTCACAACATTCTCTTTCTGGGGCCGCCGGGCGCGGGCAAAACCATGCTCGCGAAGCGCATCCCGACCATTCTGCCGCCGATGTCGCTGGCCGAAGCGATCGAGACGACGCGCATTCACAGTGTCGCGGGAGTGCTCGAGGATTCGCGCGGGCTGGTGGGAACGCGGCCGTTCCGCTCGCCGCACCACACGATCAGCGACGCGGGACTCATCGGAGGTGGAGCGATCCCGCGGCCCGGCGAGGTATCGCTCGGACACAACGGCGTGGTGTTCCTCGACGAGCTTCCGGAATTTCAGCGCAACGTGCTGGAAGTGTTGCGACAGCCGCTCGAGGAAGGCTCGGTGACGATCGCGCGCGCGGCGCTTTCTGTGACGTTTCCATCGCGGTTCATGCTGGCCGCGGCGATGAACCCCTGCCCGTGCGGTTTTTTCGGCGATCCGACGCGCGATTGCCATTGCTCGCCGCCGCAGATCCAGCGGTACGTCTCGAGGATTTCGGGGCCGTTGCTGGATCGCGTGGACATTCACATCGAGGTGCCAGCGGTGAAGTACAAAGAGCTGCGCGGAGGTTCGGACTCGGAAGATTCAGCGGCGGTGCGCGAACGTGTCGTGCGGGCGAGGCAGCTGCAGATGCATCGTTTCAGCGGCGAGAAGAAGGTCTACGCGAACGCGCAGATGCCGCCGCGGCTGATCCGCAAGCATTGTGGGATCACGGAAGAAGGGGAGAAGCTGCTCGAGAACGCCATTACGCGGCTCGGGCTTTCAGCGCGCGCACACGACAGGATCCTAAAGGTCTCGCGGACCATCGCCGATCTGGACGGCTCGGCGGGGATCGAGCCGCGCCACTTGGGCGAAGCGATTCAATATCGGACGCTCGACCGGACGTATTGGGCCTAGCGCACGTCCTGACTGGGACCATCCACGCGTGGGGCCACGCCTTTGTGTCGCACCCCAGGCTGTGACTGATGGGTCGCGCCGGCAAAGAAGCCGCCTCATCGGCACGAGTGAGCGCCCGGCATTGACTTCACGGAACGCGCTGTGCTACCCATACACCGCCTCAGCGCGGTGCAGCCGGCATGCCCGAAGCTAAGCAACGCATCGAAGTGACGCTGGAGACGCTTCTCGAGAGCGTCCAACTCGCGGAAGATATTTGTCTGCGCATCGCGGAAGAGGCGGGTTTCGATGAGGACGACCGCTTCAAGATCGGCATGTCTGTGCGTGAGGGCGTGATCAATGCCGTGAATTACGGCAACGGCAAGCAGCGCGAGAAGAAGGTGCACCTCACATTCGAGCTGGGGCCGGAAAAACTGGAAATCCACGTCTTGGATCAGGGAATCGGTTTTGACCTCGGGGCCGTGCCTGATCCGCTCGCCGATGAGAATCTGCTGCGCTCTTCCGGCCGGGGAATTTTCCTGATGCGGTCGTTCATGGATGAATTCGATGTGCGCCGCGGGGGAAACGGCGGGGCAGAGGTCGTCATGGCCAAGCGCTACCCTCACCCGCGCGGCGAAGCAACCCCCTGACAGCGGTCTTGACTCCGGGCAACTTTTGCGCCAGCATAGCCACGCTTTTGCCGGATTTGTAATTCCGTTGGGTACGTAGGGCGGCGCTTGGGTGCTCTCTTGCGCTGGAGGCGTCGGACTTGGTCGTGCCACTGACTGGCGTTACATCCCAGCAAACGGCGAAATTCACGTTTGAAGGAGCAAGAAGTTGGCTAGAGAACAAGGTGTCGTGAAGTGGTTCAACGCCTCCAAGGGGTATGGTTTCATCCAACGCCAGTCCGGGGAAGATGTTTTCGTTCATTTCTCCGCGATCCAGATGGAAGGCTACAAGACCCTGAATGAGGGCCAAATGGTGGAGTTTGAAGTGCGCCAGGGCCCGAAGGGTTTTCAAGCCGAAAACGTCACCGCCGCTTAGTTTCAGGACCTCAATCGCGCGGGCCTTGGCCGAGAAATCGGCCAAGGCCCGTGAGTTTTCTTGGGGCGCAAGAGCGCGGTCGTCAGTTAACGCAGCCTAAGACATGAAGGAAAACCGACGGACACGCCCTTTGCCGGTCGCGGCGGCCAAAGGAATGGGCCACGCGGGGCCGCGCTTCCCGTAGCCATCCAATCGCGCCACGTTGCTCCGTGACGAAGGCCACCAGTGGTACCATCCCCGCGAACGAATCGCAAAGCACAGAGAACGAGAACATGCGAGAAGATCGCCCCACCCGCCATTTTGACCTTCACGGGAGCGCAGGGAATCGAGGACCCGGAAAGAAATGACAAGAATCTATTTCGGACGTCACGTGTATGGATTGGCTGCCGTCGCTTTTGGCGTCATCACCCTATCGTGGCATGACCTTAACAGTTGGCAGCAGATCCAGGCGCTCGGCAACGTTCCACACCGCGAAGTTCTCGTGTACCTTGCCGCTGCCATCGATCTACTTGGCGGTGTGTCAATTCAATGGCGGAGAACGCAGCGGATCGGTGCTTTCGCACTGGGCGCCCTCTATCTTGCCTTTGCGTTGCTCTGGGTGCCGCGCATCGCAGCGAATCTGAGGGTTTATGATCCTTGGGGCAACTTTTTTGAGCAATCTTCGCTGGTCGCCGGGGCGCTCATCGCTTACGCGATGGCAGGTCGGAACTATCCGCAACGAGCGGCAAGGCTAGCGCGCATCGGGTATCTGCTCTTTGGAGTTTGCGTCGTTTCGTTTACGCTCGAACAACTGGTTTATCTCTCAGGAACGGCAAGCCTGGTTCCGAAGTGGATCCCACCGGGACAAATGTTCTGGGCGATAACCACCACGATTGCGCTGGGGCTTGCGGCGATCGCGTTGCTTTCCGGGCGTACGGCGCTTCTAGCGTCCCAGTTGCTTACAGCGATGCTCATCGGCTTTGGGTTGTTGGTATGGCTGCCGGCGCCTTTCGCCGATCCCCATAAGCTGATCGACTGGGCCGGCAACGCCCAGAATCTGGCGATCACGGGAGCGGCGTGGATTGTCACCGATTTTCTCAGCCAAAGCCGCACCACTCAGACGTCCACAAATTGACGTGAGCTGTCCCGCCCGCCTGCCCGCCCGCGAGCGGATCGGGCGCCTCGCCAGATAGAAAGACAACCAGTGAAGGAGCAAGAGATATGGAAATCAAGCGAATCGGCTCGCAACCTTCCGTCAAGGGTCCGTCAGAGTGGTTCACTGGTACGGTACGGATCGATCCGCTATTTCAGGCATACGATCCGGCACTTGTCCAAGGTGCCAGCGTCACTTTTGAGCCGGGAGCGCGGACTGCTTGGCATACGCATCCGCTCGGTCAGACTCTTATCGTCACGGCTGGCTGCGGCTGGGCTCAGCGAGAAGGCGGACCAATCGAAGACATCCGGCCGGGTGATGTGGTCTGGTTCTCGCCCGGCGAGAAGCACTGGCATGGGGCCACGCCGACTACGGCCATGACGCACATCGCCATCCAGGAAAAGCTCGACGGTAAGGTTGTCGACTGGATGGAACACGTCAGTGATAAGCAATACCGCAGGTAATCATGCGGGCGGGCGTAGGCAGAGTTCGTGAGGATGAAACGGTCCCGACGACCGGCCGGCTGCGATTACTTGCGTAAGAGCTTGCTGTCTTGGGAGCTGTGCGGCTGATGACAGCTTAGGCAGGTCACGGGTTGGAGGCCATTTTGAAGGACAGATATAAGGGCAAGAAAGGGTCCAGAGGAATGATGAATGGCCTGCAGGACGGGGTCGACTCTTGACCCTTGAGAATCGCGTTCAGGCCGCGGTTGTTGATTGCCCGTCTTCTGAACCGTGTCTCCCGCGAGCCCTTGGGGCGTGTGACACCCCAAACAAAGCGTGTTGCCCTCGGCCCGAAGGTGCAGGGGAAAGTTGCTACTGTGCGGATCGTGGCAAGAAACGCACTGGCCTTGTGCGTAGGGAGGATGCTGGTAGTCGTCTCTCGATCTCCCATGGCAGGCGAAACAGATCTGTTCTTTCGGCATCGTCAGACTGACCGCAGCCGTCTTGCCATCGGCAACCACTTGATGGCAGACCGCGCAGCCCATGGCCATGGCCGAATGCACGACCCGGCCGGCGGTCTTGTCCCCATGACAGGAGGTGCAATCGGCGTGCGGGAGTAGGGGGTGCTGTTCGACTGTTTGCGCTTGCGCTCCTCGCGTGAGCAAGAGCAGGAGGAAACTGAGGATCGCCTTTTGAGAGCACCTCATCTCACGAAGCGCCGGCGCGCTGCCTGATAGGACTTCGCGGCACTGACGATTTGAAGCGGCCAATCCGACTGGGTCAATTGCTTTGACCGGAGCAAAATCTCGAATGGAGCGCGCACATGATGGCGTCCGGCACTCAACGCATTTCTCCCGTTGAATCGAAGCGCGCTCCGTTCAAGGATTCTCCGGACGCCAGAGATTCCCTGATCTTTCCGCGGTTTGCTCCCGAAACTTGTGCGGCTTGCGTAAAGATGTTCACGGCTTCGGATAGCGGCGATCCTTCCGGCAGGCGGAAGACCCATGGGACGTTGGCGGAAGTGAGCATCTTGTCCGAGGAAATGCAGAGAACAGGGACAAAAGCCTTAACGCCGATTTGCTCCGCCAAGTGGCTCGAGTCCCGATCGAGCGCGATGATTCCCAGTGCCTGATCCTGGTACACAGCTTGAACGAGCGCCGTCGCTGCTTTCCCCCAAGAGATTTCCGTGGGGATCGCGATCAGAGAGTAATGGTGTCCGGAGCGATCCAAATTCGAGAGCAGTTGAGTGATCTCCGGGGAGTTCACAGCCTGATCCGCACGAGGTCCGAAAACGGCAATTTTCCACGCCGGCGAAGCGATATCCGGCGTCGCGGGGCCAGAGTAAGTTACTCCGTCCTCACCGACCCGTGCGTACGGCTTGTCCATCGTAATGCGGCGGTACTCGATGGCGCCGTTGCGCACGGTGGCCAGAAACAGCGCGCTGATGTTTTTGCAGTTGGGATCGAACACCATCTTCCCGGTGACGCCATCGTAGCTCTGGATGGCTGTGAGAGCGTCACGGATTCGGGCGCGGTTCAATCCTGCGCGGCAGATCGACTGCAACAAAATACGCATCGCATCGTAAGCGAGCGCAGCGAAATGATCCGGCTTTTCGTGGTAGCGGGCGTCGAACCGCGCGACGAAATCGAGCCACGATTGGCTGCGCTGCGTTGGGTCGTACGGGTAGACGGCCTCAAAGCCTTCCGCGGCGGGTCCGGCGAGGGACACAAGTTCATCGCCGATTGTCCGGTGACTTCCGAACACCCGCTGCTTCATTCCCAGTTCTTTCATCTGCTGCAAGATCAAGGCGGTGGGACGAATATCGGTCCACAACACAATTCCATCTGCCCGGGAATCCTGGATGATGCGAAGCTGCCTGCGGAAGTCCGTATCGCCCGGCATGAACTTCTGTTCGATCACGACCGGATGCCCGAGGCGGCGCGAAGCGTCGCGAAACTTGAGCACGCCGAAACGTCCATAGCGATCGTTCACGCGCAAAATGGCTATGCGCTGCAGGCCGAGCACCGTGTAAATGTGCCGCGCCAGTGTGTAGCCCTGTAGCCGGTCGTCTTGAATATCAGTGAAGAACCAGGGGATGGTCGTTTCGGGAATGGTGGGGTCCGTGGAGGCACTGTTCACGATGGGCGTCTCGGCCTTCAAACTGACACGCAGAGCGATGTGCGTCGTGTCGCTGCTGATTGATCCGAACATGGCCCAGACCTTTTCGTCGTAAACCATCTTCACCACTTCATTGCTGGATGCGCCCCAGACCGCCGAGTCGTTGTGCAGCATCAAGCGGAACGGTTTGCCGCAGTATCCACCGGCGGCATTCGCTTCATCCACGGCAAGCTGGGCTCCGTGCAACATGCGGTTGCCTAGTTCCTGGTCGGGATGGTTAAAGAGCGGGCCGATGAAACCAATGCGGATTTCGTTGAGGTCTTTGAGATCCGGGTCGGGGATATCGCGAGCGGCGCCGTTATACTCGATCAAATCGTTGTAATACTCGTAGTAGGGGACAGTGAATTTTGAATAGGGGCGCAAATCGTCCGGCGCGCCGGTGTACGGTTTGAGGCTGCGTGGCGCGGGGCGGCCGGGCGGATTGCTCCCGCACGAGCAAGGGTGGGAGTCCTGCGCCGGCGCTGTACAGGCCAGCAGGGCCGCGATGACAACGAGCACGGCGTAACGCATATTTACTCCTTCGCTTTTTCTCGCCGGAACATGGCGATGGCCTCGATTTCAATGAGCAGTTCGGGACGGCAGAGAATCGCTTGAATGCCGGTGGAGGCTGGCACGGGATTCAATCCTTGACGCGCGTAAAACGCCGCTCGCTCTTCGTTGAACGCTTTGTAATCGCGTTCGATATCCCGCAGATAGCAAGTGGTTCGGACGACGTCATGCCAGGTCGCTCCCTCCGAGGCCAGGAGACCGGTAATGTTGTCGAATGTGCGCTGGGTTTGTGCGCGAAAGTCCCCCACGTGCACCGTTCTCCCCTGCTCATCGATGCTGGCCGTGCCTGAGATCAAAAGTATGACGAACTTGCCCAAATCGATGCGCATGCCCCGGGCGAAGGCGCTGCCGTACTCAGAGGCTTCGTTCAGCACCGCCAGATTGCTGATGGCCCGTTTTTCAATGGGTGCGCTGGCAAGTTCGTGAAGCAGATCCGTAACCGTCATGGTCGTCCCTCCCAAGTGTTTCCGATTCTCCCTGCGATGCCTATTTCTGCCGAATCCCGTGGCTCAAGCCTTTCGCCGTGGCGACCCAGAGGTCGTCGCCCTGAAAATCCACGCCGAGGATGTAGTTGTGCGCCGGAGCGGAATCCACCTCGACGCGAGTCGTATTGCCATCCGCATCCCTTACGAACATCTCCGGTTTTCCGGTGTCGAGAGCCGGCCGGTAAACCGCCCAGTTTGTGCCGTCGTAGTACGCAAGCCCTTTGTCGGTGGAGAACCAGGCCCGGTTGGCATCCACCCCTTTGATCTGGTTCAGGAAATTGCTGGGCAGGCCGCTATCTTTGGTGAGGAAGTTGTGCCAACTGCGCCCGTCGTACCGGCTGGCGCCAAAATAAGTCGCGACCCAGAGTATTCTGTCAACGTAGCTGACAGAAGTCGTGATGTCGTGGATGAGGCCTTGATCCTTGAAAAGAACCAGTTCTGTCTGGTCGTCGGGGTCGCGGTAATCTTTCCAGTGTTCGGTCTCGATGTCGTACTCCAGCACGCCGCCTCCCCACACGGCGTAATACACTTTGTCCGGGCCGGTGCTGACTCCGTATGTCCAGATTTCGTACATCGGAGTGTTGCGCTCATTGAAGATGCTCCATTGCGACGTGCGCGTATTCAGCCGGCTGGCACCGGCGGCAGTCGCGGCCCACACGAACTGTCCCTGCACGCCAACACCGTAAACAATGTCGTTCGCGAGCCCCGAATTCAGCTGCGTGAACGTGTCGATGCGTCCGGCGGAGATGCGGCTCAATCCGCCCATGGTGCCCACCCAAACATCGCCGGTACTCCGGTCGAGAGCGAGCGAGAGGACGACGCGATGCCCGAGTCCGTCGGCCGTGCCAAACACTTTCCATTTTCCATTTTCGTAAAGCGCCAAGCCGTTTTCGGTCCCAGCCCAGACGCGATTGCCATCCACTAAGACGCAAAATACGTGGTTGTCCGGCAAGCCGTTCGCCGTAGTGAAGTTCTCCCAGCGAAACATCGGCATGGAAGGCGGTGCAGCCAAGAGCGGGGCCGCAAGAAGGAGCAGGGAGATCGTCAGAACGAAGCGTCTTCTCATAAAGCCCGCATGTACTCGATCAAGTCGTTCAGCTCGTCTTTCGTTAGATCGTTGCTGATCCCATGAGTGTCGTTTGGATTGAACACGGTCCAGATTTCTTCGAGCGAGCGCGCCGAGCCGTCGTGCAAGTACGGCGCCAAATAGGCGACGTCCGGCAAATGCGGGGTGTCGAAGACACCGGAGTCATCGGTCGGCTTGCCGGTGCCTACGTCCGCGAGACGATTATTCGTGTACTTAGGACCGCTGTGGCAGCTCGAACATCGCTTGTTCACCGGGATTGTCCGGCCATCCTTGTACTTGGTTCTTTCGAAAATCGCTTTGCCGCGTTCCTGCGCAGGGGTCAGGCCGCCGCCGGGCAGGCGGTAGCGGTTGGGCCGAACGGGAATGGAAAGAACAAAGGTCACCAAGTCCGTCAACTCCTGTGGGTTGTAGCTCTGCGAGCGATAAATAAACTTCGCGGTGCGCGGGCCGCATTCGGTCGCGACGTCCGGATTGCTGCCGTTCCATTTGAAAGGTTGGGTGCCCGTCAGGTCTTCGATCGAGCGATTTTGAACGATATTCATGCCCATTCCGTCCGGCTCAAGGTCCCACTGCAAACCGTCGAACGTCGCATCGAGATGGCAGTTTGCGCAGCTAAACTGCCCTTGGAACGCGAAATGGGCGTCGTTGAAGATCTGCTCGCCGCGCCGCAGTGGAGTGATGGCGCTCGGGCCGCCCAAGTCGATTGACGAGACGACCCTTTCGGAATCCGTGTCGATCACGCTGATCTTGTCATCCATGCGCGCGGCGACGTAAAGCCGTTTGCCGTCTGGTGAGAGAACAATGCCGCGGGGATTCCGGCCGACCGGGATCCTAGCCGTAACATAGTTCGCAGACGCGGAGAGATCGTTGGCAAAGGAATTGTGAGCAGCGCGAATGAACCTTAGCAGTGCGGGAATATCCACGACAGTGACACCGTTGGAGCCGGCCGTGCTTACGAATAATTTGGACTTGTCGGGTGTGATGGCCACGCCGAAAGGCATCGCGAAGTACCGATCGAGTTCATCCAGCGGCACGTGGACCACCCTTCCGACATCGTCGCCAAAGACCGCCAGCGAGTCCCCAAACACCCAGCCGTGTTCCACATGCGCCATGGGAACCAGGTTCTTCGGGCGAAGCTGTGCT
>DASPOJ010000147.1:0-4527 GCA_035626055.1 Candidatus Methylomirabilota bacterium | reverse complement strand
TTATCAGTTTGACCTTGGCGCTGAGGTTTCGAGCCCCAAGCGCCCGGCACACCGGCAAACAGTTCACGGTGTTCACGTAAATGCCGGCGAGCCCAGGGGTGCGACGAAGCAAATCGAAGGTTTTCTGAAAACTCTCATCTTCGTCCTCATGTCCTTCGATGACGGCTGCGATTTTCCCGCCGGGGCAATGTCTTGGGAACGAATCGGAAAAACCATCCGTTTTCTTACGGTGGTCTTCAGCTGTCAGCATGCCCGCCACAATGGCCACTTTTGAGCCCGGCGGGACAAACTTACCCATCAATTCACCAGCCAGGCAGCCGTTCAAATACGGTTCGACGCAGACAACGCTGGAACGCCGGCTTTCAGGCGCATCTGTGGAGACGCAGACCACGCGTATTCCTTTGGCTTCGGCGTCATCGATCAGCGGCTTCAACTCTCTCGGATTCCCCGCAGTCAAAATGATGCCGGTGACGCCCTGATCGATCAATTCCTTAAATGCCTCGACGTCTCCTTCTCCCAGCGCCTGGACCGGGCGGTGTACAAAATCAATCCCAAGCTGCGAGGCCTGCCTCTCCTCATCGAGCACGCCGCTCCAGAGCTGGTCATAGAAGAAATGAATTTCACGCGGCAGACAGACGCCTATGCGGACTCCGGCCCGCCCTACCGAAAGCGCGCGAGCCGCCAGATTCGGTGTGTAACCAATTTGGCGCGCAATTTGCAGGATCCGCTGGCGTGTTTTTTCGTTGATTCCGCCGCGACCGTGCAAAGCGCGATCGACCGTGCCAATGGAGATATTCGCCATCTGCGCGATCAACGGGATTCCACGCCGCTGTTTGGGCGTCTTCGCCATTCCCTAACCGCCGTTCATTTTATTCTTTTCCCGGATGTTTGTCCTATCCTGCTTCTGGCCTTAGAAAATCGTTATTTCCGTGTACGATAACGTCAACGTCCCGCCTTTTCAGGGGAGGGCGCCGACACGTCCCTTCCACGCCGCCCAAACCCGGTGGCATGCCCCATCTTCTATTACAGCGTGGCTTCGCCAGCCAGCGCGATCGGCTTCATGTCGTGCGGGAGGCGAGCGAACGGTCCCTCCGGACGGTGGCGAGTTCATGGAAATGCGGCTGGAAGAGCAGAATTGCGCGGCGTGAAATCCTATTTGCCGGCCGTATCAGTGACTGGGTGCGTTGAACACAGAAGGCCGGTCCATGAACTTGTCCGCCCACTGGAGGAAGTACTTCATGTTCGGCGCGTCGGTATGCCCACCGTCGTGCTGACGCCATGCGAGTTCCCCTTCGAGCAGGCCGGTGTTTACGGGCGGCATCTTGTCCGGGCTGTAGTCGTCGAGAGGCTCGAGTCCTTTGGCCCCCAACAAAGCCCATACCGGGCTGGCGTCCAGCGTCGCCATAAAGCTTCCCCGATGATCGAGCCATTTGGCGTCGCCCTTCTCCGGTACTCCGTAGCTGATGAATGTGAGCCGGGGCGCGCACAGCGCTATAAGTTCGTCGGAGTCCACTGGAATATCGGAACCATTCATGCTTCCGAAGACGGCGTCGGACGCTCCGTATTTCATGAAGTTGCCCGCCATCCAGTAGTATCCGCCGCCTGCGAGGCTTTCGACGGCTTCCCCGAAGTTGCGTCGCAAAAGAGTTGCGCCGCCTTTCCCAGAGGAACCCACGAGGACCGCTGCAAAACGCTGCTCAAACGCCATGGCCACGAGTGCGGCCTTGCCGTAGCGGGAAACCCCTTCGATACCGACCTGCTTTGCGTTAACTGCCGGATCGGTTTCGAGATAGTCGAGTGCGCGTCCCGCGCCCCACGCCCATGCCCGCAATGCCCCCCAGTCATCCGGCTTCCGCGGCTGTCCATGATTGACCAGACCAATGACCCCGCGGGTGAGCCCGGCTCCGTTGTCCGCCTGAATGCTCGCCGGATCAAGCAACGCGAATCCCCATCCATCGGAGGCGAGTTCCCATGTGTTGGGAGGATCGCCGTCCGCATTCAACTGCGGGGGAACGAAAGGCCGCGGCGCTTCCAACTCATATGCCGGATGTTCCTCGAAAACTTGTTTGAGCGACGGGTCCTGCTGAATGAGAAGGGATCGGAGAGCAACGTTGATGCGCTCCAGTTCCCCCGCGGACGGTTGATTTGGCGCGGGGAAAACGGCTGGGGCGAACATCATCAGAACGGGAACAGGCTTTAGCGCATAGGCAGGCGTGACCAGGATCATGCGGATGTCCACATTAATCAATGGGCAGGCCGAGTTGTCCACGTGACCCACTACCTCCTTTGCGATCACGGGAGTGAAGCCAATGTACTCATGATCGACCGCGTTAACCGACCACGTCACTTTAGGGACGTTCTTTGGTACGCGCCCATAAACACAGCACTCGAACCCCTCGATGATCTCCGCGCGGCGTTTCTCCCACAGCGCAGGGGTCGTCACTTTCCGGCCGTCGTTGAGCGTCAGAGCGTCGGGCACAGTCGGGAACGGATTTGCTTTCGCCTCGTCGTAGTTTGCGTGATTTGGGGCGTTTTCGTCACCGCTCGGTCCGGGGCGCAAGGCGCGAATTCCCAACTGATCCATCATATTCTGTTGGTCCTGCTGGGCAGTGAAGGTGACCGGCTGGGGAAACGTGGGCGGGGGTGCTTCCGCCTGGCCCAGGGCGCGCGTAATCATCAGAGGATTCACCGAGGCAAGAATCGCGCAAAGCAGCGGTATCCGCACGATCCGGTTGTGTTCGGCCATTGGCGACTCCCCGGGAGAGAGATGGACCACATACTGGACTTGGCTCGGTCCCCGTGTCAAATGTGAGCGTTTCCATCGAGGGGGAAGACAAGGGGGGTCTGGAGATGACTGATTCGTGAATCGTTCGAACCCCGCAACACATCGAATCCCTCATGGTAAGCCAATCGTAGGTGCGCCACGCCTGCAACACCGTGCACTCCAACTGCGATTGGCGTATCATTGGCCCGTTTGATCCTGAGATCCGACGCCATCCCCTTTCGCGGGGAAAGGATCTTCACGATGCCGCGCTGGTTGGTTCTGCTCGTCGTCTTGTCCGGCTTTGCAGTTCGCGCGCAGGTACTAAGCTCGTGTTCGGTGCGTGTGGACGTCGTGCTTTCGGATAAGGGGCAGCCCGTGGCGGGAGTACGGGTCGAACTATTTGAAAGAGCTGCCGGCGACATTCCCTCTCAAGTCGCTCTGACGAATTCTTCCGGTTCGGCGCAATTCGAAAATCTTCGGGCGGGGGATTACCACGTTATGGTTTCGGGTGCAGGAATCGAAACGACGAATGGCCCTCTCTTTCGTATCGACGGCACACACGTTTCTGAGAGCCAATTCATTGCAGTTCGAGCTCTAGAGAACGACAAGGCCGGCGCGGGTAACACCGTGAACGTCCACGAACTGAATGTCCCCGCGGAGGCCTCTCAAGAGGTGGCGCGCGGCGACGGGGAGATGAAGCGCAAGCACTGGAGGCAGGCAGCGGACCACTACAATAAGGCGGTCACGATTTATCCGCAATATACGGTGGGCTATTATGATCTTTCGGTCGCGTACTACCAGTTGCAACAGCCCGATGAGCAGCGCGATGCTTTGCAGAAGACTTTGAACATTGACGATCACTTCGTCCCCGCGCTCGTGAGCCTCGCGCATATGGAGTTCGCGGATCATAAACTTCCCGAAACCCGAGCTCTGCTAGACAGGGCGGTTGCGGCGGATCCGGCCGATGTCGAGGCGCTTGCTCTGCGCGTCCGGGTGGATTTTATGGAAGGGAAGTACGAAGAGGCGATCAGCGACGCTCAAAAGGTCCATAGCTTGCCGCACACTGGGTATGCTTGGGTGCACTACACAGCGGCCGCCGCCTACCAGCAATTGAACCGCATTCCCGAGATGATCAACGAATTGAAAACATACTTAAAAGAGGATCCCACAAGTTCCAACGCCAGTTACGTGCGACAGACCATTGTCGCTGAGGGCGGCACGCCCGATTGACCCCGGCAAAATCCATCATGCGCTACGCGCACTAGTCACATTCCGACTCACGTCATCGGTGATATAGTACCTGCGCTTTTTCGAAGTCGTCTTTCATACAGGTGCGCCCCGTCGGTTCCCAGCTGCGGGCCTTAAGCCCGCGAAGAACCACGATCATGTGCGGCGATGAGATGATTGGCTACGGAGCAAGACAGGCTGTGGCCGCGCAGTCAGATCTCGTGTGCGACGGCAACAGAAAGAGTGCCATACTTTTTTTGTTTCACCATAAGGAGTGGCGTGCCCGAAGAACACCATGCGAGCTGCCGCCAGCAAGAGCGGAAAGGAAAGGCGATAACCGTGCCTTACAAGGATTCCGGTCTATCCTTCGCAAGACGCGTCAAAGACCTCTTGTACCGAATGCAAATCAAGTCGTACGGCCAGGAGGAGAACCGCCTCGTAATCGAACGCGACGATATACGGCGACGTCGCGATCGGTGGGAACAAGCCAGAGGCATGATATACTCCGGTGCCGTAAAATAATTCTCGAGGAGAAA
>DASPOJ010000146.1:0-17137 GCA_035626055.1 Candidatus Methylomirabilota bacterium | reverse complement strand
ACTGGGGTCTGTCCTACAAAGCATCGAAAGTTGGTCACGCGCATCAGATGGCAGCTTATCCAATCGCGGAGCGAAACACCGTTTGCGTAATCCGCTAAATGTCTGACAAAGATCCGAATGAGAAGTATAGAGCAGCGGAGCTAAGGACCTGACCCTCATTCCCAAATGCGGTTTGATAGTCCTCCGCACCTCCATTTGTTCATCAAAGTCAATATCAGCGATGACCACAGCCTCGACCTCCCTCGTCAGTGGCTCCGTGCCCTCCTTCTCAGCAGGCCAACTGGTTGTCGCCGTGCCAGATCGTGCAAAAACTCTTGAGCCACCGGTTATCGCACCGTTTGCGTAAATGCTCGGGACCTCGTTCATGAGAAAGAGCTGCAAGACGTGCTCAAACGGAGCAGTGGATTGGGAAAGAGAAGGAACAATGAGCAGCTCAGGTGTGTTTTTGCCTGAATAGAGTTGTGCAAGCTGACTAACGTCCAATGCGTCAATGCAGAGAAGAACCGCTAGTCGGAACTTTGTCCCGCGGATAGAAATCTCCAGCGTCTTAGCTGGCCTTCCGCCCGCCATGTCGCTCTCCCACACAGACCTAGCGTTCTTCTCAATCACTGTTGGGGCCGAGTCGGGAATGAAAATTGGGCAAATTGACTTCCTTATGTCGCTTTCGGGGTCAGCAGGGCTGAGGTTAAGATTCCCTAACCCCGCCTGTTCATAGATTCGCCTAGATTCCTCGTCACCAAGAACCGTATGGCTGCCACCGACTATCACCATGCGTCGCTCGCGGGCTGACTGTGCGCACCAAGGCAGCGCCTCTATCGGCAGGGAGTACTCGGGAAAGACGACCAAGTCTGTTTCGTGGACAGCGCAAAAGTAAAGAATGGCCTCAAGCTTGCGACAAATGTTATCCACCCAGATTTGCTTGATTAGCGCCCGCTCAAGCGCTATCCCCGAAAACTCAACCAGCGCCGCCAAACCATTCTCTGCCTCCTGAAGCAATGCTGGCTCGTGAAGGTAAGAAAAGGAACGTCCAAGATACGAGGGCTGGTAGTCGACTTGAACAGCTGCAACCCGAATTTTGCGAGGCGGCATGTTGGCTTAGTATAACAAAGGTAACAATCCACTCGAGCGGTAGAATTGCGGGGCCAACGCCTCGGGGGAAGAAGTGCAGCCCGCCGCCGAGAGACCAACCCCAAACCACATTCGAAGAAAACGATAGAAGACGGATTACCTGATCATCATTCGTTCCACCCGCCGCGCCGAAAGGGAACATTTCGGAGGTCTCGAAAAAAACTCGCCTATTTCCAAACGCAATTCGCCGCCGTCCGCTAGAATTCATGGAATGGTTCTGTAGCGGCGACCTTCAGGTCGCCATCAGTCAGAGGATTGTCCCGCCTCCGTCTCGAGTCCCCCCATCTCGCTAAAGACATCGATCCCACAGCTCACCTCGGCCTTCCTTCGAATACTAGCCAGTAATCATTTGAGTTGACGACTTGTAGAACAGATGCTAAAAGATGGTGTGAGATACGCACTCCATATCGAACACGGATCGGGCGTCCTTCCCTCCGGGTCTTCCCGCGTTTCTCGGAACACGAATCATACTGCTCCACACGCATCTGGCGTCGCCGCAAGCCCCTTGTTTTCACATTCACACAAAAGAGTGCGTAGCTTGCTGAAAATACGCGACTTTAACTGCCTGCATTTTCACACTGATGCGCGCTCTTTTGCTGGAAGTCCTTTGTTTTCACATTCGTCTCAAAAAAGGGGATGTTTTTTTCAAATAGCGTCCGATTTTGGGATTTTCGGGGGCGAAGCGCAGGCCTTTCACGCCGACGCCGCCCTTTTGCGGTTTTCGCGGTCCGGCCTGGCCTGGTCCGGTGTTAGGACTCCGGTGGAGCCCACCGGACTCCAGGGACCGGAGACAGGGCGGCAGCCGGGCTCAAGCCCGGCCTCTACATGAGAGAAGTGAGGGACCCGCCGATGTGGCCTCCCGGCGAGGGCCCCGTGCTCGGGGCAGGCGGGACAAGTTCCTGCCCAAGGGCCAAGATTCACGGCGTGAAGCTGGCATAGCAACGTGCGGGTCGGTTGCGGGCACGCCTGGACATACGGTTGTATGTATTTATAATTGGCGGCAATGGAACTGGCGCGCGAGGTCGAGCAGGCGCTTGCGGAACTGTCGAAATCCGGCGCGGTGGAAGTGCAGGAGAGTGGCCGGCGGCTTGTAGGGCAGGACTTGCAGTTTGAGGTGCGGGCGGAGAATTCCGCGCTCTTGATTCATCTGTGGTCGGACGCGGAGAGCCTGGTGCGCCGCGTGGTAGGGATCGCGGATCAATCCGCCGAACAGGTCGTATTGGAGGTGCGGCGATTCGGGTACACGCGGCCGGCGCGGCTCGAATTCAAGATTGCGGAGAGGGAGCGTTCCGCCGAGCAACAGATGGCGCGCGCGCGACGTGCGGAATTCACATCGCGATTCGGCCAACTGCTGCGCGAAAAGTTTCCCGACGAGACACTGGACTCTCTCTCCGCCCGCGACGATCTTGAGCACTCGCTTTCCGATTGCTACGCGCGCGGCCTGATGCATCGCGGCTCGGAAGCCTGGGTGGTGGTGGGCGTCTCCGCGGCAGAGAGCGCGGCGACGATTGACGCGACGCTGACGGCGGGGCTGTTGTGGTTCGACGGGGCGCACGACCGCAGCACGGCCCGGACGCGCACGATCGCGGGCTTGCGATTATTTCTGCCGAAGGGCGCGGCGCAGGTGACGGCCCACCGCATGGCGGCGCTCGTTTCCAGCCTATGCGTTGAACTGTACGAGGTGGACGAGGTGCGAGGCGAGGCGCGCCGCCGGGAGCCCGGCGATACGAGCAATGTCGCCACGCGCTTGCTCCCGCGGCGCGAAGTGGAAACGCTGCTAGCCGCCGCGGGGCCGGGGGTGGAACCGATTGTGCGGTTGGCACCGCAGGCGATTCGGCTGAGCGTCGCTGCGGACGGCAAGTCGGTCGCGTTGCGATTTCGCGGACTGGAGTTCGCCCGCTGGGATCCGGCGGGAATCACGTTTGGTCTCGGGGATCGCACGCAACCGCTCACGGCGGCGAGCCGGCCGCGCCTCGAGAAACTGGTTCGCGAGTTGGAGGTGCATCGGAATCCGCTTGCGACCGACGTGAAACACCGCCTGTATCGCGCGCAGGCGGAGCGCTGGCTGGAGACGTTGGTGCAGGAAGACCCGGGGCGCGTGGACCCGCGCCTCGATCCGGGGCACATTTACAGCCAAGTTCCGGCGGTGAGCGGAGGACAGCGTGGGATCCTGGATCTGCTGGGAGTGACGCGAGACGGCCGATTGGCGATTCTCGAGCTGAAAGCGGACGAGGAGCTGCACCTGGTACTGCAGGCCGCCGACTATTGGTTGCGGGTGCGCAGCCACCAGGAGCGGGACGATTTCCGGCGATGCGGCTACTTTCAGGGGATAGAGTTGCAGGAGCTTCCTCCGCGCGTTTACCTCGTGGCGCCGGCGCTGCGTTTTCACCCGGCGAATGCCCGGCTGCTGAGGTACATGACGCGGGAGATGGAAGTGATCCGAGTTGGCGTGCAAGAGAACTGGCGGAGGGGATTGCGCGTCAGCCTGCGGCAATGAGGCGAGAAAGTCGGCCCTAAAAGAAGAGAAGCAGCCTTGGCAGAGCCAACGCTGCTTCCCGGGGTGTGTCCTAGAAGTGGTCTTGTCCCATTAGACGAGGGAACTCTCCTCAAGGTTGCACGGATCGCAAAGAAATGTGGGCCCTCTCAGAATCAACGTATCTGATTGAGATTGTTTGAGTTAGGCGCGATGCAACGCCCCGGTAGGGCTCAATAGAAGAGGTACTTGCGCCACTTTTCGTCCTTATTGCCGATCAGTCGCATCAATTGCCGCGAGGTGTGCAGCGTGAACGGCCGGGGCCGCCGGACCAGCCGCAGACCGGCCTCCTCCGGAGTGCGGTCACCCTTGCTGTTGTTGCAACTGTAGCAGCAAGCCACGAGATTCTCCCAGGAGGAGTGGCCGCCGCGCGATCGCGGGATGAGGTGGTCGAGGGTGAGTTCGGAAGCTGGAAATGTCCCCCCGCAAAATTGGCAAGTGTTGCGATCGCGCAGGAGGATATTCTTCCGGGAAAGCGCTCGCGTCTGCTGGGGAATGTGCCGATAGGCGAGCAGCCGTATGACTGAAGGCACCTTGATGGTGCGGGCGGCTGAATGAACCTCCGCATGATTCAACTCTTCGGCTTGCGCGACGCCTTTCAGCATCAAGACCATCGCGCGGCGCACTGCGGTCACGTTGATGGGTTCGAAGGTAGCGTTTAGAACGAGCACCGGCTCTTGCATGATCGCGGGCTTGTACCCGGCGTGGGGTCGCCGGACGGACATGGGCCTGATAGCTGCCTCGGTGGCTTCTTTCGACCGAGGTACTGTGTCGCCTTGGTCGGTGACTATCATTCCCTGGTATCCAATTGACTGGTGGTGGGCGGCTCCCAGTTGGGGATGACCCTGGCCACTGTCAGCCCGACCACGCGGGCGGCTCCGGCCGTTCTGAGGGCACGGGAACAAGCATCCAGCGTCGCGCCGGTAGTCATTACATCATCTACCAGCAAGACGCGCATTTTGTCAACCTGAGCCCCGCTGCGAGTGGCATATGCGCCACGGACACTCCGCCAACGCTCACGGATCGTTAACTTTAGCTTGTCCGGCCGGGGTTTCGTTCGCACCAGAAGATAGGAGCGGAAAGGAATATCCAACATGCGTGCCAGCGGCCTGGCGATCAGCTCCGCCTGATTGTACCCACGCTCGCGAAGGCGGGCGGCGTGGAGCGGTACCGGTACTACGGCGTCAGTAGCGAAAGGCTCGGGACTTGCGCGGACGAGCGCAACCAGCCGTCGCGCGAACCATGCGCCGAGAGGCGTCACCTGGTCGTACTTCAGGGCAGTGACGGCACGAACCAGAGGGCCATCGTACTTGGCATAGCTGCGGGCGAAATCGAAGTCGTAGAGCTCCCGCCGACACATGTGGCAGAGGAGCATTTGTGAAGTTTGAGCGGCCACCGCTGAGAGGATCGGTTTCCCGCAGCGCTCGCATTGCGGGCCGGCGATTGGCTCGATTGCCGCAAGGCAGGAGGAACAGAGGGGGATGCGCCCGCCCGAATCGAGAATCCCTCCGCAGGCGCGACACGGCGCAGGAAAGAGAATCGAGGCAAGGGCTCCCCCCAATTCTCGAACGACCGCGCGCGCGGAATGCAGTCGTGCTGACACGGCGGGGCGAGCCTACACCCCGCAGGTAAGTTATGAAAGAGGAAAGATACTTACTGGGTAGAACCCGGGCGAGCGGACTCAGAGTTGTCCGCGCTCCATTTTTTCCTGGCACGCGAAACAATGCCGCGCCCAGGGCACCGCTTCGAGGCGTTTCTGCTGAAGTTCGGTTTGGCAGTTGACGCAGGCTCCGAACGTATTGCCCTTGATGCGCTCGAGGGCGCCGTCGATCAATTGCAGGAGCGAGCGATCCTGATTAGTCTGGCCGAAGAGGAACTCCTTGGTATAAGAGTTTGCGGCTTTATCGGCCAAGTCCACGGTCGGATCGTCGTCGGCCGCGCGGCCCTCTTCTTCGGTGCGTGCAATGGACTTCAGGAGCTCATCGCGCCGCACGAGCAACTTCTTTCTGTAATATTCCACCCGCTTCTTATCCATGGTGATGGCCCTACAGCGAACCTTAGATGCTGCATGACAAATAACGGATTCTAGGCAAGCATTGATTGAGTGTCAAGGAAGGCAGCGGATTGAGATTCGAGAAGTGAAAGCTTCCTCACCCTTTCGCGCGCGCTTTGCAGCAAGCAGAGTTGCGGGGCCCGCATGCGGCTGCTAAGATTTGGTGTTTGTCAGCACACCGAGGGCGGCGCTGTGGGGCGGGCGCTGCCGGGTGACCCTTCGCAGTTCCGTCCCCAGGACGGGCGGCCGTCCGCCAGCCAGTTCTGATTTTCGCGCGGGCCGGCCGGGCCGCGTCGTGGAGGAATCTCTTGCCTAAATACGATCTCGCGATCATTGGAAGCGGACCCGGCGGCTACCAAACCGCGATTCGCGCCTCGCAATGGGGTTTGAGGACGCTGGTGGTGGAGAAGGACGGCTTTCTGGGCGGGACGTGCCTGCACATCGGCTGCATCCCGACGAAGGTCCTGTTGCATCACGCCGAAATCTACGACACGTTCAAGAACGCGAAAGAGTTCGGCATAGACGTGAAGGAATTCAAGCTCGATTGGGACGCGGTTTTGGCGCGCAAGGACAAGATCGTCAAAAAACACGCGAAGGGCATCGAGCTGCTGTTTCGAAAGAACAAAGTGGAAACGATGCAGGGCTGGGGCCGCTGGGCTGGGCCGGGAAAAGTATCGGTCGAGAAGGACGGCAAGGCAACCGAGATCGAGGCAACGCACATTATTTTGGGAACGGGCTCGAAGGCGCGTTCGCTGCCGGGCATCGAGATCGACGGCAAGGTGGTTTTAAGCAATCGCGAAATTCTTTCGCTGCCGGCGATTCCGAAGTCGTTGGTGATCGTGGGCGCGGGCGCGGTCGGCGTGGAATTCGCCTCGATCTACAATTCGTTCGGCGCCGAGGTCACGATTCTCGAAATGTTGCCTCGCGCGGTGCCGCTGGAGGACGAGGAGATTTCGGCCGAATTGGAGAAGGCGTTCCGGAAGAAGGGGATTCAAATCTTCACGGAAGCAAAAGTGGAATCGGTGCAAAAAGACGCGAAGGGCGCGACCGTGACGTTCAAGGACAAATCGGGTGCGGCGAAGACCATTGCCGGCGAGCGCGTGCTGATGGCCGTCGGGCGCCAGCCGTACACCGAGAATCTGGGACTCGAGAAATCCAAGGCGAAGATCGAGCGGGGATTCATTCACGTGGGCCCCTTCATGGAGACGGGGGAGCCGCGACTCTACGCCATCGGCGACATCGTTGCGGGAATGCCGCAACTGGCTCACGCCGCGTCGATGGAGGGAATCATCGCCGTCGGGAAAATCGCAGGCAAGCAGGTGCCGGTGCTGGAGTGTGCGCGGATTCCCGCGGCGACCTACTGCGAACCGCAGATCGGCTCGATTGGACTGACGGAGCGGGCGGCGCGCGAAGCGGGTTACAAAGTCAAGACGGGAAAATTCCCGTTCGCAGGCAACAGCAAGGCGACGATCCTGGGACAGCACGAGGGCTTCATCAAAGTCGTGTCGGACGAGCAATACGGCGAAGTGCTGGGGGTCCACGCGATCGGGCCGCTGGCGACGGAAATCCTGGCCGAACCGGTTGCCGCGCTGCAGCTCGAAGCGACGATTGACGACATGATGTTCACGGTCCACGCGCACCCGACGGTGTGGGAAGCGATGGGGGACGCGTTCGCGGCGGTGCGCGGTCTTTCGATCAATTTCTAGCGGTGGCGGCCGAGAGAAATTCAAGTTCAATGAAAACGTGTCTAGTCACGGACCTCGGCCTTGCGGAGTACGGCTCCGCGCGAGCGCTCGAAGAGCGTCTGGTGGCGGCGCGCAAGGCGGGCGCGATTCCGCACGTTCTGCTGCTCTGCGAGCATCCCCACGTGATCACGCAAGGGCGGAACGGCCGGCCGGAGCATTTGCTGGCCTCACGGCGGTCGCTGGAGCAGATGGGCGTCGCTTACTTCGAGACGAATCGCGGCGGAGACATTACCTATCACGGCCCCGGCCAATTGATTGGATATCCGATCTTGAATCTGAGCGAAATTCGCCGGGACGTCGGGTGGTACGTGCGGAGCCTCGAAGAGGCCATGATCGGCGCGACGCGGGAGTACGGCGTCTCCGCGCGGCGCGTGGAAGGGAAAACAGGCGTGTGGGTGGGCGGCGCGGACGCGCCCGAGGAGAAGCTCGCCGCGATCGGCGTGCATTTGAGCCGCTGGGTGACTTCGCACGGATTCGCGTACAACGTCGCGACGGACCTGCGCAAGTTCGACTTGATCGTGCCGTGCGGAATTGCCGGCAGGAAAGCGACCTCGCTGGAAAAACTACTTGGCAAGCGGGTGAGCTTGCGCGAGGTTTCCCGGCGCATCACGGAGCGGCTCGGCGAGGTGCTGGGCCTGGAGATGTTGCCTGCGTCTCCGGATGAACTTGCGGAGCGGCTGCGCGAGTTCGAAAGCGGCGCGACGAACCGGGGCGCGGGCGATATCGCGGCGATGGCCTGAACAGTGAAGGAAACGAGCGAAGTCGCCCTCAAGCGGGAACAGCAGCTTGAGCTGTACTACTACCTGCGGCTGAACCGTTCGCTCGAAGAACAACTCGCGCGGCTGTTCAAGCAGAACCAGGTTGTCGGCGGACTCTTCCTGAGCCTGGGGCAGGAAGCGATTTCCGTCGGCACGGCGTATGCACTCAGGCCGGGCGACTGGATCGCGCCGATGATCCGCAACATCGGCGCGTTGCTGGTGCGGGGCTACAAACCGCGCGACGTCCTGACACAGTACATGGCGCGTTACACGTCGCCGACGCAGGGCAAGGACACGACGAGCCACTTCGGAGATCTGCACGTGCGGCACGTCGTCTCGCCGATTTCGATGCTGGGGGATCTGATTCCCGTGATGGTGGGCGTGGCAATGGGAGCCCGGTACCTGGGCCAGCGGAACGTGGCGATGACCTGGATTGGCGACGGAGGAACTTCCACGGGCGCGTTTCACGAAGGCTTGAATCTGGCCGCGGTGCAGAAGGCGCCGTTCGTCCTGGTGGTGGAGAACAACCAGTGGGCCTATTCGACGCCGGTTGCGTGTCAAGTGCCGCTGGGGGATTTGGCCGACCGCGCGCGGGCGTATGGGATTGCGAGTTCCGTAGTGGACGGCAACGACGTGCTCGCCGTTTACCACGCGGCGAAAGAAGCGGTGGAACACGCGCGCCGAGGGGATGGCCCGTTCCTGATCGAAGCCAAGACCATGCGGATGTGCGGCCACGCGCAGCACGACGCGGCCGAATACGTGCCGAAAAAGATGCTGGAGCTTTGGAAGGCGCGCGACCCGCTCCCGCGCTTCGAGCAGCACCTGACCGGACGCGGCTTGTGGGATGCGCGCACGAAAAAGGCGCTTGATGCGCGGGTGGAACGCGAGATCGCGGAGGATCTGGAGTTCGCGGAAAGTTCGCCGTTCCCGCAGCCGGAGGTGGCCGAGAAGGGAGTCTATTGCGAGGGATGCCACGAGATTGTGCCGGTGTGGCAGCGGCCGACGGAGGAATTGCTGCCGCCGAAATCCGGCGTCCGCGCCGAATGGGCCGCCTTCGCCAGCAAGCCTGCTGCGGGCGGAAACGGGGCGCCGCCGGAGCGCAGAAAATCCGCGCTGAAGCGGAAGATTGCCGGGCGTGCGGCGCGGGCGAAGCCGCGGCCGAAGGCGGGGCGGTGATCGTGGCGGAAGTCACGTACCTCGAAGCGATTCGCCAGGCGCTTGACGAAGAGATGGCGCGCGACCCGTCGGTGGTGTTGATCGGCGAGGACATCGGCGTGTACGGCGGCGCATTCAAGGCGACCGAGGGGTTGCTCGCCCGCTACGGATGGGAGCGCGTGATCGATACGCCGATCAGCGAGACGGCGATCATCGGCGCGGCCGTGGGCATGAGTTACCTGGGCTTGCGCCCGGTGGCCGAGATGCAGTTCATGGATTTCATCGCGTGCTGCTTCAACCAGATCACGAATTTCGCCGCCAAGTCGCACTATCGCTGGGGTGCGCCGGCGCCGATCGTGGTGCGCGGGCCTTCGGGCGGCGGCGTGCACGGCGGGCCGTTTCATTCGGCCAATCCGGAGATGTATTTCGTGCATACGCCGGGATTGAAAGTGGTTTGCCCGGGGACGGCGCACGACGCCAAGGGATTGTTGAAATCGGCGATACGGGATAACAACCCGGTGTTATTCTTCGAGCATAAGTTTCTGTACCGGCGCGTAAAAGAGGAGCTGCCCGCCGGGGAGTACAGCGTCCCGATCGGCAAGGCCGCCGTGCGGCGCGAAGGCCGCGACCTGACGATCGTGAGTTACGCCGCGATGATGCATCCGTCGCTCGATGCGGCAGGCAAGCTGGCGGAGGAAGGCATCGAGTGCGAAGTGATCGATCTGCGGACGCTCTTGCCACTCGACCGCGAGACGATTCTTGCCTCGGTGCGAAAGACGAACAAGCTCCTCGTCGTCCATGAGGACACGCGCACGGCCGGGATTGCCGGAGAGATCGCGGCCGTGGTTTGCGAGGAGGCGTTCGGGGATCTCGACGGGCCGATCGTTCGGGTGACGTCGCCCGACAGGCCCGTGCCGTACTCGCCGCCGCTCGAAGAACATTATTTGCCGAACGCCGCGGGCATCGCTGAGGCCGCGCGCCGTCTGGCGCACTATTAAGAAACACAGGAGAAGACCATGGCCGTAGAAGTCATCATGCCCCAGATGGGAGAGAGTATTTTCGAGGGAACGGTCACCAAGTGGCTGAAGAAGCCCGGCGACAAGATCGAACGGGACGAACCGCTGTTTGAGATTTCCACGGACAAGGTGGACGCGGAGATCCCGTCGCCCGCGGCAGGCGTGCTCAAGGAGATCAAGGTCACGGAAGGACAGACGGTGCCCATTCAAACCGTCGTCGCCGTGATCGACGCAGCGGGCACGTCGGCAGCGGAGGTTTCACCGGCAGCGGCGGCGCCTCCCGCTTCCGGCCGGGCGAAAGCGGAGACGCCCGCGACGCCGCCGGCGACGGCCGAAGCAAAACCCGCGGCGGCCCCCGCACCCCCGCCTGCTGCGTCGCGTCCCTATGCGCCGGCGGCAGCTCCCGCTGCGGCGCGCGGAGACGGTCAACGCATTCACAGCTCGCCGCTGGTACGTCGCCTGGCGAAGGAGAACAGCATCGACCTCTCGACGCTCTCTGGCACGGGCGTGGGCGGCCGGATCAGCAAGAAGGATATTCTCGCCGCGATCGCGGGCGGTGCCGGCACGGCAAGGGCCGCGGCTCTCCCCCCGGGAGCGCAGGCGGGAGGCCCGCTCGAAAATGCCGTCCCGCGCGAGAGAATTTATTTCGGGTCGTATCAGGTGCAGCCGATGACCGTGATGCGGCAGAAGATCGCCGAGCACATGGTCGTTTCCAAGCGCGTGTCGCCGCACGTCTATTCCATCGAAGAGGCGGACATGACGCGCATTGCGCTGCTCCGCGGGCGCGCGAAAGACGAATTCGAAAAGCGCAACGGGGTCAAGCTCACCTTCATGCCGTTCTTCCTGCGCGCGTGCGTGCAGGCCCTGCGCGCGTTTCCCACGGTGAACGCTTCGGCGGACGGCGCGAACGTCGTGCTGCATCGCGAGATCAATGTCGGGATCGCGGTCGCTCTCGATTGGGGGCTGATCGTGCCCGTGGTGAAAAACGCGGACGAGAAGAATTTTCTCGGCCTGCAACGCGCCATCAACGATCTCGCCGAACGCGCCCGCACGAAGAAGCTGAAACTGGAAGAGGTGCAGGAATCCACCTTCTCGGTCACCAACCCCGGCACGTACGGGGGCCTGATGGGCTTGCCCGTAATCAACCAGCCGAACGTGGCGATTCTGGGCGTCGGCGCGATCCAGAAACGGCCCGTCGTGATCGACGACGCTATTGCGATCCATTCGATGGTGTACCTGACGCTCTCCTACGACCACCGCGTCGTAGACGGCGCAATCGCGCACCAGTTCATGGGCAAGGTCAAGGCGTCGCTCGAAGATTGGAACGAAGAAGTTCTCTAGTACCGTAGCGCGCGGCGGAGCGAGCCTGGTTTCTCAGCTTGCGCGCAGCGTGGGCGCCAGCTCGTGCGCCCAGCCGCGCAGGGCCCGCAGCGGCACGATCGAGATTTCCCTTTCCTCCAGTAGCCCGGCCAGGAAGCGGTGCCGCGCGTTATCCCGTTCGGGGTCCGTCTCGGTGATGGCGGTAAATTCCGTGTGGTCGGCGTGTGCGCGAATGGCGTCGGCGGTGAAGGCGAGCAGCTTGGCCTGACTCGGGTCGCGGTTCAATGCCAGGGACTGAATGAACCCGCGAGTTCCATTTCGCCGGTAGGCAAAATCGAGCCGCATCGGATCGCCCGGATACGTGAACGAGTCCACGCGGACGCCGGCCTGCATGCGGTTCAAGATCCCTTCCAGCCGAAAATAGTCTCTGGCGCGGGCGCGAATTTCGCTGCGCGTGCGCAGGTCGCGCGCGCCGGCTCGAACGGGCTGGGGAGGCTCGACCTGCTCGTGGTAGATCCGGTCGAGTTCGGCGTCGAAATCTTCCGCCAGCAATCCCTTGCGGGGGCTGAGCTGCACGGCGTTGGAGAGCGTGTCCTCGAGTTTCGCCAGCCAGGCCACGCCGTCAGGTCGGCTTCCGTTGGGGGGCGCGTCGAAAAGCGTGCCGAGATTGCGGAGCAGGTTCTCATCGGCTTCGGGGTGCAGCCTTCGGATGCGCGCGAATTCCGCCGCTTCCTGCACCAGCCGCGCGCGGACGTTTCCGGAAGATGGCTCGAAGAGGACGACGCCGACATTGATCCACTCATCGCGAACCAAATTCGGCGCGTAACGAACGACGTGATAGGCGCAATTGCGCAGTTCCATTTTAGGCATGGTTCACTTCCAATTGGGAAAAGGTTGCCGGCTCGAATCACGGGCTGAAACGATCAATTCCCGGATTCGCCCGCGGCGCTGGTAAAGCTTCTCGAGCAATTCTTCCAGGGCGTCGATATCGAAATGGTACCATTCGGGCGGGATTTGCTCTGCGGCCTCGCCCAGGACCTCCCGCGTCATGCGTTTTTCCGTGCGTTCCAGGAACGGCTCAAAGGAGTCCAGTCCCCGCACGTGCGCGTAGACTTTTTGCCGCACGTACAAACCGCGGAGCGGCGCATCCGGGAAATTCCAGTCGCCTGCGTTGAAACAGAACCCCTGGTCGATCATCATGGCGCGAAAGTGCGATTGGCCGGGCTCCCGGAGAAAAACGGCCTGTCTTCCGTTCGTGTTGCAAGTCCACTTGTCGAAGACCAGCATTCCTGCGAACGCGTCGAGATTCTCGACGTCGGCCAGTTGGTCGTCAGGGAGAAAATCGTACGCGGTCACCTCCGCCGGATGCGCGGGAAACTGCGAGCCAAACTGCCGGCCGGGCTTGCACGGAATTCTGCCGGCACCCAATTGGATGACCAAGTCCGCCGTATTGGCCACCAGTTCCGCGGACACCTCCACGACGCTGGTCATCGGCGCGGGCAGGCCCAACCTGCGAGCCAGTAAGCTTCCGAGCATTTCATTCGCCAAAACCCGAAGATGCTGGGGGTTGTTCTGAAACTTGACAATATAGTACGCGCCGTCATCGCAGCGAAACAGGTGCGCTTGCGCGCCGCCGCGCATCCTCCGGACATATTCGACGGCTCGAACCATCGGCGCGTATGCTAGCCACCGGATTCTAGGTCAGCAAGTAGATTGTTCGCCAATGTCGATCGCCGCCGGGTTTCCCCAATGCGGACTCGCAATGCCCAAGCTGGGCATGAGGCGAGGACGTGGCCGAGGCCCGATTGACCTGCGGCGAAGGCGCAATTGAATCGTTTAGCTGTTCGTTATATGCTTCGCGAGTGGGATTCGCCGCACTTTCGGAAGCGCTGCGCCGCGAAGTGTCGAGCCGGATCGAAGCGGGCGAGTTGACCGGAACCGAGCTCGCCCGCCGCGTGGGCTTCACACAGGCGCATATCTCCAACTTCCTCAATCGCAAGCGCGGGCTGAAACTTTCCGCGCTCGATCGTACGCTTCGCGCCCTCGATCTCACGATTTACGATCTGCTCGATCCCGTCGAGGCCGCGCGCCACGCCGCCGTGCCGGAAGCGCCGGCGGGCGAATGGCTGGACGTGCCGCTCGTGGGTGCGGAGGCCGCGGCCACCAGTCCGGCCATCGTCGAGGGGCAGGCCCGGGATCGCGTGAAGTATCGCCGCGCGCTGATCGAACGAATTCGCGCGGACGCGCCTCCCGCGAGAAGGGCGTGGACGCGCTTCGTTGTCGTGCAAGCCGGCGCGGCCGACGCTGCGGCCATGTGGCCGCACGTCACGGCAGGGGCGCTGCTGCTCACGGATCGCCACTGGACCTCCTTGCGCCCGTACCAGAAAGAGCAGCGGAATCTCTACGTCGTGTACAGGAAGGGAACCACGGTGGTGCGCTACCTAGAAGCGGCGGGCGACCGTTTGATTCTGCGGCCTCATCACTCGGAAGCTGCGGCGGAGCTTGCGCCCGCCGGCGACCCGAACTCACGCGAAACCATCGTCGGCCGCGTGGCTTATATTTCTCTCGAGCCCTGAGCGAGATTTTCCTTCAACACGAAAAAGGCCCGGACGATGTCCGGGCCTTGAGAACCTTCCCTTAGCGCTTCTTGCGCCGCTTCGAGGATTTCGCGGCGCGCTTCTTTGGCCGCCGGGCAACTTTCTTCTTCGGGCGCGACTTCTTCTTTGCGGCTCGCTTCGGCTTGGCTTGCTTTTTCGCCTTCGCTTTGCGCGACGCGGCCACGGGCGCCGGTGGAGGCGGCGGAACCGGGAGATTCGTTGTCTCCTCGACTACCAGTTCTTCCTCGGCCTCTTCCTCAAGGACATCGTCGCGATCGCCCCCCACTTCTTCCTCTTCCTCGAACGGGGAGAACTCGTTCTCGTCGCCGTTACCGTTTCGTTCGTAAGTCATCCCTTACCTCCCGCAATTCCCGCTTTGACGGAGTGTTGCAGCCTTGGCCCACGCGGGGCTTATAAACGGAGTCCCGCAGCTTTGTCAAGGCTGGTAAATCAAGATGCGCCTGTGCAAGAAAATGAAAGGTGGGAGCCGCTCGCATCTCGCTGGTCCACTTTTCCCCTAAAACCTTATCTCACAATCAGTTATGGCCTAGGCCTTGGCTATCGGGCCGGCAGGATCGTCAGTTCATCCCCAGCTTGCAAAGGGCGGGTAAACAGGTATCGATTGCCCTGCCGGATCGCCTCGACCGTCGTGTTGTATCCCCGCGCGATCGACCAGAGTGTCTCGCCCTGTTTGACGCGATAGTGGATCGGACCGGGCGGAGCTGCCGGAGCCGCAGCAGAATTGCTGACCGTTGTTGCGGGAGTGTGGCGTCGCGCGGCCGCGGGAGGAGGGGCAGTCATGCCGCCGGGATAAACCCTCAAGCGCATCCCGCGCACGACCCGGTCGCCGCGCATGTGGTTCCAGTGGCGTAACTCGGCCGTGCTGACGTCAAATTCGTCCGCGATCGATGCGAGCGTATCGCCGCGGCGCACGCGGTAGCTCAGCAACTTCCCCATCGCAGGATCCGACCGCCCTTCGACGGGGATAATCAATTTCGTTCCGGCTTCGAGCGGGGCGTGCGCGTCTAGGCTGTTGGCTTCCGAGATGGCTGCCACGCCGATGCGGTACTGTTGCGCGATGCTGGAAAGCGTCTCGCCTTCTTCCACGCGATGCTGCCGCCAGCTCACCCACTTGTCCGGCGGGATGGCCGCGATTTCCGCGTAGAAACGCTCGGCCGAGCCCGACGGAAGGTGCAGGACGAATTCCGGATCGTTCGGCGTGACCAGGCGAAGCAATTCGGGGTTGAGCCCACGCAGCGCGTCGAGGTCGCAGTCGATCGTTTCTGCCACCAGCCGGAGATCAATCGGATGGCCGGGCTTGACATCGTCGGGCACGTCGGCCGATTCCGGTTCGACTTCGACGCCGTAGCGCGCGGGGTCCTTCGAGATCAACGCCAGCGCGAGGATGATGGGCACGTAGTTCCGCGTTTCCTTCGGAAGGACATTCCGTTTGTACAGTTCCCAGAAATCGGCGTAGCCCGTGCGTTCCACGGCGCGCTGGATGGTCAGCGGCCCGGCATCGTAAGCAGCCATCGCAAGGTACCAGTCGCCGAACATCTCGTAGAGGTCTCGCAAATGGCGCGCGGCGGCGCGTGTGGCTTTTTCGGGATCCTGGCGGTCATCCACCCACCAGGTTTTTTCCAAGCCGTAGATCCGGCCGCTCGAGGATATGAATTGCCACAAGCCCCGCGCGCCGGCCCTCGAGAGGGCCTGGGGCTGGAACGCGCTTTCCGCCTGCGCCAGGTAAATCAAATCTTGCGGCAGTCCCTCTTCGCGCAGGACGCGTGAAATCATGGGGCGGTAACGGCCCGCGCGGCGCAGTCCGTTCTCGACGATGGCGCGCCCGTGCGGCGTTTGAAAATAGTCCAGATAAGTCAGGACAAAGTCGTTCACGGTCAGAGGCAGGTCGTGTTCGACGGATTGGAGCTCGCCCTCCGCGCTCCCCCGAAGGCGAGGATCCACTGGCAGGTCCGTGGGGAGATTCAGCTCCGGCAATTGATCGAGCGGCGAAGGCTGGCTGGGTTGCTCCGTGAAGCCGTCGCCTTGCTGGAAGGCCGCCATTTCGTCGGTGTGCACCGTCTCCACGATGTGATCGTAAAGCTCATGGAGCTGCGGCTCCGCGGAGAGATCGAAACCGCTCGATAACATCACGTCGAGCGACGCGTCGAACTCCCTCCGCGCTTCACTCAGGTGACCCGCACTGTACTCCCGCTGGCCGGCCTCGAAAAGAGCCTCCGATTGCGCGCGCAGCCGCTCCACTCCGTCGGGTGGCTGCAGCGACAACACGATCATGTGCTGCCGCGGCGGCAGCGGAAGAGGAGTGAACAGAGCCTGCGCGGGCGGCGCAATCGCAGTCGGATGCGCTGCGGCGACGTGCCGCGCAGAGTCTTCACACCCGGCGAGGGCCAAACACACGGCCAGACTCGCCGCAGCAATCGTCCACAAACCTGTCTGTCTGCGCAAATCTTTCATCTTTGAGGTGTCCCGACCATCTCACCAGGGACAAGCAAAGGCTGCGGCCCCATATACTTAGACGCAGATTTCCCGGGCCGGTGAGGCGCAAGACGAATGCTAACGAGGCCGCCTGGGCTGGTCAATCTCAATCGGCGCGCCGGTTGGCCTACTTTGCACGCGTCGGATTCAAGCCAAGCACGAAATCAATTCGTCCCTTTGGCCTTTTCCGCCTCGTCGTCAAGAGGTTTCCTCGCAGGAGAATCCGGCGGCGCGGCGCGCAGGTATTGCGCGGGCCAACCGACAGGCTGTTTCAGTTCGCGGGCGGCCCGCAGCGGCCAATACGGATCGCGCAAGAATTCCCGCGCCATGAACACAAGA